>JAGBYO010000105.1 GCA_017628735.1 Alistipes sp. | reverse complement strand
CCCATAGCTCCGAGCCAGCCCCAGCCACGCTTGATGGTGGCAAAGGCATCGATAGGGTTACGCTTGGTGTTGTGACCCACCGAGAACTCCGCAATAAGCAGGGGCAGACCCAAGAAGAGGATGCAGCCCAAGTAGATAAGAATGAAGGCGCCACCACCGTGCTCCGAGGTGATGTAGGGGAAACGCCAGATGTTGCCGAGGCCGATTGCCGAGCCTGCGGCAGCGAGGATTGCGGCAACCTTACCGCCAAAGCCTCCGCGAGATGTTGAATTTTCAGCCATTATGCTATCCAATTAATGTTACACTTACTCGGTCGATTTTGCCACCCAACGGGGGTGCAATCTTCGCCACCGTACACTCCACACTCTCGATTTGGGGAAACGCCTCCTTTACTGCCACGATGATATTCTTTGCCGCAGCCTCGATGGTGCGCTGTGTCAGCTGCATCGTGCGCTCTACAATCTCGAAGACGGTGAGGTAGTTGACCGCCTGACGAACATCGTCGGTCTCGGGGAGTGTGCCCAGAGGTGTGGTAATCGCCAAGTCGACACGAAAGCGGTTGCCCACCTGCTGCTCCAAATCGTAGCAGCCGTGGAACGCACGCACATAGATGCCGTCGAGGCGAATGGTATACATCGGGTTCATTACTCAACGGTGATAAGGTAGTAGTTCTTCTTGCCACGCTGCACAAGGAGGTACTTACCAGCGATAAGGTCGCCCTCCGAGAGGCTACGCATAGCATCCGCAACCTTCTCCTTGTTGAGTTGTACGCCACCGCCCTGCACCATCTTGCGGCACTCGCCCTTCGAGGGGAATACCTTGCAGACCTCAGCCACGATGTCGATAAAGGGCTTCTCGAGGTCGGCACGCGAAATGGTGAACTGGGGAACGCCCTCAAATACCTGAAGCAAGGTTGCCTCGTCGAGTGAACGCAATGCCTCGGAGGTAGCATTGCCAAAGAGGATGTTCGATGCTGCCTGAGCCTTCTCCAACTCCTCCTTCGAGTGAATCATTGTGGTAATCTCCTCTGCCAAGCGCTTCTGCAATACGCGCAAGTGGGGAGCCTCGTCGTGCTCAGCGATAAGCTTCTCGATAGTCTCACGGTCGAGCAAAGTGAAAATCTTGATGTAGCGCTTTGCATCATCGTCGCTGACATTGAGCCAGAACTGGTAGAACTTGTAGGGCGAGGTGTAGCGAGCATCGAGCCATACATTACCCGACTCGGTCTTGCCGAACTTCGTGCCGTCAGCCTTGGTGATAAGGGGACAGGTGATAGCGAAAGCCTCAGCCTCGGTACCCAACTTACGGCGGATAAGCTCCGTACCTGTGGTGATATTACCCCACTGGTCGGCACCACCAAGCTGCACCTTGCAGTTGTACTCCTGGTAGAGGTGCAAGAAGTCGTAACCCTGCAAAAGCTGGTAGGTGAACTCCGTGAACGACATACCGTCACCCTCGCCATTGAAGCGCTTCTTAACAGAGTCCTTGGCCATCATATAGTTGACGGTAATGCACTTGCCGATATCACGAGCGAAGTCCAAGAACGAGAACTCCTTCATCCAGTCGTAGTTGTTGACCAACAAGGCGTGGTTCTCGGCCTCCGAGTCGAAGTCGATAAGGCGAGCCAACTGGTTCTTGATAGCCTCCTGATTGTGGCGCAAGGTTGCCTCGTCAAGTAAGTTACGCTCCTGCGACTTACCCGAGGGGTCGCCAATCATACCCGTAGCACCACCGATAAGGGCGATGGGGCGGTGGCCACACATCTGGAAGTGCTTCAAAATCATAACACCCACCAAGTGGCCGATATGTAGTGAGTCGGCAGTGGGGTCGATACCCAAGTATGCCGTTGTCATCTCCTTCTGTAACTGCTCCTTAGCGCCGGGCATAATCGTATGAATCATACCGCGCCACTCAAGCTCCTGAACAAAATCCTTAATCATCGTTTTATAGTTTTCCTAATTGTTTATCATTCGTTTTGCGCCACCCTCGCCTACTCGGCATCAAGGTTTAGGCGCTCTATCATCTCTGTAAGTTTGGCGTTCTTCGCCACCAGGTGTTTCAATCTATCTTCGATGGTGATGGGTCGAGCCACCTTAATCTTCTCGTTCACCACAACCTCAATCTCGATGTAGCCATCCACCTCGGCCATCTTGGCAAGGTAGCCCTGCCACTCACGCTTATCGCGAAGGATATCCTCGCTAAGCTCCTGCGAAGGTACCGTAACCGTCACGGTATTGCCCTCAATGCGCATCTCCGAGAATATCTTGCGGAAGCGGGGGCGCGAAGCACCGAGGTCGGCATCTATCTTCTCGCGAGCGCCCTCCAACTTCTCGGCCGTCTTGGGGTCGATGATGCTTTGGTGCGCCGCCTCGGCTGCCGCCTCCTCCAACACACGCTCCGATGCTGTCTTAACGCCACCACTCACCATCTCCTTAATCGAGATAGTGCCTGCCAATCGGCGCATCGTAGGGCGCTTGGGCTCTGCCTTAGACTCAACCTCCTCTACCTTAGTCTCGGGCATTGAAGCAGGAGTTGGCGCTGGCGTTGGCTGTGGTTGCAACGCAGGCTGTGGTTCGGGTGTGGGTGTGGGCGTGGGCGCTGGCTGTGCCACTTGGGGCTGCATGGGCGCCGAAGCCACCAACTCGGGCAATGCAAAGTCGGTTGCGAGGGTCGAGTTATCTACCTCGCTATTTTTTTTTTGACCGAGACCCGCAATCTTCATAAGTCCCAGTTCAACAAGCAATCGTTGGTTCGACGACTGTCGTATCTTGCCATCTGCCTCGGTGAGCAACGCTATGGCATTGAAGAGGAAGCCCTCGTCGGCCGTCGTCGCCTGTTTGCGGTAGCGCTCGACGAGCGTACCTGTAAACTCGATAAGCCCGATAGCGGGGCCCTTTGCCATAAGCAGGTCGCGCATATGGGCATTCAGACCCGAAAGGAAGACCTGAGGCGAGAAGCCCTTCGACAGCACCTCGTCAAAGAGCATCAACGCATCGACATAGCGGCCACCGAGCAACATCTCCGTAACGCTGAAGTAGGTGTCGTAGTCGAGAACATTGAGCGTTGCCGCCACATCCTTATACGAGAGATTTGAGCCACAGAACGATACCGCCTTATCGAACATCGAGAGGGCATCACGCATACCACCATCGGCCTTGTGGGCGATAAGGTTGAGCGCCTCATCATCGGCCGTAACACCCTCCTTATCGGCTATGTAGCGCAGATACTCCACGCCGTCCTCAACCTTGATGCGGTTGAAGTCGTAGATCTGACAACGCGAGAGGATGGTGGGGATAATCTTATGCTTCTCGGTGGTAGCCAAGACGAAGATAGCGTGGCGTGGTGGCTCCTCAAGGGTCTTGAGGAAGGCGTTGAACGCCGCAGCCGAGAGCATATGAACCTCGTCGATAACAAATACCGAGTAGCTACCCTGCTGAGGTATGATGCGCACCTGCTCGATAAGGTTGCGGATATCGTCTACCGAGTTGTTCGACGCTGCATCCAGCTCGTGAACATTGAGCGAGCGACCCTCGTTGAACGAACGACACGACTCGCACTCGTTGCAGGCCTCGCCATTCTGCGGATTGAGGCAGTTGATAGCCTTGGCGAAGATACGGGCACAGGTGGTCTTACCTACACCGCGAGGACCGCAGAAGAGGTAGGCATGAGCCAACTGACCGCGCTCGATGGCGTTCTTCAAGGTCGATGTTATATGACGCTGACCCACGACCGAAGCGAAGGTCGAGGGGCGATACTTGCGTGCTGAAACTACAAAATTTTCCATAACTCGACAAAGGTAGTAAAAATTTCGCTCACTCGTATGCGCACACGCGAGAATTTTTTGGTTATGAATTTTTTCATATATTTGCTCACGAAAACAGCTATAAATTCGTAGATATGAAACGCACAATACTATCACTCCTTCTCCTATGCCTTGCTATTACGGGCTATGCTCAGGCAGATGGCTTCAACCTTATCGTGGTGGGCGACCCACAGCCTCAGACCGAGGAGCAGTTCGACCGCCTTGAAAAGGATATATTTCCACATATCGCCACCATCGTGGAGGAATATCGCTCGACGGGCTACCCCACAGCCATATACCTTACGGGCGACAATGTCTGGGATACGCTCGACCTGATGCCTCGCGTAAAGGGGCTCTTCGACACCCTTGGCATACCCATTCTCACCGTTATCGGCAACCACGACCACGACCGCACAACGGTAGGCGACAAGGCAGCTGCCGTAGCTCGCTACGAGGAGGTATTTGGCCCTCGCAACTACGCCACACAGCTTGGCAAGACGCTCTTCCTGGCGCTCGACAACATCGACTACACATCGTATAGCGATTACCGCATCGCTGTTGATCGCAAGCAGCTACGCTGGCTAAAGCAGACACTTAAGCAGAGTGCTGATATTGAGCATATTGCGATGCTTATGCACGCCCCGGCGTACAACTATCGCACCGACAGACTAAACGACTATGCACGCAAAATCTTACGCCGTGCCAAGGGTCGCAAAATTGACTTTATCACAGGTCATCGCCACCTTAACTCGACAGCCGACATTGCTCCCGAAATCATCGAGCATAGCGTGGCGCAGGTGGGTGGTAATCTATGGTTTGCGCCTATGTGCCCCGATGGCACACCCCACTCGGTACTTACTATCGAGGAGCGCAGCGGTGAGTGGAGTTGGCGCTACCGTCTGCTTGGTGAGAGTGCCGAAAAGCAGATTATGATAGTCGAAGATAACGCCGACGAAGTCGTTATCCGCATCGTAGGCTGGGATAAGAAGTGGAGTGTTGAGTGGGCCGAGAATGGCAAAGATATGGGCGCTATGGAGCGTACTGATATGGTCGACCCCGACTACCGCTACTATGTTGAGAATGAGGCTAATTACAATGATTCGGTGATGGGACATCTTCGCCGAAAGCTAATATCATTTCCACACTACTATCGCCTGAAGCGCACCGCCGAAAATAGCGAAATTACTATTACAGCGACTGACCGTTTCGGCAGAAAATATACCATAAAGAGCGAGAAGCGTTAAGGCCGTAGAGCCTACTTCGCCCCATCAATTTTGCGTGATACGGCAAGTGTAGCGATAGAGATGCGGGCATCGGGAACTGAGGCAAGAATGGCCGAGGCGAGCGATGCTAAGGTAGCGCCCGTGGTCAAGACATCATCGACAAGGAGTATATGTTTGCCACTCAGCGCCTTGGGATTAACCACCGAGAAGAGATTTTCGACATTTGCCCACCTCTCGCCCATCGAGCTACGCGACTGCGGAGGATTGTTGCGATGGCGACGAACAGAGCGCCTATCGGTGGGTTTGCCTAACTCGCGAGCGATGCTCTCGGCAAGGTACGAAGATTGGTTATAGCCTCGCTTGATGGCCTTGATAAAGTGCAGAGGTACAGGCATAACGACATCGACATCATCATAAAGACCCGACTCCCGCAGCTCACGACCATACCAGCGACCAAAACTCTCTGCAAGGCGCCACTCACCGCCATACTTAAAGCGGTGGATAAGCATACGCCACTGGCTCTCGTGCGAAAAGTAGAAGAATGACGAAGCTTGCACCAGAGGGATTATACCCGCAAAGTGCTCCTTGGTGGGGTTATCCTCCGTTTTCCAGAAGTTTGTAAGAGGGATAGAATAACGACACATAGTGCAGATGCCGTGCATCGACCCTGACACATCGCCACCGCAGACTACGCACCCCGAAGGGAAGAGCAACGAACTTAGGTCGGCAAGGAGGTTAGAGAGCATCGACATCTATAATAAGTGTTACACGCTTATACTCCTCATGCTCCACCATGGCATCACGAGCCTCGGCGATAAGCTGACGGGCACGCTTAAACGATGCTCCATTCTCGATTTTCAGCATTAGCTCCGAGCAGTGCTCGCCACGAATCATCTCGCGAGCCGAAGAGACAGGGCCCATAAGGCGTGTGCCGAACTTACGGCGCAGAATATCGCCAAAGAAGTGCGAGGCACGATGCAGCAGCGAGTAATCCTTATGGCGCAACATAAAGCGCACAATACGCGAGTATGGCGGATAGCCAAACTCCTTGCGTTCAGCAAGTTCGCGCGATGCCATAGCCATATAGTCGCCCACGGCAACAGAGCGTATTACAGGGTGTTGGGGCTGTGTGGTTTGAATGATGACCCTACCCCTATCGTTGCGCCTACCTGCACGACCTGCCACCTGCATCATAAGCTGAAAGGCACGCTCCGAAGAGCGGAAATTGGGCTGCATAACGAGATTGTCGGCATTGAGGATGCCCACGGTAGTGACACCTCCAAAGTCGAAGCCCTTGGTGATAATCTGCGTGCCTACAAGGATATTTGTCTTTCCCTCCTCGAAGCGTTGCACGATACGGCGAAACGCCGACTCGGAGGTCGAGGTATCGCCATCAAGGCGGTCTACAACAGCATCGGGAAACATTCGCTGAACCTCCTCCTCAACCTTCTCGGTGCCGAAGCCCATAGAGCGCATATCCTGCGTTTGGCAGTTGGGGCAGACGGCGCTACGCTCCTCCGTGTAGCCACAATAGTGGCACTCCATACGATTGGCGCGGTGTTGCGTAAGCGTGACATTGCAATGCGGACAGCGAGGCGAGTAGCCACATGTGGTGCACTGCATATATGGCGAGTAGCCACGGCGGTTTTGGAAGAGCATAACCTGCTCACCACCAGCGAGTGAGCGCTCTATATTTTGTAGCAAGTCGAGGTTGAAGTGCGTCTTGCGCTCGCCACGCTTCAAGGCACGCAACGAGTCGGAGATAACGACCTCGGGGAGCATACCATCGCCCCAACGCTCCATAAGCGGGGCGTAGCCATACTTGCCCGAGAGGGCGTTTGCGTAGCTCTCCAACGAGGGTGTGGCACTGCCAAGCACCACACTCGCATCCATAAAGCGAGCGAGGACAACAGCGGCATCGCGGGCATTGTAGCGTGGCGAGGGATCGGTCTGCTTATAGCCAGTGTCGTGCTCCTCGTCGACAACGACCAATCCGAGATTTTTGAGTGGCAGGAAGATAGATGAGCGCACGCCAACGACCAACTCGCCACCCGACGATGAGGCAAGGCGCAGATAGGTCTGGCCTCGGCGCTGCTGCGTAAGGCGTGAATGGTAGGTGGTGGTGCGACCCTCGAAGATGCGTTCGAGGCGCTCGATAAGTTGCGAGGTGATGACAATCTCGGGTACGAGCATCAGCACATCACGCCCTTGGGCGAGGGTCTCGGCGATAAGGTGGATATAGATTTCGGTCTTGCCCGAGCCTGTAACGCCATGCAGAAGGGCGACCTTATCGTCGGCATGTGCTGCGTGGATAGCATCAAGAGCCCTGCTCTGTGCCTCGGAGAGGATGGGCAGTAGGAAGTCGTTGGCAGAGGATACAGCATCAACCAAACGGCGCTCCTCGACAACGAGGCCACGGCGACGAAGGTCGGCGATATGCACCGTCTCGGCATCGACCAAACGACGAGGAACAAAGCCATCTTCGGCCTTGCGCTCGATGGCCAACGCCGCAATTCTATCCATAGTCTCGATACGGCGGGGTGCACGGCGATGGCTTTCGTGATATGCCAACAGCGCCTCCTCCGAACGCAACTCCTCCTTGAGGGCGATATAGCTCTCCGCAGGCGCCTCGATGGTGCGCTCGTCAAACTCGGCAAGGCTATCGGCCTTGGGCTTTGCCAACGAGGGCATAGCAATACGCATAACCTCGCCAACCGAGCACATATAGTAGTCGGCAACCCACTCCCAAAGTTGCTGTAACTCAGGGCTAACCAACGGTGTAGAGTAGAGCTTGCGCAGGATGGGCTTGATGCGCTTAAGGTCGGGTTTCGCCTCCGAGATACTCCAGACGATACCCGTATAATAGCGGAAGCTGCCAAACTGTACGACCACGGCATCTCCCACCTCTACAGCCATACTCTCCTCCAACGAGAAGGTGTACATCGGCTGTGCCAACGGCAGGACTACCTGAGCGTAAAGCATGGCAGCTTCGCTATTTAACAGGGAATAATCCCTTTATTATGCCTTGTTCAATGCATCGAAACCCTGACCGTAAACGCCCATTACAGAGCCTACAGTGAGGAATGCGTTGGGGTCTTGCTCACGGATAAGCTTCAAGATGGTCGAAGTATCGCGCTTACGGCAAACAACCATAACGGCCTTCGAAGGGGTCTTGGTGTACCAACCCATAGCGTCGATAAGGGTTGCGCCACGGTGAGCCTTGGTGTTAATCATCTCGGCCATAGCCTCATAGTCCTTGCAGAAGATCAAAATCTGGTGAGACTGCTGGTTACCCGACTGAACGAGGTCAACGGTGTAGCCGATAACGGCAATCATAATGAAACCATAGACCATACGGGCGAAAGCGGCTGACGAGAGAGGCTCGATAACGGTGTCTACACCAGCGATAGTAACGGTAGTGGTGAGGAACAACGACGAGATAAGGATACCGCAGTCGGTGCCAAGCAACACCTTGCCGTAGCTTACGGTGCGGAACTTATTGATAATCATCGCCACAATATCGGTACCACCGGTAGAGCCACCCTGCATAAACGATACGGCGATACCCACACCGCACGATGCAGCACCCATACATACGAGCAACAAATCACCCGCTGCAACGCCCTCGAACATACGAACCATAATGCCCTGAGGGAAGAAATCAGACTCCACGATGTTGAACATCACCGACATCATAAGGATGCAGTAGAGGGTCTTGATACCGAACTTCCAACCCACGATCATAACGCCGAGGATAAGCAACACAACATTGATGATGAAGACCAATGTACCGATAGTGAGGAACTCGGCAACGCTTGCGGGGATAATAGCATTGATAAGAGTTGCCAAACCTGCAGCGCCACCACCCATACCACCAGCGGGCAATACACACTGAAGCCAGCCAAAGGCGTAGCAGAACATACCAAAGGTCATCAACAGATACTCTTTGATACCGATAATGATGTCACGAGATGAAACCTTCATAACGCAAATCTTGTTAGTAGTTATTTGAAATCTTTATACTTTGTTTCACTTTTTCGGGGCAAATGTACAAACTTTCGCCCAAATTGTACAACATTTAGCAACTATTTTGCATCGTCAAAGCTAAAGAGTGGCTAAAAAGGTTAAACCAAACCTCGTTAGCCACACTCCGTCTTAGTACCAAACGCTCTTCTCAGCACCCATATTGAACTTAAGCAGGCCACCTGCGATAACCTCCTCGTGGGTGATATAGTTGCGGTCAAGGGCTACGCCATTAAGCTCAACGCTCTGAACATAGCGGTTAGCCTCGCTATAACCCGCGCGCTCAACACGGAAGATGCCACCCTCAACATCAATCTCAGCACCATCAACCATAGGCACACCAAGGACATACTTGCCTGAGGCGGGCTCTACGGGGTAGAAACCGAGGGTGGTCATAACATACCAAGCCGACATCTGACCTACATCCTCGTTGCCCGACAAGCCATCGGGGTTGGTAGAGTACATCGTTGCCATAACCTCGTACAAGCGGTCTGCCGCCTTCCAAGGCTCGCCCAACATAGTGTAGAAGTAGATGATATGGTGGCTGGGCTCGTTGCCGTGAACATACTGGCCGATAAGACCCGAGATATCGGGAGTTACATCCTCGCCCTCCATCTTCGTATCGGCAGTGAACAGACCATCGAGGCGCTCCAAAGTATTCTCCACGCCACCGAAGCACTCAACCAAGAGGTCGAGATCCTGAGGCACAAGCCAAGTGTACTGCCAAGCGTTACCCTCGCAATACTCGTTGGCGATACGCGATGCGTTGAAGGGATTGAAATCCTCGCGCCACTCGCCCGTAGACGACTTACCGCGAACAAAGCCCGTAGACTCGTCGAAGTAGTTGAGCCAAGAGTGGCTACGGTTGTCGAGGTAGGCGAAAGCCTCCTCCTTGCCCAACATCTTAGCTACCTCGGCAGCCGCAGCATCGGCAATAGCAAACTCCATATCGTGGGCGATAGACTCGGCCTGAAGGTCGTTGGGCATATAGCCATACTCCTTACGGCACTTACCGCCACGCATATCGTGCATATACGATGTCTCGATAGCCTTCCAAGCACGCTCTGAATCGATACCCTCGATACCCTTGGCTACGGCGTCAGAAACGGCGATAATACCGGGCGAACCAACCATACAGCCGTTATCCCAGCCCCAGAGGTGCCATATAGGCAACCAGCCCTGCTCATCGCAGAGGTTAATCATAGTGTTGATAACATCGTCCATACGCTCAGGGTGTGTGATGGTCATCAACGGGAGCTTAGCACGGTAGGTATCCCACAACGAGAATGTGGTATAGGTGTCGTGGCCGGGGTTGGGGTGAATCTCCTGATCGGCGCCACGATATGTGCCATCGACATCCGAGAAGAGCGAGGGAGCGACATACATGTGATACATCGCAGTGTAGAAGATCTCCTCATGCTCAGGTGTTGCGCCCTCGATACGAATCTTACTTATCTCCTCGTTCCACTTGGTATAGGCCTCCTTGCGCACGGTGTCGAAGTCGGCAGCGGCAACCTCCGTATCGAAGTTGAGGCGTGCGCCATCGAGACTTGTAGACGACAAGGCGACCTTCACGCCGATAGCCTCACCAGCCTCGGTGTCGAAGTTTATGCGGAAGTAGAAGTTATCCTCGTCCTGAGGCTCGAACGATGTAAAGGGCTTCGAGAACTCCATAACGAAGTATACCTTCTGGTAGTTTGCCCAACCATAGGTGTGGCGATAACCCTCAACGCGAGTGTCGCTAACAGCCTCGGCAAAGAGTGCCTCAGGGCGATCCCAGCAACCACCGTGCACAAGGTCGAGAATGATAGCGGCATCCTCGCCCTCAGGGAAGGTGTAGCGGTGCAAGCCACCACGCTCGGTAGCTGTCATCTCGGCAACGATGCCATAGCGAGTGAGGGGCACAGAGTAGTAACCGGGCTCTACAACCTCCTGGCTACGGTCGGCCTCCGACCAGAAGCCTGTCGAGTAGTCGCCAAGACGACCACGACCATAGGTAACCTCTCCCATAACGGGCATAAGCGTAACATCGAACAAGTCGCCACAACCAGTACCCGAAAGGTGGGTGTGCGAGAAGCCGATAACCGAGTTCTCCGAGTCGTGGTATCCTGAGCACCAATCCCACTCCTGAGAGATGCTTGTAGGGCCTACCTGAGTCATACCAAAGGGGACATTTGCACCCACAAATACATGGCCGTGGCCACCTGAGCCAATCTTGGGATTAACCTTTGCGGCATAATCCGTAGCGCTCTGCGTTGCACAACCAACAAGCATTGCAGCTGCAACAAAAATACTAAGTAACTTCTTCATTTTAATATAGTTTTAGATTTAATTCCTTTGCCTTCATAAGTTCTTCGTGCGAGATACGGAAGCGGTTGATAGACTTACCGCCAAGCTCCACGCCATTGCGTCTAATATGGTCGCCCTCGCCCTCGGTCGTAATAACGATAGTGCCATAGTCGGTATCCATCTCCACACGCTCGAAACGAGGTGTTGTGATGGTATAGTATGGCTCGCCGGGGCAGTCGGGATAGATGCCCATCATCGAGAAGACGGCCCACGCCGACATCGTGCCTGTATCATCATTTCCGGGCAGACCATCGGGCTCGGTGGTGTAGTTCTCGTCAAGCAACCTCTTAACCCATTCCTGCGTAAGATATTCGTAGCCCTTAACACGGCTAAAGAGGTAGGGGTAGGCGATATCGGGCTCGTTGGTGGGGTCGTAGTGGCCATTCTCGAAGACCCACTCAAGGCGCTCGACAAACTTTTTGCCACCGCCCATAACCTTGATAAGACCCTCGATATCGTGGGGCACGAAGAAGGTGTAGTTCCAAGAGCTACCCTCGTGGAAACCTATAGTATTCGAGAAGTTAGCGCCCGCAGCGGGGTCGAAATCGCCAACAAACTCGCCACTCTTGTCGATAGGTCGCATAGCGCCATCCTTCACGGAGTAGTAGTTGCGCCAGCCCGAAGCACGGCGCTCCATCTCGCGGGCAAACTCCTCATCACCCATCTCGCGGGCAAAGGTGGCGAGGGCGTTATCCGCAACATAGTACTCCAAGGCGTGCGATACAGAGTTATCGCCCGACATATCCTGCGCAAAGACACCCACAGGGATATATCCTCGCTCGATATAGGGGTCGATATCACGACGAATGGGGTTATCCTTGCCCGGCGTTGTTGCCGAGCGCTTCATAGCAGCGTACGCAGCCTCGACATCGAAGTCGCGGATGCCCTTGAGGTAGCTATCCACAATCACGGGAATAGCGGGGTCGCCCTCCATCGTAAAGGTCTCACGACCATACAGCTCCCAACGAGGCAACCAGCCCCACTCCTTCGACATATCGACCATTGTGCGCACCATATCGCTCTGCCTATCGGGGTAGACCAATGTGAGAAGCTGGTGTAGGTTGCGGTAGGTATCCCACAACGAGAATACCGTATAGCGGTTGTAACCACTGCCCATCGAGCCACTCTCCATCTTGGGATACTTCGTATCGACATCGCTAACAATATTGGGGTGTAGGAGTGCGTGGTAGAGGGCTGTATAGAATATCGTGCGGTCGGCATCCGAGCCACCCTCCACACGGATGCGGCCAAGTGCATTGCGCCAACTACGCTGTGCCCCTAAAAGGGCATCATCAAAGCTTTGCTTGCCACACTCCGCCTCAAGATTTTGGCGAGCACCCTCAATCGACACATACGATATGCCGACTCTAACCTCGACCTCGGTGCCCGGCTCTACCTCGCCCAACGAGAAGCATACGCCAATATCGTCGCCCATAATCTCGCGCGAGTAGCTTTCGTAAATCTTATACTGGCCGCTATCGCCCGACCACGCCGCCTCGACACCTGTCATCTCGGGTTGTCTCTTCCAATAACGCACCTTAGTGGCAGGCTGTGAGATACGAGCCACAAAATATACAGGAAATACGGCTTGGTTGGTGTAGCAGAAGGTACCCAAAAGGCGCATACCCTCAACCTCCGTTGCGCTCACCTGACGAAGCATAGCACCCGACTCATTTGAGAGCGCAGTGCCAAGGTCGATGATGATATTTGCCTCGCCACCCTCATTGAAGGTGTAGCGCTCGACAGATGCTCTATCGGTTGCGGTAGCCTCGGCACGAATATTAAACCTATCGTATGTCGTTGCGTAGTAGCCGGGCTTGGCAACCTCGTCTGAGTAAGTTGAGCCTCGGAGGGTTGCATCGGCCTGCATAGCACCCGTTGTTGCCATCGTAATAATAGCACCCATCTCAGGGCAACCCACGCCACTCAAAGCGCCGTGAGCAAAGCCTACGGAATACTTGTTGCGAATATCGTAAGGCGTTGACCACCAACGGCTATCCTTGTCGTAGCGGTTAAGCTCCGAACCCGTAACATTGAACGGCACAACGGCCATCATACCGTGAGGCACAACAGCACCCGGATGCGTTGCCGAGTAGTCGGCAGTGCCGATAAAGGGGTCTACCCACTCGGTGTAATCTCTCTCCTGCGCCGAGAGTGTAGCGCAGAGCATAAGTGCTATTATTGTAAGTCGTAGTTTCATAGAGTTGAGGTTTACCATTCCCATTTTTCGTGACGCACAAAGTCGCCTGTAAGTCTTATCACAAAGCCTCCGCCGGGGGCCATTTTAACCTTTATAACGCCCTTATTTTTGTTGTACTCCTCTTCGGAAATGGTGTAGCGCTTGTAGTCTGAGCCATCACGCTTTGCATTGTCGCCATCTACATAGACTTCAACGCTTTTGACCCTATACATGGGTGACAGTTGAATGGTT
>JAGBYO010000104.1 GCA_017628735.1 Alistipes sp. | reverse complement strand
TTTTCTGCTTTTTTCAACAGAGCTGCATCAACAAACGGTCCTTTCCATATAGATCTTGTCATTTAAGCCTCCTTTTAAGCTTTCTTGACCGCGTGACGAGAACGCACAATCATGTTATACTCGCCAGCGGAGCCGCGCGACACCTGCCTGATGCTGCTATAAAACAGCAAACCCGAAATGTGGTCTTCGCCCGCAAGTGAGCGGGGAATGTTGCCATTGGTGCGTTCAATCTTTACACTCTGCATTGCTGTTACTTGTTATCAGGGTTATCGTTATTCTCGCCCCCCTCGTTGCCCTCGGTAGGGTTATCGTTCTTGCCCTCGCCGTCCTTTACAGGCGCAGGAGCGGGCTTCTGCTCAACAGACATTGCTGCCAAGTCGGAACGCTTAACCGTAGTCACCGCTTTGTCTTTGAGGGTGCGAGCGTGGTTGTTGGCATCACTCTTTGTGTAGAATGCCGTGCCGTCAGAGGTAACGCTTACCTCGTTCAGCGTTTTCTGCGAAGCAAACAAGCCCTGTGCAATCTTGTGCGCTGCCGACATCTGTACGGTCTTGGGCTGTGCTGCTGCCGTAGTTGTTTTATTGTTTTTTGCCATTGTTGTAATGGTTAAATGATTGTTAAATAGCGTTTAAGTAGTCGCCAAGCGACCCATAAAAGGAGTGCTACAAGTGCCGCAATACCGATATAGCATAGTGTTCGTTGTAGCCAAGTCATACCATAGCGTTGCTCCTCCTCGATATGCGTGTCCGTCTCAACGGCTATGTCTGTTACGGCTTGCACCTCCTGCTGCTGCTCGATGTTCTGCTCCGAGCGGCTCTGCACATCGTTTGTCTCGGAGGCTTGCTCCTTGACATTTGATGTGGTGCGCCGATGTTCCGTTGTGCGTGATTTGAGCGGCGGCTTTCCCGTGAGCGAATCGGCGGGCTGCGAAGTGTCAAACACCTCCGTTACAGTCTCCACCTCCTCGTCTTTGTCGAGGGTTCTATCCAACACCCGTATCAGATGCTGCGCCATCGTGTCCGCCCGCATCGCCGTCAGACTCTCCGACATCTGCTCGTGCGAGCGTTGGAGGAGGTCTATCCTCTCCGACAGCTCCGTCATCGTCTTTTGAGCGTTTCGGCAACTCGCGCAACTTGTAAAGAACAGGGCACTCGTCGTGATGCTCGCAACGATTAGCAGCGTCGATAGCCTTACGCAGTCGTGCCATTTCCCGCTTGGTAGAGCCGAACTCTTTTCGTGTTGCATTTAGTTCCTCCTTTGTTTGTGCCAACTCACTACGCACAGAGCCGAGCTCCTCGCGTAGCGGTTTGAGAATATCGTCGATAAGTACTCGTGTTGCGTGTTCGGCGTTGTCAATTCGCACTGTCTCCGCCTCCGCCTTTGCCTTTTCAGCTTCGGCATTTGCCTTACGAACAGTTGCACGGAGGGTTACAACGGCAATGAGCAAAGCCACGAAACCGCCACCCAGCACGAGATTGAGTATTTCGCTGAACTGCATTCGTCTATTGGTTTATACCTATCTCCTTGAGCCACGCAGCGACATTGAACGACGGGCAAGCTTTGGCTGCCAAATCGCAGTGTCCTACGATACGAACCTTGGGGTGTCGGCGGTGGAAATCCAAAACATAGGCTTTGAGAGCGTTATGCTGTGCCTGCGTCCTGGTGTCCTTGGGCTTCATCTTTTTATCGAGACCACCCACATACACGATGTGTCGGCTCACAGCATTGTAGCCCTTGGCACCGTTGGTTATTTCCCACGGATCAACCCAAGCGTCCTCATTATTCTCGACAAGTCGCTCAACACTGCCGTCCAGGTGGAACATATCG
>JAGBYO010000103.1 GCA_017628735.1 Alistipes sp. | reverse complement strand
TTAGGAGAATTACGCCACAATGTACCTATCTCCTTAATTTTCATTCGGATTTCCTCTCCTACAAAATCTTTTGTGGGCATACATCTTTCTGACTGCTTATATGGTGTAGTTTGTCCTGATATTAGAAATTGCATAGCTCGTTTGGGTGGATATTTACAACTATACAATCTGCCCTTTTGATAACTCTTGGTTTCAATGACATTTGAAAAGACACGATAGAAATCAGCTTTTGTAAACTTAAACGTTCCATTCGGCGTATGAACAACAAATACATCATTATCTTTCAGTGGCTCTATCAAATCAGCCTTGAAACACAATCGACTACTAGTATATTCAATCATATGCAAACTGATAATTTGGTTATCAATATTACTCCAGTACAACCGCAAATGTCACTCTACCCTTCTCATTGTGTTTTAGGCGGAGGGAGCCGCTGTGGACGGGTGTTTTTGGTCTCTCTGCTCTTATAAGGAACGACTGAATAAAATCCAATCTTTTTCTGACACACCAAACGATTGCAGTATTTTACCAAAGTCCTCAAATTCAGGCTTTACGCCTTGTTTTACAAGGCGATTGAATGTACTAACAGCAGTCATAAATCGCTCTATACCAACTTTCTCTACAAATAGATGGATTTGATATGGAGCTCTGTAATAGATTGTCCCCCATGAGCCGTCACCCGAATTAGTATCCACATAATTGCGGTTTATGTCGAAGAGTGAGGTCGTCTTATCACCCGGCAGATTCGAGAAATAGTCCATCTTCTCCCGAAAAGCCTTATTCCTTTCGTCCGAATCCGAATAATAAACATAATTGGCAAAATACTCTATCAGTGCTTCGTCGAAAAAATATCGTGCGGCAATATGTTCGTAATTGTAGTTCATATAGCTATGCACCAACTCGTGAGCAAGTGATGGAGATTCCCAAAAAGACTTATCAACAAATACGGCAGCAGACGAATCGGATGTACGCACCGCCCGACCATATCCGTATTTGCCTCCTTGCGCCACAAGACGATCTTCCAAAATGGAGACTTCCCGCAGTTCCGACTCCGGGAAGAGCCGATTCAGCGTCTCAATCATCTGTTGCGTTTGCTCCTTACGCTTAGTAATATAATCCTCCGACAAATGTGTCATCGGCACAGAGATTACATTCTCATTCCTCACAGTATCTCGCTTGGAGAGCAGTAGATGGCACTTAACATTACCAATCACCATAGTGTATGAATCATACCATTTTTTATCCGCCAGATAAAATGAGATATCTTTATATCGTTTCTGTTTCAAACGCAACTGAATTTTTCCGTTCCGAGTGACACCAGAGTTGCAATCTATATAACAATAGGCTGTCTCGGGAACTACGAGGCATACTTCGTCAAACTCAATAGGTTCGTTCGCCACCTTAAAGTACCAAGAATTCCACCCAAAGTCGTACTGCAACAGACCACAAGCTTCAACATCAATTTCCGTTCTAAAACAGAGGTCACTATAATAGCCGTATTCAACCCTTATTTGCAAGTACTTATTATTAGGAATGATGATGTCCACGCCGTTGAACGAGTAGTCAATATTTTGATACGCTCCTCTTTTGATCTTTGCACATACACTCATATTCGGAATTAGTGCAAAATTGGGGTCTCCCTTTGCCCTGAGCGATTGAAAAAAACTTGTATTTTCCAATTTCAGGTGCAGCGTATCTGTTTTCAGACGACTAACATCAAAATCTTGAATGATTTTTAATTTATACGGATAAAATGCAACCCCTAAAGAGTCTGCCGGCTCTGAATCTACCACATTGACAGACAAGGTAGAACGCACACCTTGTGCATAAGTTGTGGCAAATCCTATAAATAGCGCAACAACGAGAAGTATATAGTTCTTTTTCATTAATTTGGTTCTTAACATTATTCCACCACAATTGCAAATGTCACCCTGCCCTTCTCATTGTGTTTGAGGCGCAGAGAGCCACCGTGGAGGCGCACTATTTGGCGAGAGACGGCAAGGCCGATGCCCGAGCCATCGGTTTTGGTGGTGAAGAATGGCGTGAAGATATTCTCGGCAACCTCGGCAGGGATAGCCAAGCCGTTGTTCGTAATCTCAATTTGTATGCGCTCCTCCGCGTCAATAGTTGAGCGGATAGTTATCTTGCGGTCGCAATCCTGCGTCAAGAGTGCTTCGGCAGCGTTTTTCAGAAGATTGACCATTACCTGTGACATCAGCGCGCGGTCGGCATAGAGCATCGTATCCGTAGGCTCGATGCTCACCTCAACCTCAATACCCTCGTGCGGAATGAGCGACAGCGACTCCGCCACCAACTCCGAGAGGTAGAACGGTGCTTTCTGCGGTGCGGGGATGCGCGTTACGGCACGGAACGAATCGACAAAGCGGAGCAGACGGTCTGAGGTCGCGTGTATCGTTTCAAGTCCCTGGCGCACCGTTGCGGTATCGTCAGACTGCGCAAGCAGCGTATGGCTGATAGAGGTTACGGGCGCGAGCGAGTTCATAATCTCGTGCGTAAGGATGCGCGTCAGCTTCTCCCACGACTCCACCTCCTTACGGTCAAGCTCCTCGTGGATATTGCCGACAGAGATAACCCTCAAGCGCTTGCCGTCAAACTCCATAGCCGAGCAACTCAACACCAAGTTTTGGTCGCCAATCTCGGTAGTGAGACGAGCGGTGAGCTGTTCGCCAGCACCTACACGGTGCATCGCCTCACATAGCTCCTCGCTCAATACTCGGAGTTGGTCTATGTGGCTGAGTCGTTCCACGCCAAAGATATTGAGCACCTTGGAGTTGGTCTGCATTACCGTGCCATTCTCCATCACTACGACAATACCCACATTGGCGCACTCCATAATAAGTTGGAAATACTGTTCTCGCTCCTTGATTTGCAGCTTGGCATTATCGAGGACCTCTTTTATGCGGTTGAGCGACTGATTTACAAAGGCATATTTCGTGTAGCGTGGATCTTCGGCAAAGCGGAACAAGTAATCGTTATTCTGCACGGCGTTGAATACAAACATCAGTCGCTCGACCAATTCGTTGTAGATACGGAAAAGGCGAAAGAGGCAGAAGATAATAATCGGAATGGTCGCTATGAGGTGTGCGTGGCGGTTTGTTGCCCACACATAACCCGACAAGACAGCCATCAGGATAATGACCGCTGCATAAGCACCGATTTTGCCATAAGGTATGTTCTGCTGTCGTTTCACAAGCCGTAGCGTTTAATCTTGTTGTAGAGTGTCTGGCGTGTAATGCCGAGTTGCTGTGCCACCTGCGAGAGGTTGCCACCACACTGCGCTATAGCATTGGCTATGGACTGTCGCTCCACATCTTCGAGCGTCTGGCTCTCGTTAAGCGGGCGTTGCGAGGTGTGTAGTTCGAGGTGGTCGGGCGAGATAATATCGCCATCACACATTATCACAGCCTTCTCAATCGTATTCTGCAACTCGCGGATATTACCCTCCCACGAGTGACTTTTGAGCTTCTCCGCCGCAGCACCCGAGAGCATCAAGCCTACCCTACCATACTTCTGTCCATAGCGGTCGATAAATCGCTCGGCGAGGGGAACGATATCCTCTCGGCGGTTACGCAAGGGCGGAATATGGATATGTATGGTGTTGATGCGGAAGAGCAAATCTTGTCGGAACTCGCCCCTTGCTACTGCCTCGTGTAGGTCACGGTTAGTTGCCGAGATAAGGCGAATATCTATGGGCGTAGCCTCGTTTGCTCCGAGGCGTGTTACGGCACGATTTTGCAGTACGGCGAGCATCTTGGCTTGCAGATGGAGTGGCAGGTTGCCAATCTCATCCATAAAGAGCGTCGAGCCATTGGCGGTCTCAAACTTGCCCTCTCGGTCGGTACGGGCATCAGTAAATGCACCCTTGGTATGACCAAACAGCTCGCTCTCAAAGAGCGTATCGGGGATAGCACCCATATCGAGCGACACCATCGTCTTGCGGCAGCGAGCCGACTGGCGGTGAATCTCTCGCGCAAGCACCTCCTTACCCGTGCCATTCTCGCCCGTGAGGAGTATGTTGGCATCGGTAATCGCCACACGCTCGACCATCTGCCTTACGCGCTTCATCTCCGCACTCTCGCCCCAATACATCTCCGCTTGTGGCTCGGCGGTCTGCTGCTTGGTTGGTTTCTTTGCCTTACCTTTGGCTGCCTTATAGGCATTTTGGAGTGTGGCAATCAGCTTGGCATTATCCCACGGCTTGACAACAAAGTCAAAAGCACCCTCCTTCATCGCACGCACCGCCAACTCGATATCGGCGTATGCAGTAAAGAGTACGACCTTTGTTTCTGGAAATTTGGAGAGTACCTCTTTGAGCCAATAGAGGCCTTCGTTACCTGTATTGATACCTGCGTGAAAGTTCATATCGAGCAAAACAACATCAGGCGACTCCTTGTGGAGTGTGGTAATCAGCGAGTTGGGCGATGGCAGCGTTACAATATCCTCGAACACTCCCTCGCACAATAACTTCACCGCCGAAAGTATCGAACGGTTATCATCAACAATTAAGAGCTTGCCAGCCTTTTTACTCA
>JAGBYO010000102.1 GCA_017628735.1 Alistipes sp. | reverse complement strand
ATTCCTGTTGCTGCTGGTCAGTATCGTGTATACTTCAACCCTGTAACTGGTCTTATCGAGTTCAACGCTAAGAACTACGGCACTGAGGAGGATACTGGCGCTGGTACTACTCCTGAGCCAGAGCCTACCGAGACAACCTATGGTCTTATCGGTGACTTCAACGGCTGGGGTGAGCCCGATGTTGACCTTGTAGCTCGTGGCGATGGTTGGTATGTAACTACAGCCCTTGAGGTAGGTGCTGAAGGTAAGTTCCTTATCCGCTTGAACGATGCTTGGTCAAACAAGTTTGGTTTCGCTGAGGCTGACACATTCGTAACAGTAGATGCTAAGAACGCTCTTACTGCCGAGGGTCAGGATATGTGGATTGCTGCTGGTACTTACGACTTCTACTTCAACCCTGAGGCTTCGGAGTTGTATGTTATGACTGCTGGTGCTACTGACCCCACTCTTCCTTCTGATGCTAAGGCTGTGAAGCTCTATGCACACAAGGAGGGTACAGCTTGGGCTGAGATGGCTCTCTATGGCTGGGATGGTTACGACTTTGGCGGTTGGCCCGGTATCCTTCTTACCGAGAAGGAGACTATCGATGGCAAGGAGTTCTTCGTTTATGAGTTCCCCGTTTCTGCCTATGGCATTACCACCAACATCATCTTCAACAACAATAACAATGGCGAGCAGACACAGGATATTACCGGTGTAGTTCTCAATCGTGACTACTACTATATCATTCCCGCCGAGGCTGAGAATGGTAAGTTTATGGCTTACGAGATGGGTACTGAGCCTGTTGAGCCTTCGTTCCCCGTTTTGACCGAGCACTCTTGGGGTGTTATTGGCTCATTCAATGAATGGGCTGGTGATGTTGCAATGGAGATTGTAGATGGTGTAGCTACTGCTACTATCGAGATTGCTGACACCGATGAGAACAAGAAGTTCAAGGTGCGTGCTGATAGCGCTTGGACAAACAACTTTGGTTATTCAGCTACCGAGGAGGCTCCTCTTGCCCCTGTTGACGGTACTGAGTTCGCTGCAACATTCAATGGTAGCGACATCGTTGTTGAGGCCGCTGGTAAGTATGAGGTTGCTTTGCGCATCGAGAATGAGCAGGGCTATCTTAAGATTACCAAGCTCTAATCGATAGAGTAACACTCTTTATTATAGTATCGCGTGCGCAGGCGCGCGATACTATCCTTTGGTTGGGCGGCTTTGATCGGCCTCCCAACCCCTAACAAACGAATACCGACTATGAAAAAGTTACTTTGGGCAGTGTTGCCCCTTGCAATGCTTATGGCGGTGGCGTGTGGTGGCGATGATAAGCCAGTATTCCCCGATGACCCAAATCCGGAGAAGCCTGTGCCCGACCCAGAGCCAGAACCCGAACCAGAGCCTATGCCCGATGTGGAGAAGTTCTACAAGGGAACGACAATGTCGTTTGCTAATTATATGATAGACTTCGGTTTGGAGTACCGCGAGAGTGGCGAGGTGACCAACCCCTATACCTCAATCAAGAATCACGGCGCAAATATGGTGCGCTTGCAGCTTGACCGTCAGGCGTTCTCGGAGATTAATGGCGTTACCATCGACTGGCAGCAGATGCCCCGTGTCATTGAGGATGCTAAGTGTGCTATGGCGGAGGGCCTTGATATTATGCTTACGCTGAAGCCCGACTACGACAAGTACTCATCGACTGGCGCTACACACAACAATATCCCCGAGGATTGGAAGTCGCTGGACGAGGTGACGCTCGGTGGCGAGCTTTACAACTGGGTCTTTGAGTCGTTGGAGACGCTCCACAAAGAGGGTATCGACCCCAAAATTGTGGCTGTCGGCAACGAGGTTAATATCGGCTTTTTGCTCAATGGCTCACACGATGGCGCACGCACAGCTCGCCTCTTGAACTATGGACATACGGCTGTTCGTGACTTTGCCCGTAAGTATGAGCTTGAGATATTGTCGGCATTGCATATCGCCAACCCCTCGAAACTTGGCTATATGGATACCTACACCCAGAATGGTTGCAACAACTTCGATATTATCGCTCTGTCGTGGTATCCCGGTACAAACATCGGTCACTCGATGGGCTCATACGCAAACTTTGAGGCATTGGGCAAGGCTATGCAGTCGAAGTATGGCAAGCGCATTATGATTTTGGAGACCGCCCACTCGTTCACCACGGGTACGGTCGGCGGTCAGTGGATGGGCGACTGGTGCGATAATTCGTACAACTATCCCGACTGGAACGATGCGACGAATGCTACGAACTATACCCCCGCCAAGCAGCGCGAGTGGCTCAAGGCGTTGGCTGAGGATGTAAAGCGAGGTGGTGGCATCGGCGTTATCACCTGGGGTACGGAGTCTCTGCCCGACCTCTTGACTGGCAAGGCGCAGGGTCACGGCACAGGTTTGTATACCTACCCCGCTGCTTGGGGCTACGGCTCTACTTGGGAGAATAACTCCTACTGGGACTTTACCAACCAAAACAACCTCCACGAGGGTATCGACTGGATGTTGGATGTCGAATAACGCGAGAGATAAATTACTAAAACACAAACAAATATGAGAAAGATTTTTTCTATTCTTGCGCTTGCTCTCGTTGTCGTTGGCTGTGCCCAGCCCGAGGCAAAGTTTGAGCGTGGCAATGCTGCCGCTGTTGTGCCTATGACCATCAAGGCGGGCACTACGGCTCACTATCTTACCGACTACTACCCCCAGTGGGTGGGCGCCGATGGCGTATCGACCTCGGATGAGCGCCTATCGCTCAACGCCCTTACCGAAGATTGGTCGGAGTTCGAGGTTACGGCTGCCAATGAGGCATTGGTATCGACTATCGATGTTCGCCACGGCGAGGAGACCTTGTCTATCGTTGTCTTGGGTGGTGTTCGTGACACCGAGGGTAGCTATATGTCTACCACCAAGGCAGAGAATGGCGTAGTATCGGTTGCTACGACTGCTCCCGTTAAGGAGGCATTGGCAATGTGGCAGAATGTGCGTGTCGAGGGCGTTAAGGTTTTGGACAACGCTATCGAGGTCGCTATCCCTGCACGCGCCAAGGATTTCCAGCGCTCGGTACTTCGTGTGTTTGCTGCTTCAGAGGGTGGTCGTTTCAATGATATCCTTCTACCGTTGGAGTATGGCGAGGTAGTTACCGACCCCGCACTTATCCGCCGTCAGGACAACCAGTCGCAGATTCTCTACTCGTTGATGATTGACCGCTTCAACAATGGCAATACGGCTAACGACTGGAAGCTCAACTCTCCCGAGGTGTTGGACAAGGTAGACTATCAGGGTGGCGATATCGCAGGTATCACTGCCAAGATTAACGATGGCTTCTTTACCGACTTGGGCATCACCACAATCTGGATTTCGCCTATCACGCAGAATCCCTACGATGCTTGGGGTCAGAATGTTAACCCCGACACCAAGTTCTCGGGCTACCACGGCTACTGGCCTATCTACAACACAAAGGTAGACGACCGCTTCGGTACCGATGAGGAGCTTCGCACTATGCTTGCTACGGCTCACGAGGGCGAGATGAATGTTATCCTCGACTATGTGGCTAACCACCTCCATATCGACTCTCCCGTACTCAAGGAGCATCCCGATTGGACTACCGACCTCTACTTGCCCGATGGTCGCAAGAATATCGGTCAGTGGGATGGCGAGACACGCCTCACCACTTGGTTCGACGAGCATATTCCTACACTCGACACTCGTCGTGAGGAGGTGTGCGATCCTATGACCGACACAGCACTCTACTGGGTGCGTAACTTCGACTTCGATGGCTACCGCCACGATGCGTGCAAGCATATTCCTTTGAACTACTGGCGTATGCTTACGCACAAGATGAAGTCGGAGATGCCCGACCGTGCCTTGTGGCAGATTGGCGAGACCTATGGTGATGTTGAGCTTATCGGCTCGTATGTCAAGACTGGTATGATTGACTCGCAGTTCGACTTTAACCTCTACCACACCTCACGCGATGTCATCGTCGACACCAACCGCTCGATGAAGGATATCGTGCGTACTGTTGAGGAATCGGAGGCTGCATATGGCTCGCACCACACTATGGGTAATATCACCGGCAACCACGATAAGCCCCGCTTTATCTCGTTGGCTGGTGGCGATATGTCGCTCTGGTGCCCCGACGACAAGGCCGAGGGCTGGCACCGCGAGGTCGTTGTTGGCGATATGGATAAGGGTCACGCAGGCTTGCAGCTCTTGAAGGCTATCATCTCGACCGTGCCCGGTGTTCCCTGTATCTATCAGGGCGATGAGTATGGCGTTCCCGGCGCTAACGACCCCGACAACCGCGATATGATGACCTTCGAGTGCGCTAACGACTACCAGACCAAGGAGTTGGAGCAGACCAAGACCCTCTTCAAGGAGCGTCGTCAGTCGATGCCTTTGATGTATGGCGACTACCGCACACTCTACTCTGACGATGCCGTTTGGGTATTCATCCGCCACTATATGGGCGACTGGGCTGTTGTAGCGATGAATGTTCGCGATACGGAGGCTGAGGTTATCGCTGAGTTGCCCTCATTTGTCGTATGCTCGGCTGTTGAGTGTGGCGAGTGTCGTGGCTTCGAGACCGCAATTGCAACAGATGGTGCAGCTGTTGAGTGCTGTGGTGGTGGCAAGGTTAAGATTAACCTCCCCGCTTATGGTTATATCGTTGTAAACAAATAATTTAACAAAATAAAGTTATGAAGAGACTATTTGCTTTGGTTGCACTCGTTGCAACATTGGTTGGTTGCGCTGGCAACACCGAGAAGGTGACTGAGAGCCCCGCATTTGACAAGTACAATTCGGTAGTTTACGAGCTCAACATTCGTCAGGCTACTGAGGAGGGTACCTTTGCTGCTGCTGAGGCTTACCTCCCCGTGTTGAAGGATATGGGCGTTGATATCGTATGGCTTATGCCCATCAGCCCCATCGGCGTTGATGGCCGTAAGGGTACTCTTGGCTCATACTACTCGATTATCGACTACAAGGCCGTAAACCCCGAGTTCGGTACTATGGAGGACTTCGATAAGTTCCTTGCTACGGCTCACGACCTCGGCCTCAAGGTTATCATCGACTGGGTTGCTAACCACACCTCACGCGATGCTAACTGGTGGAAAGAGGGCAAGAAGGATTGGTATGTTATAGACGTGGCTACTGGTCTTCCTATCGTAGAGTACGACTGGACCGATATCGCAAAGCTAGACTACAAGAACGAGGATATGCGTGCTGCAATGCTCGATGCCCTCAAGTTCTGGATTGAGAAGGGTGTTGACGGCTACCGTTGCGATGTAGCGATGAATGTTCCTGGCGACTTCTGGAAGAAGGCGTGGGAGGAGGTTCGCGCTATCAACCCCGATGTATACCTCTTGGCTGAGGGCGAGGAGACTTGGTTGCACGAGAGCGACTTCGACGCTACCTACGCTTGGGAGCTCCACCACATCTTCAACGCTATGGCTAAGGGCGGCAGCGAGACTAAGAATGTTGCCGGTGATGGCACCATCAAGACCGATGCAAAGACCGTTCAGGACTTGAAGGACTACCTCGCACGCGACGACGAGAAGTACCCTGCACCCGCTATGCGTCTTATGTTCACCTCGAACCACGACGAGAACTCTTGGGCTGGTACCGAGATGGAGCGTATGGGCGATGCTCACAAGACCTTCGCAGCTCTTACCTTCGTGTTGCCTAAGGGTCAGCCCCTTATCTACACTGGTCAGGAGATTGGTCTTGGTCGTCGTTTGCAGTTCTTTGAGAAGGACTCTGTTGTAGAGCTCGTTGACACCGAGTACGGCAAGGAGTACCGCGACTTCTACAAGGCGTTGTGTGCGTTCCGTCACGCAAACTCTGCTTTGGCTGCTGGTGCTAATGTAGCCCCCGTGGTTTATCTTGAGGGCGCTCCCGAGGCTGTCTTGGCATTCACTCGCGAGAACGAGGAGAACAAGGTATTCTGCTTGTTCAACTTCTCGGCTGAGCCCCAGGTTGTAACCTTCACCGAGGCTGTTGCTGGTGACTACAACTGCATCTGCGGCGAGAAGAAGAGCATCGTTGCTGGCGAGCAGCTCGAGCTTGCTCCTTGGCAGTATATGCTTCTTTCGAAGTAATAAACCTTTTCGGCGACTAAAAGGGCAAATTATGCTCTTTTAGTCGCTCTTTTTCACTTTATACAAACGACAGGCAATGTACACAAACCCCGAGTGGAGCCGTAGTGCGGTGCTCTACGAGATGAACATACGACAACTCAGCGCCGAAGGCTCATTTCGTGCCGCCATCGAGCGACTCCCATTCCTACGCTCTATCGGCATCGATGCTATATGGCTGATGCCCATATATCCTATTGGCGAGGAGGGGCGCAAGGGTAGCCTTGGCTCTTACTACTCAATCAGGGACTACAAGGCCGTTAACCCCGAGTTTGGCTCTGAGGAGGACTTCCGTGCCTTCGTTAAGGCGGCTCACGCCCTCGGTATGAAGGTGCTGCTCGACTGGGTGGCTAACCACACGGCACGCGATGCCCGCTGGATTACGGAGCGCCCTGCAGATTGGTATGAGCGTGATGAGCAGGGTGTGGCGAAAGTGCCTTGGGATTGGACCGATACGGCAAAGCTCAACTACTCGAACCACGATGTATGGCTCGGCGAGATAGATGCTATGCGCTACTGGGTCGAGGAGTTCGATGTCGATGGCTTCCGTTGCGATATGGCGATGCTCGTTCCTATCGAGTTTTGGCAGGAGGTATCCGCAGAGTTGCACCGCATCAAGCCCGACATCTTTATGTTGGCAGAGGCAGAGGAGGATAACCTCTTCGACCGTGCCTTCAACACCAGCTACCAGTGGAACATCCATCATATTATGGTCGATATCGCCAAGGGCGCTCGCCGTGTGTGGGATATGCGCAACGCTATCCATTCGGAGCGCGCAAAGTACCCCCGTGAGGCTATCCGTATGAGCTTTACCTCAAACCACGACGAGAACTCGTGGAGTGGCTCGGAGCAGGATAGGTTTGGTGCTTCGTTGGAGGCGATGACCGTGATGACATTCCTTATGCCCTCGACAATGCCCCTTATCTATACGGGTCAGGAGGTGGGCTACAACCACTCGTTTAAGTTCTTCGACCGTGACCCCATTCCTGCGGATGCCTATCGTGAGTGCCGCACAACGGAGCTTTATCGTCGATTATCGGCATTGAAACATAGCGAGCGAGCGTTGGCGGCAGGTGCCGAGGGTGGCGAGATGATCGAGATTGAGAACAACGCCAAGGATTGTATGTTTAGCCTTGTGCGCGAGGTCGAGGGTAGCCGTGTTGTTGCCATCGTCAACCTCTCGCCCTATACCATCCACGCCGACTTCCATACAGGCATCTATGCGGGCGACTACTGCGATGCCCTGACTGGCGAACGATTTGAGTTAAAGGAGCACTTTGATGAGATTTTAGCGCCCTGGAACTACAAAATACTTGTGAAGAAATAGATTAGATATTATGAAGAAAGTAATCTCTATTGTGATGTTATTGGCGGTTGCCCTCTCGGCAACGGCTGCCAAGCCAAAGTTTGAGCTACGACACCTCGAGCCCCTGTCGTGGTGGGTGGGTATGAATATGCCGTTGCAGCTTATGGCAAATGGCGAGGGTATCTCGGCATTCGATGTCGATATCTTGCCCGCCAATCAGGGTGTTAAGGTGCGTGCCGTGCATCGTGCCGACAGCCCCAACTACCTCTTTATTGATGTAGATATTGCCGAGGACGCTGTTGCTGGCGACTATATCCTACGCTTCTCGGACGGCAAGCGCAGCTACGACCGTAGCTACACCATCGCCTCTCGTGAGGAGGGCTCACGCCTTCGCAAGAGCTTCACTACGGCAGACTTTGTCTACCTTATTATGCCCGACCGCTTTGCAAATGGCGATGCGTCGAACGACTCTACTTGGAATACCGTAGAGAAGGTAAACCGCTCAAATCCCGGTCGTCGTCACGGTGGTGATATTCAGGGTATCATCGACCACCTTGATTACATCGCCGACCTCGGTGCTACGGCAATCTGGTCGACACCGCTGTTGCTCGACGACGAGAATGGCGCATCGTACCACGGCTATTCGTGCAGCGACTACTACCTTATCGACCCCCGCTATGGCTCGAACGACCTCTTCAAGCACTATGTCGAGGAGTGCCACAAGCGCGACCTTAAGGTGATTATGGATATCGTGCCCAACCATAGCTCGACATCGCATTGGTGGTACAACGACCAGCCCTTCGAGGATTGGACACACCAGTGGGGCAAGTATACCCAGTCGAACTGGACATTCTCAACAAATATGGACTTCAACGCCTCGGCATCGGACCTCTACCAGATGGAGAGTGGCTGGTTTGACCGCTCGATGGCAGATATGAACCTCGACAATCCCTACCTCTTGCGCTACTTCCAGCAGTGGGCTATATGGTGGATTGAGTTCTCGGGGTTGGATGGTTTCCGTGTCGATACCTATCCCTACAACGAGAAGATGCCTATGAGCGAGTGGTGCAAGGCAGTGATGGACGAATACCCCAACTTCAATATCGTGGGCGAGGTGTGGACAGCCTCTATCCCCCAGTTGGCATACTGGCAGGGCGACAACTACAACAAGGACGGCTTCAACTCGCACCTTAAGTCGATTATGGACTTCCCGTTGCACGATGCTATCCGTGCCGCTATGACCGAGGGTGGCAATAAGTTTGATTGGGGCAAGGGTATGACCCGCATCTACGATGTCCTCTCGCACGACTTTGTATACCACGACCTTAGCAATATGATGATTATGGCTGGTAACCACGACACCGACCGTGTGGGCGATGTTGTCGAGGGTGATGCTCGCCGTATGAAGCTTGTGGCAGCTATGCTCTGCACTATGCGTGGTATGCCCCAGATGCTCTATGGCGACGAGCTTATGTTCCGCTCTACCGACCGCTCGAAGGGTCACCCCACATTGCGTGTTGACTTCCCAGGAGGCTGGGAGGGCGACAAGGTTAATCTTTTCGACCCCGCCGAGCATAAGGGCGACGAGAAGGATGTCTTCGACTACACACGCACGCTAATGAACTGGCGTAAGTCGAAGGAGGTAATCCACACAGGTCGAACACTTCACTTTATCGACCGCGACAATACCTACGCCTACTTCCGCTACAACGACGATGAGGTTGTCTTCGTCTATATCAACAACTCCGACGACGAGCGCATCGTGCCTTGGCAGCGCTACTCGGAGATTAGCGCCAACCTCAAGGTAGGCAAGGATGTCGTTACGGGCAAGAGCGTTGATATGTCGCACGCCAAGGTTGCTCCCGCCACGGCTCTTATCGTAGAGTTTGAGCGATAGTGTAACATCTTGCAATCAATTTATTAGTCCGCCACCGAAAAAGTGGTGGACTTTTTTTGTTATTCAGCATAAAAATATTATCTTTGTTCTTAGGAAAAAATCTAAATCTTTAAAGATATGAAGAAATTGTTGTTTACTATCGTTGCGCTCCTCGCAGTGAGCGCCGTTTCGGCACAGTCGCCTCGCACCATCGCTGAGGCTCAGGCACTCTACGATAACACCGTTATCGACCAGCGCCGTGCTGTTGAGGAGGCTAAGTCGGAGGAGCGTCTTACGGTTGATGCTGCCGAGAGCCGTCTTAATCTTGTAAAGTCTGACCTTCAGGAGGTTAAGGAGAACTATCGCAAGGTTGTTGAGGAGCAGAAGACGCGCGTAGCCAAGGCTAAGGCCGAGCTTAAGTCGGCTACCGAGCGCTACAAGCAGGAGTCTGCCCGCACTAAGCAGGAGGTTGCTGCTGCCAAGGCTAAGACCAAGTCTATCGTCGAGGACCACAAGAGCCGTGTAGCACAGGCAAAGTCGGAGATTGCGCGTGTAAAGGCTGAGGCGCAGAGCGTAGTTAAGGAGGCGCCCAAGAATAATCGCCGCTAATTTCTTGTGATAGCGGCGCTACTGCTTTCGCTTCAGTCGTGAGGGCGAATGGGAAATACGCACAGTATGTCCCATCCGTCCTCTCTCGTGTCAGCGCCACATTAGCACCACTCTGACAAGAAATTGGCTGAGTGCTGGTTGGAAGGTGTGATTATTTTGACCAGAGAGACCAGATAGACCAGAGAGACCAGATAGACCAGATAGACCAGAGAGATGTCGGGTATCGCCGAGTCCTTTGTCCGTATCGTCTCTTTGGTCTCTTTGGTCTCTTCGGTCTTTTAGGTCTCTTTGGTCATTTATCTCTCCTTGCTCCTTGCTCTTTTCCCTTAATCCCTAACCATTCTTACCTAATCGAGCGGAATGTTTGGAAAAAACAAAATTTGTGTTTACTTTTGTAAGTTGAATTACTATCAATTTACAATTGGGTAGAGCGATAGTCGGGCATTAAGCAACAAATTTTAACCAAATATTTATCTTTTATGAAAAACATTTTTCGTAACATTAAGTCTATCGTAGCCTCTATGGCGATGGTAGCGATGCTTGCAACATCGGCTGTGTCGTGTCAATACGACGACACTGCACTTTGGGGTGAGATTGACAACATCAAGAAGGAGCTTGCCATGCTTCGCGAGCAGCTCGAGACTGAGCTTTACATGCTCAACGAAATGGTAAACGGCCTCGTTACCGTTAAGGAGGTAAAGCAGCAACAGGATGGTTCTAAGCTTGTTACACTCTCGGATGGTACTAAGATTACTATCTATCCTGAGGGCGACAAGGTTCCCGCTAACCTTATCACCACAACGACTGTTGATGGTGTTCTCTGCTGGGCATACTACGATGGCTTGGGTAATCCTCGGGCGGTAGTTGTGAACGGCAAGTATGTTCCCGTTGCCGACCTCGTACCTCAGACAAAGGAGGAGGATGGCGCTATCCTCGTATCTTTCGATGGTGGTTACACATGGATTACCACCGGCTATAACGAGTCTGTTGCAGATAGCATCATCAAGGATATCGAGATTGTATACTCGGATTGGCAGGTAGATGCAGATGGTAACCCTGTGGCTCTCTACAGCATCATTAAGTTTGCTGACGGCTCAACTATGAAGCTTGGTATGCAGAACGGCAAGCTTGTAATGCCTTTCGACTCGTTGTTTGTTCCCTACGCTGGCGAGATGCCTTTCGTTGTTGAGGTAGACGATGCAGCCGACTTTATGACCACTACACCTAAGGGTTGGGAGTGTGAGGCTGAACTCGACGCAAAGGGTGGTCGTATGTATCTTAAGTTCTTTGCTCCCTCGTACGAGGCCATTGAGTCTGGTGCAGCTGTTAGAAGCGGTGTAGCGAAGCTTATGGTTGTATTCAACAACGGTTCATCGGCTATCGCAAGCATCAAGCTCTCGACTAACCCTGCTAACACCTACTTTACTCAGGAGGGTGTATATGTAGAGGTAGGTTACGGCACCAACTTCTTGCTTTGCGGTATTATTCCTTCGGCAAGCTTCAAGGCTGACACCATGCTTAAGAACTGTAATACCGTACTTGGTGGTGGTACTTCTCAGTATGTATACCAGCTCTCGTTCATGGAGTCTTTGACCGAGTTTGTAGCTTATAGCGATATGCGTACACAGGCTATGGAGGTTGGTAAGGAGTACACCTTCTGGTATATTGCTCCTCGTACCGACGAGAATGGCGATATGTATGTTGATGCCAACGAGCTCACTACATTGACCTATGTTCACAGCGCTGTTGAGTTTGAGGTGACCTCTACTTCGTTCTTCGATGTAGAGATTGAGTTCTCGGCTGAGGGCTCTAACGACTATATGCTTGGCTACTGCCTCGCTGAGGAGTTCGATGCTGCGGCGTTGGCTGAGTACTACACCGAGAATCCCGATTATTTGAACGCAACACATCAGAATAAGGAGTACAAGGGTTCGTTTGTTGAGCTCTTCGACTACAGCTCGACACTTTTGGACTACGACACCACTTATACTGCTTACTTTATCGCTAAGAGCAACAATGGTGTAATTCTTGTTGATAATGTATATAGTTGGGAGTTCTCTACATCGGCCTTCACACGCGATGGCGATATCGAGGTTCAGGTTGTCGGCGAGCCCGCTGTTGAGTACGACTACATTGAGATGATGCTCGATACCGATAAGGAGCACATCATGATGTTCTACAATGCAATGCCTTCGTATATGGCTTCGGCATATCCTACCGATGAGTATGTTATCGATATGCTTATGACTGAGGGTGTTGAGGTTAACTCGAGCGATGCTGTAATGGCTCGTTACGATGGTTGCAACCCTGGTGATAAGCTCACATTCTTTGCAGTAGCTGTTGATGCTGATGGTAAGATTGGTAAGCCTTTCGTTCAGGAGTACACCACTAAGGAGCTTAAGTATAATGATATCGTTGTTACCACCGAGCTTGTATCATACAAGATTGATGACACTCGCATCAAAGTTTCGGCTGATGGTGCTGTTAGCTACCGCTATATCTACACTACAACCGACAGCGAGCTCTGGACAGAGCGCTATGGAGGCTCTGCAGCCAAGGCTGGTGAGTATATCTTGATGCGCGCTAGCGCTTCGGATGTATACGATACTGCTGATGCTAAGCATGCGCTTGTGGATGGCTGTATTGCACTCTCAGGCCTTGAGATGGATGCCGACTATGTATTGGTTGTTGTTGCTGTTGATGCTGATGGCGTTGTATCTCGCCCTGTAGGTTGCTACTTCCGTCCTATTGCTAACATTGGCGAGGTGGTATATCGTACCGATGCTAACTGGGAGACTGGCAAGCCTTCTATCGAGATTCTTAGTTACGAGGATAATCCTCACCTCTTCTATAGCTTCTCTTGGAAGACTATTCCCGCACCTCACACTACTGTATATACAGCAGCGATGTTCCGTACCAACCTCATTAACGAGGAGCTCGGTACCAATATCGACACTGTTGAGAAGCTTATCGCTGAGATTATTACCTCGTGTGATACTGGCGGTATGAGCGAGCAGGGTAAGAGCTTCGAGTGGCAGGAGTCAGGTGAGTATTACCGTGAGTGGAAAGAGTGGGTTGATACCAACGATGATGGCTACCTTGATGAGATTATCAAGAGCGAGGTTCTTGATGGTGGTTACCACTTCTACCCCTATGGTTCATCAGAGATAACTTTCATCTACACTACTTGGGTAGGTGAGGATGGTAACTTCCACGAGCCTTTCGCAATTGATGCGATTACTGGTGAGGAGGTTTCACTCTGGGAGTAATTTCTTGCGATAGTGGCGCTGCTATGCCACTTCAGTCGTGAGGGCGAATGGGAGATACGCAGAGCATATCCCATTCGCCCTCTCTCTTTATCAGCGCCACATTAGCACCACTCTGACATCAAATTAGGTCGTGCTGTTTGGGAGGTGGTATCATTTTTGAGCAGAGAGGCCATTAAGACCATAAGGACCAGAGAGATGTCGGGTATCACCATAACTATTGTCCGTATCGTCTCTTTGGTCTCTTCGGTCATTAACTTCCCCAACTTCCCTAATCTCCCTTACCCTTGCACCAATAAAGCCACCCTGCTGGGTGGCTTATCTGTTTGCTTATCTTATGATTATTGCGTTTACTAACTTGATTCCTGCCAGCTCGTTGATGCGCTCAGCGATGGTGTCACGGCGGTAGAATAGCTCTTGGCGGATAACGCCCGAACTGATGCGCACGGTGAGTATGTGGTTTTCGAACTTTATATCTGTCGTAGCCCTCGCTGCGGCATCACCCACGGCCACCTTCCAGTATTCGGGCAGACGACCCTCGGCAACCTTTGCTGCGACATATGGGCGGGCGAAGAACTCCTTGAGTATCTCGCCTATGGTTGTTGTCTTGGTGCGTCTCATTCATAGTGTTTGCCCTCGGCAATCGTAAATAGTTTATACTCGGCCCCCGCCTCGCTTAGGGTGCGTTGTAGACGGTGCTTGTTGCAGTCGGTGATAAATATCTGGCCAAACATCTCGCCACCTACCAAGCGCAGTAGCTGTGCCACACGCCCCATATCGAGCTTGTCGAAGAGGTCGTCGAGTAGCAAGATTGGCTTCTCTCCATTATGCTCCGCAAGCAGGGTATATTCTGCCAATTTTAGTGCCACAAGGAACGACTTTTGCTGCCCCTGCGAGCCAAACTTGCGCAACGGATAGCCCGCAATCGTGAATAGCACATCGTCGCGGTGGATGCCGACGGTCGTATACTCGTTGATAAAGTCCTTACGGCGTGAGGCAAGCAACAGGTTTGCCATCGTATCTTCGTGAAGCTCCGAACGATACTCCATGCCGATGCTCTCCCTATCCGACGATAGTAGGGCATAGTAGCGCTCGACCAACGGGCGTAGTTGCTCTACGGCCTTTGCACGGCGAGAGAAGATGGTCTTTGCGCACTCGTCAAGCATCATGTCGTAGATTAACAACATCTCCTCCGAGGGGTTGATTTTGAGCAACTTATTGCGCTCCTGCAACGCCTGGTTGTAGCGTATCACGGCCGCAAGATATTGACGGTCGGTCTGCGAGATAAAGCGGTTGAGATACTTGCGTCGCTCCTCGGCCGAATCCGAGATAAGGTCGCTATCGGCAGGCGATACGACGACGATAGGGAAGTGTCCAACATGCTCAGAGAGCTTATCGTACTCCTTGCCGTTACGCTTTAGAACCTTACCACCACGGCGCGAAAAGCTACATACGACCTGCTCCAAGCGGTTGTCGTCACTTGAGAAACTACCCTCGACCAAGAAGGACTCCTCGCCATGCGTTACACACTGCGAGTCGCTAATGGTATGCATCGACTTGGCAAGGGCGAGGTAGTTTACCGCATCCATAATATTGGTTTTGCCCGCACCATTGTCGCCAACAAAGCAGTTGATGCCCGACGAGAGCTCTAAGCGTTCATCGCGGATATTCTTGAAGTTGATTATCGATAGCTTGTCAAGTATCATACACCGTGGTTTTGTCTACAAATGTACGCTTTTTTTTGCTTTGTAGCAAGATAATTTGTGGTGTTGCGATATTTTTTATTGGGAAAATTGTGAAATCCAAACTATTTATTGTACCTTTGCGAGTTACTATGACAAAAATAATTTAAACACTTATACTTTATTATGGCAAACAATGTAAAGAACGCCGAGGCTGATGTAATGGTTGAGGCAAAGGGTAAGTTGGAGTTGTTCTTCGACAAGTATGGCAACAAGATTCTCTGGACTCTTGTTATTGTAGGCGTAATCGTATGCGCTTTCTTCGTATTCCGCAACATGGCTGAGCGCCGTGCGGAGGCTAAGAACGAGGCTGCAAGCGTAGCTTTGGCTGCTGCTGTTACCGCTGAGGACTATGCAGCTGTTGTAGCTGATTTTGAGGGTAGCGATGTTGCTAACAACGCTGCTTACATGGCAGGTGCTGACTACCTCAAGGCTGGTGACTTGGTAAATGCTAAGAAGTATCTTGAGATGTATGTTGACGGTGAGGGCGCTGCTGCCGAGATTATCAACGCAACCGTTTATGGTCTTCGTGGCGATATCGCTGTTGAGGAGAACGACTTGCAGAGCGCTGTTGAGCTCTTCAAGAAGGCCGCTGCAGCAAGCGATGATAGCTACTCATTCATCACCTACAACGAGAAGCTCGCTTTGGTATATGCCGCTATAGGCGACGAGGCTGCTTCGGTAGAGTGCTACAAGAATATCGTTAAGGAGTACCCCGCAACTGAGCGCCAGTATCAGCGTTTCATCAAGGAGTAATTTTCCTCTAACTGCAATCCGCTATGATGGAGCCTATGATGCGTAACGACTTGGATGCCACCAATATGCGTATTGGTGTTATCGTCGTGCGCGACTTCGAGGAGCATACCGATAAGCACCTTATGCCGCTTATCGACAACCTTATCTCGATGGGCTGTCATCAGCAGAATATCGTTGTTCGCACCATACCCTCAATCTTCGATGTGGTGATTGCCACGCAGTTCTTTGCCGAGTATACCGATGTCGATGGCGTCGTTATCCTCGCCCCCGAGAACAAGATTATGGGCACACTATCTGTAATGAACGGCATCGTGCAGATTCAGATTCAGTGGAATATGGTTGTAACGGTAGGTGGCGCCAACCGCGCTGAGGATATTGTGCAGATGGTGGAGATGCAGAATGAAATGGAGGAGGAGGTTGCTTCGCAATCCGAGAACTTCTCGTAATTTCTTGTGATAAGGGGTCATTCTCGGCCCATCCCAAAAGTAATCCCCCAAGGGCTGTACTTCTTTGTACTATCCCTTTGGGGATTCTTTTGCGATAGACCAAGCCTAACCCCTTCTGACAACAAATTGGGGTCTTTGCCGTGAAAAGGGGCATCCTTCGCCGCCTCAATCATTGCCCTGAATGGAATGTACTTCAAGTACTATCCATCCAGGGTAATTTCTTTATCGGCGCCAAATTATACCCCTTTTGACAACAAAGAGTGCTGATTGGGAGGTAGTATCATTTTTGACCAGAGGGACCAGAGGAACCTGAGAGAGGTCGGGTATCACCGATACATTTTGTCCGCATCGTCACTTCGGTCTCTTTGGTCTTTCGGTCTCTTTGGTCCTTAAAAATATCTTTCCTCTTTGCTCTTTGAACTTTGCTCTTTTTTTCGTACCTTTGCGTTTATGGATGCACGATATAAATACGAGGGTATTGAACTCGCCTATTCTATTGAGGGTGAGGGAGATACGGTGATGCTGTTGCACGGCTGGGGTTGCGACCGCAATATCTGGGTGGCTACGCGCGAGTGGCTAAAGAGGTCGAAGCGTGTTGTTACGGTCGATTTTGCGGGCTTTGGCCTTAGTGACGATCCTCGCGAGGTGTGGGGTGTAGAGGAGTATACTCGCTCCGTCGAGGCGTTGGTGCGTGAGCTCGGCATCGAGCGACCCACGCTTATCGGTCACTCGTTTGGTGGTCGTGTAGCCATCGTCTTTGCCTCGCGCAACGAGGTGGAGCGTGTGGTGCTTACGGATGCTGCGGGCGTAAAGCCTCGCCGTAAGCCAAGTTACTACTACAAGGTCTACTCCTTTAAGCTGATGAAGTACCTCTTGCCTATCCTTATCGGCAAGCAGAAGGCGCAGATGCTTGTCGACCAGCGCCGTCGTAAGTCGGGTTCTTCGGATTACAACCGTGCTACGCCAATGATGCGTGCGATATTGTCGAAGGTTGTAAACGAAGATTTACAGCACCTTATGCCGAGTGTCAAGGTCCCTGTGTTGCTCTTCTGGGGCGACAAGGATACCGCAACACCTATCACGGATGCCTATACGATGACGCGCAAGATGCCCGACACAATTATGGCTGTTGCCGAGGGTGCAGGACACTTTGCTATGTTGGAGCAGCCCGAGTTGTGGTTTACATCGTTGGGCTCATTTCTTAATATCGAGTAGCGTATGGAGAGCATAATCATATATTTCTTCTGCTTTGCGTGGATTTACTTTTTGACTGCCACGGTGCGCTATTCAACGCAGATGTTTCAGCAGAATAGCTACCGTATCGAGCGCTACAACCGCTGGCTAAAACAGACTGGCGAGTGGTATTCGCGTGCCAATATGTTGGCTGTTGTGGGTGCTGTTATTACGCTCTTTACCCAACATTGGGCGGTGCTGTTGCTCCTCGGTCTATGGATGTTGGTTATCGCCATTGCGGAGTTTAAGATTGAGTACAAGATAAAGCTTGCCTATACGATGCGTGTTAAGCGCTTGTTGGCAACACGCTATTTGCTTGTTGTGGTGGCAATGGTAGGTGCACACTATCTCGATGATTGCTTTGCAATGCCTCTGTTGTTGCTGATGACCTTGGACTACTGGATTATCCTTGCCAACGCCATAAACCGACCCTTGGAGATGGCAATCACCCGTTGGTACTACAACGATGCCAAGCGCCGCTTGCGCTCGATGCCCCATCTAAAGATTATCGGCATTACGGGTAGCTTTGGCAAGACATCTACCAAGCACTTTCTCTATCGCATATTGTCCGAAAAGTACAATGTCGTGATGACCCCCGGTAACTTCAACACCACCTTGGGCGTTGTGCGTACCGTGCGTGAGCACCTCAAGCCTCACCACGAGGTCTTTATCGTCGAGATGGGTGCCAAGCAGAGTGGCGATATCAAGGAGATTTGCGATTTGGTATGCCCCACGATGGGTATCATCACCTCGGTAGGCGAGATGCACCTCGAGACCTTTGGCTCGGTGGAGAGTGTTGCTCGCACCAAGTTTGAGCTTATTGATGCTCTGCCCGCAGATGGCGTAGGTGTTGTAAATATCGACTCCGAGGCGGCATATCGCCACCTTAAGAGCAACAATATCAAGGCGTTGACCTACTCTATCGAGAATGAGGGTGCGGACTATCGTGCTACGAATATTGCATATTCTGCTACCGAGACATCGTTTGCATTGTGCCACGATGGTAGGGTAGACGAGGGCTATGCTACGCATATCCTCGGTCGTGGCAACATCCTCAATATCACGGCTGCGCTGGCCATTGCCGAGCACCTTGGCGTCTCGGTGGATGCTTGCCGTCGTGCCGTAAAGCAGATTGAGCAGGTAGAACACCGCCTCAGCATGCGCCGTAATGGTGGCATCACAATCCTTGACGATGCCTACAACTCCAACCCCACGGGTGCGCGTATGGCGTTGGAGGTGTTGCACGACTTCGCTACCGAGGGTAAGAAGTATGTCGTAACCCCTGGCTTTGTGGAGATGGGCACGAAGCAGTACGATAATAACCGTGTCTTTGGCTCGGATATCGCCCACGCTAACCCCGATGGCGTATATGTTGTCAACGAGGTCAATCGTGAGGCTATCACTCAGGGCTTAGCCGAAGGTGGCTACGATAAGGCGAAGGTGGCTACGGTGGCTTCGTTCCAGGAGGCTATGGCGGCTCTGCAACCCCAACTCAAGGTGGGCGATGTTGTCCTCTATGAGAACGACCTGCCCGACTCGTTTAAGTAAACAAAACAAACTCAAATACAGCAATGAAGATTAATGTAGGTGTGATTTTTGGTGGCCGTTCGGTGGAGAACGAGATTTCGGTGATTACCGCGGCACAGACTATGGCAGCGATGAACGAGGAGAAGTACAACATCGTGCCCATTTACATCTCAAAGGAGGGTCGCTGGTATACTGGCGACAAGCTCCGTTCGACAGATAACTATCGCGATATGAAGGCGTTGCTTGCGTCGGTGGAGGAGGTATACTTCCGCCCCGCCTTTGGCGATAACAACCTCTACAAGGTGCGTAAGCCCCTCTTTGGTAGCGCCGTAGCTACCACAATCGATGTTATCCTCCCCTGCTTGCACGGCACCTCGGGCGAGGATGGCTCGTTCCAGGGTCTTATCGAGCTTACGGGTATCCCCTATGCTTGTCCCAATACCCTTGCCTCGGCAAACGGTATGGATAAGATTACGATGAAGATGATTCTTAAAGAGAGTGGTAGTCCCGTTGTCGACTACGCTTGGTTTTCGGATAAGGAGTGGCTTTCGGAGCAGGGCTTGTGCATCGAGCGCTCGGAGAAGTTGAACTATCCCCTTATCGTCAAGCCCGCCAACCTCGGCTCGTCGGTAGGTATCAAGGCTGTTCACAACCGTGAGGAGCTTATAGCAGCGGTGGACAACGCCATTAAGTACTCTAAGCGTATCATCGTCGAGCGTCTTGTTGAGAAGCTCAAGGAGATAAACTGCTCGGTATTGGGCGACTACTACGACTGCGAGGCATCGGTATGCGAGGCTCCTGTGCGCTCGGGCGAGATTCTGAGCTACGAGGATAAGTACTTGGGTGGTGGCAAAAATAAGCCCTCGGAGGGTATGCACTCTACTGTGCGCGAAATTCCAGCTCGTCTGTCCGAGGATGTAACCGCCTTTATCCGCAAGACCGCTTGCGACACCTTCCGTGTCTTGGCGTGCGATGGCGTGTCACGCATCGACTTTATGATTGACGAGGCAAACGGTGGCATCTATGTAAACGAGATTAATACCATCCCTGGCTCGTTGTCGTTCTACCTCTGGGAGGCTACGGGCGTTAAGTTCGACGAGCTTGTTGACCGCCTTATCGCCATCGCCTTTAAGCGCAAGCGCGACTCGGAGTTCAAGACCACAAGCTACTCGGAGAATATCTTCGCCTACCAAGCAAAGCACGGCGCAAAACTTGGAGGCTCGAAGGGGGCAAAGAGATAGTAACACCCTAAAAAAAGAACCTTATGACTTCGCTATACGATAACATCATCTTTGGACCTATCCGCTCACGCCGTTTGGGTCTGTCGCTCGGTGTCAACCTTCTGCCCATCGACTCAAAGTTGTGTAGCTTCGACTGCATCTACTGCGAGTGTGGCTGGAATGATGAGCATCCGGGTAAGCGTCGCTTCAATGCTCGCGAGGATGTCAGCGCTATGCTTGCTACGACCTTGCAGAAGATGGTTGCGGATGGCACACCTCCCGATGTAATCACCTTTGCGGGCAATGGCGAGCCGACATTGCACCCTGATTTTGAGCAGATTATCGACGAAACCATAGCACTTCGCGATAAGTACTGCCCCGAGGCTAAGGTCTCGGTGTTGTCTAACGCTACGCAGATTCATCGCGACGATGTGCGCCGTGCTCTGTTGCGTGTCGATAACAATATCCTTAAACTCGACTCGGCATTCGATGCCACCGTCGAGCTTATCAACAAGCCCCAAGGCAACTACACCGTAGCTCGCACCGTAGAGCTCCTTAAGGCCTTCGAGGGCAGGCTTATCGTACAGACGATGTTCCTTCGTGGCGAATACCTATCGCAGCGTGTTGATAACACCACAGACGAGGAGGTTGAGGCGTGGTTGAAGCTTGTGGCGGAGATTAAGCCCAAGCAGGTGATGGTATACTCGCTCGACCGCGATACCCCCTGCCAGACCTTGGAGAAGGTCGAGAAGGATGAGCTGCGCAAGATTGCCGAGCGTGTCGAGGCATTGGGCATACCCTGCTCGGTAGCATAACCCGAATTAATTTAACAAAAATAGACTATGGAATTTGAAGGTAAAGTAATTGAGATTCTCCCTCCCGTGTCGGGTCAGTCGGCACGCGGTACTTGGGAGCGTCAGACTGTTGTTTTCGAGCAGCCCAACAAGCAGTACGGCAAGGAGATTGCCGTGACCTTTATGAATAAGGGTCAGGAGGTTGCAACACTCCGCGTAGGCGAGATGTATACCGTGTCGTTCGATATCGAGAGCCGCAACTATCAGGGTCGCTGGTATACCGATGTTCGTGCTTGGCGTGTTCAGCCCCTCCAGCCCGCAGCCCAGCCTCCCGTGCAGGATATGCCCCCCTTTATGGAGGAGCCCCAGCAGAATTATTCGGCAGGTGCAGGCGTAATAGACGATATGCCCTTTTAATTTGTTGTGAAAAGGGGTCATCTGCGACTTATCCCAAAAAGTTGAGTGCCTCGGGCTGTACTAATGTGTACTATCCCGAGGCACTCACTTTTGCGATAAGCCACATCTAACCCCTTTTGACAACAAATTAGGTCGTGCAACCCCGAACGAAAAAATTATTGCTAATTGCTAATTCCTCATTTCTCATTAAACAGTAAAGACCGACTCGAAAGTCGGTCTTTGCTGTTAGTTAAGGTTGAGGCGCTCAGCGCTATACAGGTAGCGCTTGATTGAGCGCTTCGGAGTCTTAACAAACTCCTCGCGGTGGATTACGATGTTGGCAACCTTCTCATACGAAGCAACCATAGTGTTGAGCTGCTTGAGGTTCTCGTCCATAATCTCCTGAATGTTCTCAAGGTTAACGCCCTCGGCATTTGCCAACTCATAGTCGGGCACGACAAGCGCTGTGAGGCGACCATTATTCTCAATAACCAACGACTCAGCAACCATATAGAGGTTGTTGAGGCGCTCCTCAATCTCCTCAGGGTAGATATTCTGACCCGAACCGGTGAGAATCATAGTCTTGCAACGGCCACGGATATAGATGGTCTTGTCGGCATCCATAGTACACATATCGCCGGTGTGCAACCAGCCATCCTCCTCCAAAACAGCCTTAGTAGCCTCCTCGTTCTTGTAGTAGCCCTTCATAACATGCTCACCACGAACAAGCAACTCGCCGGGAATGTTCTGAGGGTCGCGTGAGTCGATCTTGCCCTCCAACATACCGTCAAGCACACGGCCACACGAGCCCGACTTGAAGTACTGGGGAAGCTCGAAGCTGATAAGCGGAGCGCACTCGGTCATACCGTAGCCCACGGTGATGGGGAACTTAATCTTGCGCAAGAAATCCTCGGTCTCCTTGTTGAGAGCTGCACCACCCACGATGAAAATCTCGATGCAACCACCAAACTGCTCCATAAGCTTAGCGCGGATAGTAGAGTAGATAGCGGTGTTAATCAACGGAATACGCATCGCAATGCTCATAGGGCCCTTCTCCAAGAGGGGAAGAATACTCTTGCGGTATACCTTCTCAAGGATAAGAGGTACCGAGCATACGATATTGGGGCGGGTAACCTTCATCGCCTCAACCAAAATCTTGGGTGAGGGGATACGACCCAAAAGGGTGATGTGGCCACCGCACGCCAAGGGCGAGAGGAAGTCGAAGGTACAGCCGTAGGCGTGTGCCAAGGGTAGGAACGAGAGTGTGCGTGCACCCTTGCGGAAGAAGTGCTCGTTGGTGTCGGGGTTAACCATCTCTCGGGCAAAGATAATGTTACCAGTAAGGTTGTTTACGGTAAGCATAACACCCTTCGATGAGCCGGTAGTGCCCGAAGTGTAGTTCAACAAGCAAACCTCGTCGTTGGCAACCTCGGCATACTTGATATCGTTGGCGCTGAAACCACGAGGATAGGCATCGCGGTAGTGCATCACGATATTCTTCATATAGTTGGTGAGCTTGTCGCCACCCTTCTCATAGATTACATGGTAGTCGGTAAGCGAGATTGCCGCCTCGATAGCGGGAATCTGCTCGCCCTCAATATCGTCCCAGAAGTTGTCGCCCAAGAATAGGAGCTTACTCTCCGAATGGTTGATAATGTTGATTACATCGTTGGGGTTGAAGTCCTGGAGAATAGGCACGATGATAGCGCCATAGGTGATTGTGGCGATGTAGCTGATGCACCAACGGGTGTTGTTACGACCGATAAGCGCAATCTTGTCGCCCTTCTCTACGCCAGCCTCCTTGAACATAAGGTGCAACTTGGCAATCTCCTTGGCCATTTCGTAGTACGAGAATGTCTCGCCCTTGAAATAGTCGGTAATAGCAGCCATCTCGCGGTTGTCGCGGAAGCTCTGCTCGTAGATCTTAATAAGGTTTTGCTCTAACATAATAAATATATGTATAGTTAATATTTCCCCTTTTTCGGGGTGCTAATAGCAAATAATCGCCACAAAGATACGAAATTTTTGCTACCTACGGAAATGTTCAACCGATTTTCTACTTCGAAATTTTAGCACCAAAAGTGTAAGGTTTGCATTTATTGTTGATAATCAGCGAAATATATGGTATTTGCGTGGCTGAGATTGTTGGCCTAAAATTTTCTAATTGTAATATGACCTATTTGGCGAATGGGTCTTTATACCTATAATTAGTCCTATTTTTCCACTCGGGTTTGAAAAACCGAAAAAATGTACTAT
>JAGBYO010000101.1 GCA_017628735.1 Alistipes sp. | reverse complement strand
TAATGTCTTAAAGTCCTAAGGTCTTGAAACCAACAACTAAAAACCAACAACCTAACAACTCTTTGCTCTTTGCTCTTTGAACTTTGCTCTTTTTTTACTATCTTTGTAAATTATTATATATAATCTAAGGGAGGTTCTATAAATTAGGTCGAGACGATTTTGAAGATTATTTTGAGGATATTCCTTATTTCTTCCGCAAGGCGCAATGCGGGCATTGTAACTGAGGAAAAATATGGAAGAGTCCAAAATAAGTTCAAAAGCGACCGAAACATAGACTCCCGACAACGGATAACTTATTTACTAATTTATAGAACATCCCTGACATGTCACACCGTAGCGGTTTTGTAAATATCATCGGTAACCCCAATGTCGGTAAATCGACATTGATGAATCAGCTTGTGGGCGAGAAGCTCTCGATTATCACATCGAAGGCGCAGACCACACGCCATCGTATTATGGGCATTGTCAATGGCGCGGACTTCCAGATAGTCTACTCCGACACCCCGGGTATCCTCAAGCCCAACTATAAGCTTCAGGAGAAGATGATGAAGTTTGTGCGTGGCGCAATCACCGATGCCGATGTTTTGCTCTATGTTACCGACACGGTGGAGGATAGCGACCGCTCGGCAGAGATTATCGAGAAGGTGCGCCTCTCGGGTATCCCTACAATCGTGGTTATCAACAAGGTAGACCTCACAACACCCGATAAGCTTGTTGCTCTGGTCGAGAAGTGGCAGACACTGTTGCCCGATGCGATTATCGCCCCCTGCTCCGCCAAGGAGAACTTCAATGTCGAGGGTGTATTCAACCTTATCCTTGAGCGTCTACCCGAGGGTGAGGCCTTCTATCCAAAGGATACGCTTACGGACAAGACCTTACGCTTCTTTGCCTCGGAGATTATCCGCGAGAAGATTCTGCTTAACTACGACAAGGAGATTCCCTATTCGTGCGAGATTGCCATCGAGAGCTACAAGGAGGAGCCTACGATTGACCGTATCTCGGCAACTATCTATGTTGCCCGTAACTCGCAGAAGGGTATTATCATCGGTCACAAGGGCGAGAAACTAAAGAAGGTGGGTCAGGCGGCACGCCACGATTTGGAGGCTTTCCTCCAGAAGAAGGTATTCCTTGAGTTGTATGTCAAGGTGCAGGAGGATTGGCGAAACAACGATAGCCAACTCAAGCGCTTCGGCTACGAATTGGAATAATAAAAGCACGATAAAGAGCGTTTATCACAAGAAACGATAGATTTGATGCGTAGGATTGTTGTCGCGATACTGTTTATGCTGATGGTTGTATTGCCCACGGAGAGCCGTGCGCAGTATAACCGCAACTACATCTACTGGATGGGTCAGCAGTGTATGGTGTCGAACAACTATCGCGAGGCTATCGATGTGCTCAATGTGCTGTTGCGTAGCGACGACAAGGACTTCGATGCCTACTTTTTGCGCGGTATCGCCAAGTATAATATGGACGACTTACTGGGTGCCGATGCCGACTTCTCGCGTGCCGTGATGCTCAACCCCGTGTTCACTGGTGCCTTCTACTATCGTGCTATCACCCGTTCGCGCCTCGGCAACTACGATGATGCCCTGAGCGACTTCCGTCAAGCTATCGAGTTACGCCCCGACCTGCCCGACCCCTACTATAGCCGTGGCGTTACGCGCCTTCTGAATCAGCAGTTCGAGGCGGCTATCGACGACTTCAACAAGTATATCCGCTACGAGAAGCGCAATGTCGCCGCCTATATCAACCGTGGCACAAGCTACCTCTATCTGAAAGATACCGTGCGTGCTTTCCAGGACTACGACCAGGCTATCCGCACCAACCGCGAGGACCCCGATGCCTACAACCGTCGTGGAGCACTCTTTATGGAACAACGCCGCTACGATGAGGCATTTGCCGACTTCGACAAGGCGGTGGCGTGCGACACAGCCTATATCCCTGGCTACTTCAACCGCGCCTTGGTTAATAACTACCTGCACCGCCCTATGCAGTCGATTCGTGACTTCGATAGGGTAGTGGAGCTCGACTCAACAAGCTCGCTCGGATATTTCAACCGTGCCATTGTCCGCACCGAGATTGGCGACTACAACCGTGCCTTGGAGGATTTCAACCTTGTAGCGCGCTACTCGCCCGACAATGTCTTGCTCTACTACAACCGCGCACTGCTCAACACGCGCCTTGGCGAGATTGACGATGCCATTGCCGACTATAGCCGTGCCATCGAACTATATCCCGACTTTGCAAATGCCTACCTCGGCCGTAGTGTTCTACGCCGTGCCAAGCACGATGTTCGTGGCGCACAGAGCGACGAGCGCACTGCACAGCGCAAGATTGCCGAGTACCGCTCACGCCTCAAAGACTCTACCTACTCGATATATGCCGATACGGCACAGCGTTTCGATAAGCTTCTCTCGTTTGAGAGCCGCCTTATGGAGCGCAACTTCGAGCGAATTGCATCTACCGTTACGCAGGCGGGCGACGATGGCTTGACCCTTATTCCGATGTTCCGTTTTACGCTTATCGAGGAGGATAGCGCTTATGTCGACAAGCGCAATATCCGCTTTGCCACCCAGCGTGTTAAGGACTTCGAGGAGCGCTTGGCAAATCCTCTCTTGCGCCTCGACTGCCGCACAAGCAATGTTGCCCCCGACACGCTTGTCGCTATCGACCGCCGTTTGGCAGAGGAGTTGCGCCAGAGCGAGGATAGGTCGTGGATAACGCTCTTTGAGCGAGGCATCAGCCAGTCGCTTATCAAGCAGTATACCAATGCGGTGAACACCTATTCGGAGGCCATTGAGCTTAACCCCACGAACCCCTTCCTCTATCTCAACCGTGCCACCACGCGCGCCGAGATGATAGACTTTATATCTTCGATAGACAACTCCTACCAGAGTATTACCCTCGACTCAGACCCCGCAAAGCGACTCCACAACACGGGTACTCGCACCTATAGCTACGACGAGGCCATTGAGGATATGAACAAGGCGATAAAGCTATATCCCGACTTTGCCGAGGGCTACTACAACCGCGCTAACCTTATGGCTATCTCGGGACAGTTGCCCGAGGCGTATGACGACTATAGCCGAGCCATCGAGCTTGAGCCTTCGCTTGGCGAGGCATACTACAACCGAGGCTTGGTGCAGATATTTATGAAGGATACACGCAAGGGTTGTATGGACTTGTCTAAGGCTGGCGAGCTCGGCATCGAGGCAGCCTACGATGTCCTGCGCCAATTCCGCATAGCGGAGCATAACTAACCGATACAATTTTTTATAAACATTTAATAACTAAACAATTATGACTCAAACTATTCAGCGAAAGCTTAATGACTCGGCGTTTGTGCGCTGGTCGGCGTTGATTCTCATCGCCCTAATGATGTTCTTTGCTTATATGTTTGTCGATATGCTCTCGCCATTGAAGGAGCTTCTCGACCAGCAGCTTAACTGGAACAGCAGTACCTTTGGTACCTATGCCGCTTCGGAGTACTTCCTCAATGTATTCTGCTTCTTCCTTATCTTTGCGGGTATCATCCTCGATAAGATGGGCATCCGCTTTACAGGTCTTTTGTCGGCATCATTGATGGTTATCGGTGCTTGCATCAAGTTCTATGCTATGAGCGAGTGGTTCGTAGGCACAGGTCTTGAGGCTTGGCTCAACTCTTGGTGGGTGTCGTTGCCCGGCTCGGCTAAGCTCTCTTGCCTTGGCTTTATGATCTTTGGTTGCGGCTGTGAGATGGCTGGTACAACCGTGTCCAAGGCTATTGCTAAGTGGTTCAAGGGCAAGGAGATGGCTATGGCTATGGGTCTTGAGATGTCTATCGCTCGTCTTGGCGTCTTCGCTGCTATGTGGCTTTCGCCTATGGTGTCAGACGCTTTCGGTAAGTCGGTATCTGCTCCCGTTGCCTTCGGCGCAGTTCTCCTTATGATCGGTCTTATCTTCTACTTCGTGTTCGTGCTTTTGGACCGTAAGTTCGACAAGCAGCTCGAGGCTGCAGGCGAGCTCACGAAGGAGGCTAACGATGAGGAGTTCAAGTTTAGCGACCTTGGTAAGATTTTTACCAGCAAGATGTTCTGGTTGGTAGCATTGCTCTGTGTACTCTACTACTCGGCAATCTTCCCCTTCCAGCGTTACGCTCCCGACTTCTTGGATAAGACCCTCGATATCACTAATGGTGCTCAGCTCTTCAGCTGCTTCCCCATCCTCGCTATGGTGCTCACCCCCTTCCTCGGTGCATTTATCGACCGTAAGGGTAAGGCTGCTTCGATGCTTATGGTTGGCTCGCTCATTATGATTGCTTGCCACCTCAGCTTCGCCTTCCTTCTCCCCGTGTTCCCCTCGAAGGTTCTCGCTGTTGCCATCATCGCTATCCTCGGTGTATCGTTCTCACTCGTTCCCGCAGCTCTTTGGCCCTCAGTGCCTAAGATTATCGACGAGCGCATCCTTGGCTCGGCTTACTGCGTGATCTTCTGGATCCAGAACTGGGGTCTTCTCCTTGTTCCCGTTGTTATCGGTAAGGTTTTGGATGCTACTGGCGGCTACACCCTTCCTATGGTTATCTTCTCATCATTCGGCGTATTTGCCCTTATCTTTGGTTTGTGGCTTAAGCGCGAGGATAAGAAGAAGGGTTATGGTTTGGAACTTCCCAACATCAAGTAATTTATCGTGAAAAGGGGTCATTCTCGACCCATCCCAAAAGTAAGACCACTCGGGCTGTACTTCTCTGTACTATCCCGAGTGGTCTTCTTTTGCGATGAGCCAAGCCTAACCCCTTTTGACGATAAATTAGGTCGTGCTGGTTGGAAGGTAGTGTATTTGACCATAGAGACCATAGGAACCAGAGAGAGGTCGGGTATCACCGATACACTTTGTCCGTATCGTCTCTTTGGTCTCTTCGGTCTCTAACCTCCCTTCTCAACAGCGCCCTCTTACCCCTTGTACCTCTTGGGGCGTAGCCCGCTGGCGTAACGCCTGCTCTTTGCTCTTTGCTCTTTGCTCTTTGCTCTTTGCTCTTTGCTCTTTGCTCTTTGCTCTCTCCTTATAGTTTCCCCCTATCCCTGCATCAGAATTTCCGATTTGACAGCTCTGGTTTTTGTACTATCTTTGCAAGCGAAAAAGATAAACTAAAAAACTAAAAATATATGACTGCATCAAATTCTATCGCACAGTGCACCGTGGCATCAATTGTTAATCAAGACTTTGCAACGGCGCGTATATTCAAATATTTAGGCATCGACTTCTGCTGTGGTGGCAACGCTACGCTTGCCGAGGCTTGCCGTATGGCGGGTGTCGATGTCGATAGGGTAGTCGAGGCACTAAATGCTCCTGCCACCGAGGGCTACTCTATCCCCTTCGACAGTTGGCCCACCGACCTTCTTATCGACTATGTCCTCAAGATTCATCATCGTGGTATTCGCACCAAGGGTCCCGAACTTCTCGCCTTAGTAGAGAAGGTGGCAGCTAATCACGGTGAGCGACACCCCGAGTTATATGAGCTTATTGACCACCTTCGTCTCTCGCTCGATGACTTGGAGAATCATCTTTTGAAAGAGGAGCGAGTGTTGTTCCCCTACTGCTACGAACTTTTTGATGCAAATATGCGAGGTGCAACGATGCAACAGATGCACTGCGGTACGGTGGCAAACCCCATTCGACAGATGCACCACGAGCATTACGACGAGGGCGTGCGCTATAAATTTATCCAGAAACTGATGAATAATTTCGAGGCTCCCGCCGATGCTTGTGCAAGTTATCGACTGATGTTGGCGGAGCTTGAGGAG
>JAGBYO010000100.1 GCA_017628735.1 Alistipes sp. | reverse complement strand
TTTTAGGTCGTTATCGTTGTAGCTTCATATCGCCCGCCTTAACCCAGCCGAGGCGCTTCATAATCAGATGGAATAGAAGGCTTAGAAGTGCGGGAGCGATAAAGTAGAGACCGATAATTTCGGCAAGTAGTAGGGTGTGGTCGGTAGTTGCCGACATCGTATCCCAACAGCCGAGAGGGCCTACAAGACCTGCTGTACCCATACCTGCGCCAGCGGCGTTGTTTGTCATCTTTAGCCACATCGTCGATATAGGGCCGAGGATTGCTGAGGCGAGGGTGGGGGCGAGCCAGATTATGGGCTTGCGTGCGATATTGCCAATCTGAAGCATCGAAGTGCCCAAACCCTGAGAGATAAGACCACCTACGCCATTGTCCTTGAAACTGATAACGGCAAAACCAATCATCTGGGCGCAACAGCCTGCCGTAGCAGCACCTGCCGCCAAACCGCCAATACCGATAGATATGCAGAGCGCTGCCGAGCTGATAGGTAGCGTAAGGATACATCCCACCGACACCGAGACGATAATGCCCATAATGAAGGGGTTGAGCATCGTGGCACGGTTGATGACCTCGCCCAACGACATCACCCACTCATTAATCGGGGCACAGCAATACTTGGCGAACAAACCGCCTACGACAACCGCCATAAGGGGTGTAAGGATAATATCTACGGGTGTGCGCTTCGATACCAAAGAGCCAGCCTCGACACCTACTATAGAGGCGAGGTAAGCGCCCACAGGACCGCCAAACTGATAGCCAAGAGCACCTACGGCTACGGCAGAAATTGTTACCAGAGGGTCGCGCTTAAGACCGAGGGCAATGGCCAAGCCGATAGAGCCACCCACGACGGGTGCCGACTGCAAGAGTGCTGCGATATCTGCCAAGAAGTCCAAGCCAGGAATTAGGGCTATCTGCTTGATAATAAGACCAAGAATCAGCGAGCAGAAGAGACCCATCGCCATAAAGCTAAGCGCATCAACAATATAGGTTTTAAACCATTTGCCGACTACCGATTGCTGTTTTGCATTCATAGTATTTACTATTTTGGATAGTTTTATAAGAACAAAGATAAGATTTTTTTTGCTTTATTATACAAAAATCTATATATTTGCCTATCGAAATTTATTAACCAAACATTTTTTAACTATGCTTTCAACTATTATTTGGCTCATTGGCCTTATCCTTGCTATCAAGGCAGCTTTGGAGATTTGGAAACTCAATGGCGATACCTTCAAGAAGATCGTGTTTGTAGTGTTGGTACTTATTTGCAGCTGGGTTGGCTTGGCAGTTTACTACCTCTTCGCTCGCGATAAGATGGCGCAGTGGGTTAAGTAGAGCCTTTTAGAGCAACTAAAAACTAAAAACTAAAATTTAGACCGCTACCCGAGGGATAGCGGTCTAAATTTTAATTCTTGCCGAGTACTATGCGCTCAATCTTCTCGATTTGCTGCTTGAAGCCCTTGTCGGTATCCATCATATCAGCAACTGCCTTGCAGCTATGAAGTACCGTGGCGTGGTTACGACCACCGATTGACGAGCCGATAACCGTGAGTGGCGACTTGGTGTGTTGCTTAGCCAAGTACATAGCCACCTGACGAGCCTGCGCTATCTCGCGCGTACGCTTGGGCGAGTTAAAGGTGTCGATATCCAAGTCGTAGTAGTCGCATACGGTCTTCACGATATGGTCGATAGTAATCTCCTTCTGCGTAAGCTTGACATATACCTTTAGGATATCCTTCGCCAACGAGATAGTAATCTTGCGACCAAGGAACGAGGCATTGGCGATAAGCGACGAGAGAGCACCCTCAATCTCGCGCACATTTGCCGAGATATTGTCAGCCAAGTAGAGGATAACATCCTCGGGGATGCTTGCACCGAGGCGCTGCGCCTTGGCGCGGATAATCTTCACCTTCGTGTCGTAGTCGGGCGTGCAAAGCTCGGTAGACAAGCCCCACTTAAAGCGGGTCAAAAGTCGCTCCTCGATATCCTTAAGCTCGACGGGTGCCTTATCCGAGGTGAGGATAAGCTGCTTGCCCGAAAGCTGAAGGTGGTTGAAGATGTTGAAGAAGGCATTCTGCGTACCTGTCTTGCCGGTAAGCTCCTGAATATCGTCGATAATCAAGACATCTACAAGTTGGTAGAAGTGGATAAAGTCCGTAATCTCACCATTCTTGTAGGCAGTCTGGAACTGCGCCTGGAACTTGTTCATCGAGACATACAACACCTGCAACTCTGGGTGGCGCTGGCGCACCTCGTGGCCGATTGCCTGCACGATATGTGTCTTGCCCAAGCCCGAATCACCATATATATAGAGAGGGTTGAAGGCGTTGTTACCGGGCGATACGGCCACGGTAAGACCTGCCGAGCGAGCCAAGCGGTTGCACTCACCCTCGATAAAGGTGTCGAGCGTAAGGTTGGGGTTGAGCTGTGGGTCGAACATTATTCGACGCAAGCCCGGAATTACAAAAGGATTTTTTATATTTGCAGTGTCGGTAGGCGCAGCAACACTCTGTGGCTCCTCCGTAGGGGCGGGTTGCTGCTTACGAGGCACGGCGTAGTGGAGCTGGGTGTTAGCACCATAGAGCTCCGAGATAATGGGGCGCAAGTAGCGCAAGTAGCGCTTCTCGATGCTCGCCACAAAGCTCTCGTTCGGAACGCGAAGACGCAACTTCTCGCCATCGTAGTCGATGGGCCACACTGGCTTAAACCACTTAACAAACTCCTCCTCGGTGATGGTGAGGCGGAGGCGGTCAAGACAGTCGCTCCAGAGTGCTTTGTATGTTTCGGTCTGCGTCATTGCGTTTCTCAAAGTTTATCTCTAAGAGAGGTTGATTAGCACGATATGGTGCTTCGTCGCCCTCTCTGCTTAGTTCTTAAATAATTTTCATAACAACCCTATTTGGGTCACTTTTTAGCCCTGTTTTAGCCCTTTTTGGTCTTGATTTTGCTGAAAGTTACTAACAATTTCGGTGGCTATCAGCAAGTTATCAACAGTCGCTTTTGTCAATAAAATTTTAGGTTTCGTTAGGGGCGACAAAGTTATAGAAACAGTTAAAATGTTCTGTTTCAATAACTTATATTTTACACCTAATTTCCTGCAATTTTCGCGCTCGGTTTGCAGAACGCATTAAGCGCGTTTTGACATTGCAAAGATGTAGATAATTTTATTAAAATAATATCGAAATAGTGTTGCAAAATACGATTTTTTTTATATGGTAAAAACCTGAGAAAAAATTCTATGTAATTTAATGTGCTGATACTTTTATATATGAGTAATTTTTATTATATTTGCATATTAGATTTTTTC
>JAGBYO010000099.1 GCA_017628735.1 Alistipes sp. | reverse complement strand
TATATAAATAAATCTTATAGTATATCAGGCGTGGGGTGGTATCTGTCCAAAACTATAACCATCTAAAACCTTAAACTTTATGCAAAGTACAACCCCCATTGTATCGGACAATTGTGTCCAGTCCGATAAATTATTGAACAACGACAGTAAGAGCGAAACGCTGTCGTTGGCAGAGCGATGTATCGCTATGAGCGACAGGCTTCTTGAGAAGCTAAATACCCTAAAAAGCTCACCTCTCGACGAGCTAATTGAGCAGCGACTCCACCCCTACATCGTCGATATGTCGAAGCCTATGCCCGATATTGAGCCACTAATATCTATCAACGGCAGTTGTGTATGTTCGCGTGGCAACATATCGGCAATCTGCGGTGAGGCTAAGTCCAAAAAGACATTCCTCACCTCAGCCCTCGTAGCCTCGGCAATGGCGATGCCACTACCCAGCCTCGACAACTTCAAGACGGTAGAGAAGAACCCTATGCTCTCGGTGCTGTGGGTAGATACCGAGCAGGGCGAACAGCATGTAAGGCGTGTGGTGAAGCGTATCACCGAGATGACAGGCGGTGCGCTTATGGGTCTTGATGCTGAGCCTCGCCTAACAACCCTTGCACTCAGAGAGTTATCTCCCCATGAGCGCAAAAATATGCTCTACGACGCTATGCACCTCAACTACTACGACATTGTCGTGATTGATGGCGTTGCCGACCTGCAACTAAACACCAACGACCTCGCCGAGAGTGATGCCCTTGTAGCGGAGCTTATGGCGCTCTCAACGAAGGCAAATACGCACATTATCTGCGTATTGCACACCAACCCCGGTAGCGACAAGGCGCGTGGACACCTTGGCTCATCGCTACAACGCAAGGCCGAGTCGGTACTCTTTGTGCATCGTGCCGACGAATGCTCGATTGTTGAGCCTCAGTTCTGCCGTAACGAGCCCTTTGAGCGCTTTGCGTTCAGCATCTCGGAGGAGGGAATACCGCAACTATGCGATATTAATACACCACAATCTCAACATCGTAACAGCGAACAGGCTATTGTCGAAGATTTGTACGGCGGCATTATCGAGCGTAAGATCTTGGTAAACAAACTTATGGAGCGTGGTATGACGAGTATCAACGCCCAGATGCGCATCAAGCGCGCCATAGATAGGGGTCAACTAATCCTCGACGGCAACCGTGTAGCCAGTGCCAACTACATACCACCCATAGAGTCAGAGCCAATAGCAGAGCCCGAGCCGATAGAGACTACGCCCCAGACCCTGATGCCTCTGCCCGAGCCGAATGGAAAGATGCGCCTACACCCCCACGACGAGTGGGGCGGTGACGACTATGACGACAGCTGCCACCCCTTCGTAAAACCCCTCGGTAGTAACAAAACTAACAGACTAACAGACTAACAGACTAACAGACTAACAGGGGTGTGTTAGAGTGTTAGTAGTGTTAGTAGTGTTAGTAGTGTTACAAGAAAGAGCAAAGATGAAAGAGCAAAGATGAAAGATAAGGAATTGTGTTTATAAAAAACTCTTTGCTCTTTGCTCTTTGAACTTTGCTCTTTGAACTTTGCTCTTTGCTCTTTGAACTTTCATCTTTTTTTCCTATCTTTGTCGATTATTGCGCCTATGCTCGCGCGAGAGCGAGGGCATGCGCATACGATAGGAAATCATAACAAACAAATATACAACGACTTATGCAGTTAGCAGACAAGTATTCATCAGAGAACATCGAACAGAAGTGGTATGACTTCTGGATGGAAAACAACCTCTTCCACTCGGAGCCAGATGCTCGCGAGCCCTATTGTATCGTTATTCCTCCCCCCAATGTTACGGGTATGCTCCATATGGGTCATATGCTCAACAACACCTTGCAGGATGTCCTTGTGCGCCGTGCGCGTATGCAGGGCAAGAATGCCTGCTGGGTACCTGGTACCGACCACGCATCTATCGCAACGGAGGCCAAGGTTGTAGCAAAGCTCAAGGCTGAGGGCATCGACAAGTCGACCCTAACGCGCGAGGAGTTCCTCAAGCACGCCTGGGAGTGGAAGGAGAAGCATGGTGGCATCATCCTTCAGCAGTTGCGCAAGCTGGGTGCTTCGTGCGACTGGGACCGCACCTGCTTTACTATGGATGAGCCTCGCACAGCGGGTGTCATCAAGGTATTTGTCGACCTCTTCCGCAAGGGTCGCATCTACCGTGGTGTGCGTATGGTCAACTGGGACCCCTCGGCAAAGACCGCACTCTCGGACGAGGAGGTAATCTACAAGGAGTCGCAGGGTAAATTGTACTACTTGCGCTACAAGATTGAGGGCTCGGATGAGTACATCGTTGTTGCTACCACCCGCCCCGAGACTATTCTTGGCGATACCGCACTCTGCGTAAACCCCAACGACGAGCGTTACAAGCACCTCGCAGAGGATGCCCGCGTTATCGTGCCGTTGGTAGGTCGCTCAATCCCCGTGATTCGTGATGAGTATGTCGACCTTGAGTTCGGTACTGGTGCGTTGAAGGTAACCCCTGCACACGATGTCAACGACTATATGCTTGGCGAGAAGTTCGGCTTGGAGGCTATCGACATCTTCAACGACGATGGCACAATCAACGACAAGGTGGGTATGTATGTCGGTGTAGACCGTTTCGAGTGCCGCAAGGTTATCGAGGGCGACCTCACTGCAGCAGGCCTCATGGAGAAGGTTGAGCCTTATACCAACAATGTGGGCTACTCGGAGCGTACGGGTGTCGCTATCGAGCCCAAACTCTCTATGCAGTGGTTCCTCTCTATGGAGGAGCTTGCAAAGCCCGCAACAAAGGCCGTGATGGAGGATATCATCAAGTTTGTACCCACAAAGTATAAGAACACCTACCGCCACTGGATGGAGAATATCAAGGATTGGTGTATATCGCGCCAGTTGTGGTGGGGTCAGCGCATCCCTGCATACTACCTTCCCAAGGGTGGCTATGTCGTAGCCGAGACTGCCGAGGAGGCACTCCGCTTGGCGCAGGAGAAGGACTCAACAATCACTATGTCCGACCTTCGTCAGGATGAGGATGTCCTCGACACTTGGTTCTCGTCGTGGTTGTGGCCTATCTCGGTATTTGACGGTATCCGCTACCCCAACAACCCCGAGATTGAGTACTACTACCCCACCAACGACCTCGTTACGGGTCCCGACATCATCTTCTTCTGGATTGCTCGTATGATTATGGCGGGCTACGAGTGGCGCAACGAGAAGCCCTTCGCAAATGTCTACTTCACAGGTATCGTGCGTGATAAGCTCGGCCGTAAGATGTCGAAGCAATTGGGTAACTCGCCCGACCCCCTCGACCTTATCGCGAAGTATGGCGCCGATGGTATGCGTGTAGCGATGCTTATGTCTACTTCGGCAGGCAACGATGTGATGTTCGACGAGGCACTCTGCGAGCAGGGTCGTAACTTCTGCAACAAGATTTGGAACGCCTACCGCCTTGTAAATATGTGGGAGGTAGACAACGCTATCGCCCAGCCCGACTATGCCAAGGAGGCTATCAAGTGGTTCGACGAGGTTATGCTTGAGCGCATCGAGCGTGTACACCACAATATGGCGCAGTACCGTATCTCGGAGGCATTTACCGAACTCTACCGCCTCTTCTGGGATGACTTCAGCGGCTGGTACTTGGAGATGGTGAAGCCCGCTTATCAGTGCCCCATTGACTCGGCAACTATCGCTCGCACCAAGCACTACTTCGATGAGTTGTTGCGCCTGTTGCACCCCTTTATGCCCTTCGTTACCGAGGAGATTTGGCAGGATTTGCGCTCGGAAAACGACCCTATCTCTATCTGCATCGCCTCGGAGCCTAAGGCAGAGCGCAAGGCAGATGAGGGCATCTTGAGCCGCTTTTCATTGGCAGAGGAGGTAATCACCGCCATCCGCAATATCCGTAAGCAGAAGAACATTGCGCAGAAGGAGGCCGTATCTTTGCACTATATCGCCGACGAGAACTACCCCGCAGAGTATGAGGCTGTTATCCGCAAGATGGGCAACCTTAAGGAGGTAGAGGCAGTAGCCGAGAAGGAGGCCGCAGCTTCGGCATTTATCGTCAAGACCACGCAGTACTTCGTGCCTATGGAGGGCGCTATCGACAAGGAGGCAGAGCTCAAGAAGCTCACCGCCGACCTCGAGTACTTAGAGGGCTTCCTCGCATCGGTAATGAAGAAGCTATCGAACGAGCGTTTCGTATCTTCTGCACCCGAGAAGGTAGTGGCGAACGAGCGTGCCAAGCAGGCAGATGCCGAGGCTAAGATTGCAGCGCTCAAGGAGCAGATTAAGGCACTCAAATAATTGTCGTACTGCGATTTATGGCACACGATATTACAATATATACCGATGGCTCGGCTCTCGGCAACCCAGGTCCCGGAGGCTATGGCATAGTCCTCCTGTCGGGACCTCACCGCAAGGAGCTATCCGAGGGTTTCCGCCTTACGACAAACAACCGTATGGAGCTTATGGCTGTATGCGTGGCGTTGGAGGCACTGCGCTTCCGTGGCAGCAATGTTACGATATACTCCGACTCGAAATATGTTGTCGAGGCGGTAAATCAGCGCTGGTTGCTCGGCTGGGAGAAGACGGGCTTTAAGGGCAAGAAGAACCCCGACCTCTGGATGCGTTTCTTGCGCATCTACCGCGAGCATAATGTTCGCCTTCAGTGGGTCAAGGGTCACGCCTCGACGGTCGAGAACAACCGTTGCGACGAGCTTGCCGTGGCAGCCGCCAATGGCGAAAACCTTAAGGAGGACACAGGCTATGACGGACTCTAAAACTATGCCCACTCCCGAAGAGGGCAAGCAACACTGGAAGCCAGGCACGCTAATCTACCCTCTCCCTGCCGTATTGGTCTCGGTGGGTAATACGCCCGAGGAGTACAATATGCTCACCGTGGCGTGGACAGGCACGCTATGCACCGAGCCCCCGATGTGCTATATCTCGGTACGCAAGGAGCGCCATAGCCACGACATCATAGCACGCACTGGCGAGTTTGTCATCAACCTAACAACCGAGGAGCTCGCCCGCGCTACGGACTGGTGTGGTGTGCGCTCGGGTCGCAACGAGAATAAGTGGGAGGCAATGTCGCTCACGCCAATGGCTGTCGAGGGCTTCCAGACGCCCATCATCGCCGAGTCGCCACTCTCTATCTGCTGTCGCGTACGGGAGATTAAGGAGCTTGGCTCGCACGATATGTTTATCGCCGATGTTGTGGATATCGTTGCAGATGAGAGGTTTATCGACCCCGAGACAGGCAAGTTCTCGTTGGACAAGGCCAAGCCTTTGGTCTACTCCCACGGCGAGTACTTCTCTATCGGCAAGTTTATCGGCCACTTCGGCTGGTCTGTGAGGAAGAAAAAAAGAAGATAGAGTTATTAGTTGTTAGTTGTTAGAGATTTTTCTAAAAACTAATAGCTAAAAAACTAAAAACTAATGTCTATGACTGAACAAGAACACGATTTACTAAACCGCTACGAGGAGCAGTTGCGCGATGCACTCACCAAGCACCTTACGGATGCTAAGTGGCTCGAGGGCAGACTATTGGAGGTCGAGGAGTTGAACGATAAGTGGCATGCCGCAGCACCCTCATATATGGCAGATGCCGTGCCCGAGATTGGGCGCTACCCTTTGGTTGCTATCGCGTGGGCGATGTACGAGGGTATGGCTGCTGCAACACTCTGGGACAAGGATTGGAATCGCCACAAGGATACCGAAGATTGGCACAAGATGCTCACCGCACCCCGTGGCTTCGACTGTATGGATGAGTATATCACCGAGGTACTGCTCTGCCACCCCCTTGGCTCCGATGCTGCCGAGAAGGTCGAGGATATGATTCGCTCGGTTGCCGAGCGTGCGCAGTCGCTTATCCGCAAGGAGCAGATTGAGGCACAGAGCGTTATGGCGTTCCACATCTTCGCCCGCACCACCAAAGTGATGTTCGAGTGTGGCGTTGCCGTACAACTCAAGCGCCTCGGCTACAACTATGTCAAGGTAAATGCCGAGGTGGTGAGTTAGATAGTTTTTAGTTGTTAGAAAACTGCTAAAAACTAAAAACTAATAAGAAAGAGAGCCTTCCAGCTCTCTTTCTTATTATCTATCAAAGGCTTGCGCTTTTAATGCTATGCCTTCGCCATCGGGCGTTACGAGTATTACGCCACTCTCCTCCTTGGTGATATGTCCTATGACATCCACCAAGCCGAGGCGCATCACCGCCTCCTGCTTCTCCAGGGGCACGGTGAAGAGTAATTCGTGGTCCTCGCCTCCGTTGAGTGCTGCAATCACAGGGTCGATATGCATCTCCTCGGCCAACTCCGATGTCTGGCGCGCAATAGGTATGCGCTCAAGGTAGATGCGTGCACCACACTGCGACGAACGACACAACTGCCTAAGGTCGCTTGCCAAGCCGTCAGATAGGTCTATCATCGCCGTGGGGCGTATACCCTCCTCACGCAACGCATCGAGGACATTGACCCTTGCACGGGGCTTGAGGTAGCGCTCCAAGAGGTACTCATAGCCCTCGAACTTAGGCTCAGGGTTGTCGATATCCTTCAGCACACGCTTCTCGCGCTCCAAGAGGTGCAAGCCCATATACGCTGCACCGAGATTCGAGGTTATACATATTAAATCGTGCTCGTGCGCGCCCGCGCGATAGACGACATCCTCCTTGCGAGCAAAGCCCACCGCCGAGATATTTATCACAAGACCATTCATCGAGGCTGTAGTGTCACCACCCACGATGTCTACGCCCAGCTCCTTGGCTGCAGTCTCCATACCCTCATAGAGGCTATCGAGTGCCTCCACCGAAATCTTCGCCGACACGCCGAGCGATACCACCAACTGCTCGGGTCGTGCGTTCATCGCAAGGATATCGTTTACGCCACGCACCACAGCCTTGTAGCCCAAGTGCTTAAGCGGGAAGTAGCTCAAATCGAAGTCGATACCCTCGGTGAGCATATCCGTCGTAAGGAGCATCACCCTGTCGCCAAGGTCTATTACTGCAGCATCATCACCCGCACCAAGAAGTGTCGAAGCATTGCGACGACCAAGACCCTTTGTAAGGCGGTCGATAAGACCAAATTCGCCCAATGAGGCAATCTCTGTACTCTTTGACATATCGTTAATAAATTTTTTACAAAAGTACTATTTTCGTTGTGAAGTTACAAAAAAAAGTGTAACTTTGCCTCATATTTTTTTGAAACCTACCTAAAAGAAGTTATACTAAAATGGTAAACATTATACTTTTTGGCGCCCCCGGTTGTGGCAAGGGCACACAGGCAGCCCGCTTGGCAGAGCACTACGACCTCTACCACATCTCTACTGGCGAGGTTATCCGTTCGGAGATTAAGCGTGGCACCGAGCTTGGCAAGAGCATGGAGGGCTATATCTCGCGTGGCGAGCTTGCCCCCGACAGCATCGTTGTAGAGATGGTACGCGACTATATGCGCACCCACTCGGACAAGGGTTGCATCTTCGACGGCTTCCCCCGCACCACGGCACAGGCAGAGATTTTCGACACTATGCTTGAGGAGATGGGCTCAAAGGTCGATGTTATGGTCTATATGGATGTTCCCGAGGAGGAGCTCATCAAGCGCATCTTGCTCCGTGGCAAGGACTCTGGCCGTGCCGATGATGCTTCGGAGGATGTTATCCGCAACCGCATCGAAATCTACCGCGAGCAGACTGCCATCGTAGCGCACCACTACGCAGCGCAGGACAAGTACTCGAAGATTGATGGCCTCGGCACCTTCGACGAGGTGTTCCACCGCCTTACAGAGGTTATCGACGAACACCACAAATAGAGTGGTCAATACCGATAGAAAGTTCACTCAAATGGGTAGAAGGTGCAATATCTTCTGCCCATTTATTGTTTATACGATATGAAGCATATAATCGCAACATTCGCTTTGGCGCTCCTCTGCTTGACCACAAGCATTGCCGCCTACCGACCATCGGACATCGAGAATGTGCAGCGACTCAATGCCGAGCGCTACACCACCAACCCCGATGGCATACTCTCCGCGGAGGCCGTAGAGCGCCTTGACGCTATTGCCCGCTCGCTCAAGGAGCGTGGCATCGCCGAGGTGGCTATTGTGGCTGTCGACGCCATCGACTCGGGCTCGGTCTTCGACTTCGGCATCGAGCTCTTCGAGAGCTGGGGCGTGGGCGATGACGAACTGGATAATGGCCTCGGCATCTTGCTTGTCGAGGATGAACACGAGATACGCTTCTTCACGGGCTACGGCATCGAGGGCGTACTCACCGATGCCCTCTCAGTACGCATACAGCAGGAGTATATGTTGCCCCACTTCCGCGAGGGCGACTACTCCACAGGTATGGTTGCAGGCTTGGAGGCTGTCGACACCCTGCTTACGAATGGCGACCTACCCATAGCCCAAGACGACGACCTCTCGGGCGAAGATAAGGCGCTGATAATCGTTGCGTTATTATTTATTCTTCTACCCTTGGCGGCACTCCTTTATGCCGAGCATCAGCAGACCAAGTGCCCCAACTGCGGTAAGCACGGCTTGCGCATTGCCGAGAAGCGCACCTTGAAGCGCACAGCCTTTTCGACGACCACCGAGCAGATTCTCGTTTGCGACAAGTGTGGCTCACGCCATCGTCGCACCATCAAGCGCGACAACCCCAATAGTGGCTCAGGCCCCATCATCTTTGGTGGTGGCGGTGGCTTCGGCAGTGGCGGTGGCTTTGGTGGTGGCTTTGGCGGTGGCTTTGGTGGCGGTAGCTTCGGCGGTGGTGGCGGAGGCTCACGATGGTAAGCGGAGAGCAGGCGTTTCGCCTGCGGGCTAACGCCCCAAGGGGTCTAAGGGTTCCGAGGGGCAATAGGGAGTGGTAAGGTGAGCAAAAGCATCGATGGTCTTACCCACCTTAAGGTTAGTAGCCACGCTCTATCTCCCCTTGTGCCTCTTGTGCCTCTTGTGCCTCTTGTGCCCCTCTGCTTTAGCAGGCGCTCCCCAGAGCGCAACTAATAACTAAAAACTAACAACTAACAACAAATAAACACAACTATGAAAAAAAGCACACTTATTATTTTGGCCGTTGTTGCCGTAGTCGTTGTATGGGCTATCGGTGGCTATAATGGTCTTGTGTCGGCTGACGAGAAGGTGTCGGAGCAGTGGGCAAATGTTGAGACAACATATCAGCGCCGTGCCGACCTTATCCCCAACTTGGTGAACACCGTAAAGGGCTATGCCGCACACGAGCAGGAGACCTTGCAGGCTGTTACCGATGCACGCACCCGCGCTACATCTATCACCATCGACCCCTCGACCGCAACAGCCGAGGATATGGAGCGCTATATGGCTGCACAGCAGGAGGTAGGCTCAGCCCTCGGTCGTCTTATCGCCGTGTCGGAGTCGTACCCCGAGTTGAAGGCTAACCAGAACTTCTTGGAGCTTCAGTCGCAGTTGGAGGGCACCGAGAACCGCATCTCTACCGAGCGCAAGCGCTACAACGAGCTTGTCAAGGAGTTCAATGTTAAGTGCCGTCGCTTCCCTATGAACCTCCTCGCTGGCATCTTCGGCTTCGACCTCAAGACAATGTTTGAGGCACAGGATGGCGCAGAGAATGCTCCCGTTGTGGAGTTCTAAACAAGCCACAGCCAATGACTAAAAGGCCACCTTTTCGGGTGGTCTTTTTTTGTTTTTGCAAATATATTTACTATATTTGCGTGAATAATTATATGTTTATGAGCAACACCTTTAGAAATATCTCGGTTATAGCACTCTTCGTCTACCTCCTTTCGTGGGGCACAGCCTCGGCACAGGAGCGCACAACACGCGAAGAGTATGTGGTAAAGTGGCGACATTTGGCCATCGACAATATGGAGGTCTACGGCATCCCTGCAAGTATCACTATGGCGCAGGCATTGTTGGAGTCCAACGCTGGCAACAGCCACCTCTCGCGCACCTCGAACAACCACTTCGGCATAAAGTGCAAGTCCTCATGGACTGGCGACAAGGTATACCACGACGATGACGCCAAGGGCGAGTGCTTCCGTGCCTACCCCACCATCGCCGAGTCGTACACCGACCACGCCGAGTTCCTCAACTCGAACAAGCGCTACGAGTCGCTCTTCGCCTACGACACCGACGACTACCGCAGTTGGGCAAAGGGCTTAAAGGCTGCAGGTTACGCCACAGCCCCCGACTATGCCGAGCGTCTTATCAAGCTTATCGAGGATGAGCACCTCTACCTGCTCGACCAGAAGGACGGCATAAAGCTCTACGACGACTATATCGCCTCGAAGTTGGGCATCGTACCCACCCCATCGGCACCCACCGAGGAGCCTTCAGAGGAGCCCACAGAGCCTAAGCGCGACAACAAGGACAACCGCCACTACGAGGGTACAGCATACGCCGACAATGGCATCGACCCCAACAATTTCCGCGTTACGATAAATGCCCACCACGGCTATAATGTCTACCGCACCAATGGCTCGCACTACATCGTGGCGAAGGCTGGCGACAGCTATGAGGTGTTGGCAAAGCTCTTTGAGCTCTCCACATCTACGCTTCGTCGCTACAACGATGTGTCGTCTGCAGCACAGCTCTCCGAGGGCGATGTTGTCTACATCGAGCGCAAGGCATCACGCTGGAAGGGTGAGTCAGCCCTCCACACCGCAAAGCGTGGTGAAACGATGCACTACCTCTCGCAGACCTACGGCATACGCCTCGACCAGCTATCGAAGCTCAACCGCATACGCACCTCCGACCCCTTGGCGGATGGTCAGACTATCAAACTTCGTTAATAACCTAACAACCATATAGTTATGAGCAGCGCATTACGCACCAAGATACTTGACGCCATAGTCAAGAAGTCGACCCTCAAACAGCAGGTTTTCGACAACACCTTCTCGACCTTCAACGACCTGAAGGAGACACTCTTTGAGATGGCATCGGAGATTGACGACGAGCTTGATGGCAAGCTCGACCGCCGTGTACGCATCGAGTACCGCGACCGTGGTAAGTTCGAGGCGCAGTTGCAGGTGGCAAGCGACATCCTCATATTCCAGATGCACACCGATGTCTTTGAGTTCGACTCCAACCATATCATCTGGCAGAATGGCTATGTTCAGGCCGACCGCGACAACAGCTACATTGGCGTTATCAACATCTACAACTTCCTCTCGGACTCGATGAAGTACAACCGCAATGCCGACGAGGGCTACCTCATTGGTCGTATCTTCATCAACCGCGAGAAGTGCTTCTGGGTGGAGGGCAAGCGCCAAACCTTGGTGCGCCCCATGGCATTTGGCTCGCGCAAGATTGACCGCGAGGCGTTGGTGGCAATCATCGAGACGGCTATTCACTACTCGCTCAACTTCGACCTCTTGATGCCCCCCTACGAGGAGAATATCCGTGTTACGGTAGACCAGTTCAACTCGAAGCTCGACAACTCGAAGTTTACAACGGGTAAGCGCCTAAGCTACGACTTCTCGATGGACGATATTTAAACCTCTCCGACTTAAAACTAAAAACTTCAAAGGTGGGTTCTATAAATTAGGTCGAGTTGATTTTGGAGATTATTTCGAGTAGATTTTGCATTTCTTGAGAGGGAGCAATGCGAGCATTGTAACCGAGCAAAAATACAAAATATGCCGAAATAAGCCCAAAAGCGACCGAAATAGAATCTGCCGACAACAACCTAAAACTAATTTACTAATTTATAGAACACACCTTCCAATGAGAAAACTATTTTTAACCCTTATTTCATTTGCAATGGCTGCCTCGGCAATGGCTCAGGTAAGCTATATGCAGATGGTCGAAGAGCGTAGTCAGAACGCTCGCTATATTCAGCCTGCATCACTCACTCCCGTTGCCGACAGCCACCAGTATATGGAGCTTGATGGCAAGCAGGTGGTGCTCTACGACTACAACCGTGAGTCTGAGGGCGATGTTGTCTTCAAGGCCAAGGGTGTAATTATGTCTTACGACAAGTCACCCGACGGCACTATGGCAATATATGAGTTGTGGGAGGATGGCTCACCCCGCCGTGAGATCTACCGCCACTCATTCACCTCGGACTACTACATCGCCTGCCCCGATGGCTCGACCATCAAGATTGACGATGTCCGCGATATCTCGTTCTCGCCCGACTCTAAGTTTCTTGCTATGGGCTACAACAACGACATCTTCGTCTACGACCTTTTGACCAACGAGATTTACAACATCACCGACGATGGCGAGTGGAACCACATTATCAACGGCACCACCGACTGGGTGTATGAGGAGGAGTACGGCTTTACTAAGGCCTATGCCTTCTCGCCCGATGGCCGTGAGATTGCCTATTTGAAGTTCGACGAGAGCCGTGTTAAGGAGTTCGAGATGATGCGCTTCGATGGCTCGCTATACAACGAGGCATACAAATTTAAGTACCCCAAGGCTGGCGAGGAGAACTCCGTTGTTACGCTCCACATCTACAACCTCTACACCAAGGAGACCCGTCAGGTAGACACTGGCAAGGAGAGCGACCAGTATATCCCTCGCATCGGCTACACCCCTGCTGGTGAGTTGTTCTTCTACCGTGTCAACCGCCTTCAGAACCACTTCGAGGTTGTCTTGGTTGACAACGATGGCAACCAGCGCGTAATCTATGACGAGCAGGACAACCGCTATGTCGAGCGACCTTCGGACGCCACCATCACCTTTATCGACGGCGAGCGCTTTATCGTGCGCGAGGAGACCACCACAGGCTGGTTCCACCTCTACTTGCACTCTACAAAGGAGGGTCGTCTCAACGCCATCACCTCGGGTGAGTGGGAGGTAACTCAACTTGTCGGTCTCTCGGCAAACAACAAGACCATATACTATATGTCTACCGAGCAGTCTCCCGAGGAGCGCCACCTCTATGCTATCGACCTCAACGGCGAGAAGAAGGAGTGCTTGCTCTCTAAGCCTGGCTACTGGCGTGTATACCCCTCGGCAGATATGAAGTACTTTGCTGCCGAGCACTCGGCAACCAACTGCTACCCTACGGCTGCTGTCTACAACGCCAAGGGCAAGGAGGTGCGCTCGTTGATGCTCGAGAAGCCCACCGCTGGCGAGCCTAAGTATCAGCGTAACTACTACTCGTTCGTCACCGAGCGTGGCGATGAGTTGCGCTACTTCCTTATCTACCCCGAGAAGTTCAATGCCGACAAGGAGTACCCCGTGCTTATCACCCAGTACTCTGGTCCTGGCTCACAGCAGATTGAGAACCGCTACACAACAGACTGGGAGGAGACAATGGCACGCAACGGCTATATCGTGGCTTGCTGCGATGCCCGTGGTACAGGCTACCGTGGTGAGGCATTCAAGAAGGTGACCTACGGCAACCTCGGCTACAACGAGGTAGAGGACCAGATATCGTTTGCTCGCCACCTTGCCAAGCAACAGTTCATCGACCGCTCACGCATCGGCATCTACGGCTGGTCGTATGGTGGCTTTATGGCTCTTGGCTGTGCCCTCAAGGGTGATGGTCTCTTCAAGATGGCAATCGCCGTAGCTCCCGTAACCTCGTGGCGCTACTACGACTCTATCTACACCGAGATTTACAACGGTCTGCCACAGGACAACCCCGCAGGCTACGACAACAACTCGCCTATCAACTTTGCCGACCGTCTCTCGAACAACACCCGCTTGCTCATCATCCACGGCACGGCAGATGACAATGTCCACTTCCAGAACACCATCGAGATGTGTCGTGCGCTCAACCGTGCGGGCAAGCAGTACGATATGATGGTCTACCCCGACCAGAACCACTCGATGCGCCCCAACGATATGATCAACATCCGCCAAAAGATGGTTGACTACTGCATGGAGAACCTCTAAAAGAGTTATTAGTATAGAACAAAGGCTAACCCGAAAGGTTAGCCTTTGTTAGTTGTTAGTTATTAGATG
>JAGBYO010000098.1 GCA_017628735.1 Alistipes sp. | reverse complement strand
CCGAATGCTGGGTAGCGGCGCTCCAAGTAGTAGTCGCGATCTGCCTCGGCGATATCTGATGGCTTCTTGGTACCCTTGCGGATAGCCTCAACATCCTCCATCTTCTTTGGAACCCAGATACGACCATCGTTACGCAACGACTCCGACATAAGAGTCAACTTCGACTGCTGTGTGCCGTGTACGGGGATACATGTGGGGTGAATCTGAGTGAAGCAGGGGTTAGCAAAACCTGCACCCTTACGGTAGCACTGGAATGCTGCCGAGCCGTTAGATGCCATAGCGTTGGTAGAGAGGAAGAATACATTACCGTAACCACCAGTAGCGATAACCACAGCGTGTGCACCGTGGCGCTCAATCTCACCAGTTACGAGGTTACGAGCGATGATACCGCAAGCCTCGCCATTCTCGATAACGATATCCAACATCTCGTGACGGGGATATGACTTAACAGAGCCTGCTGCGATCTCCTTGTTCAAAACAGAGTAAGCACCGAGCAAGAGCTGCTGACCGGTCTGACCACGAGCATAGAAGGTACGCGATACCTGAGCACCACCGAATGAACGGTTAGCCAACAAACCGCCGTACTCACGAGCGAAAGGTACACCCTGTGCTACGCACTGGTCGATGATGAGGTTAGAAACCTCAGCCAAACGATAGACATTAGCCTCACGAGCACGATAGTCACCACCCTTGATGGTATCGTAGAAGAGGCGGTAGATAGAGTCGTTGTCGTTCTGATAGTTCTTTGCAGCATTGATACCACCCTGTGCAGCGATAGAGTGAGCACGACGAGGTGAGTCAGAGATGCAGAAGATCTTCACATTGTAACCAAGCTCACCGAGTGAAGCAGCTGCAGAAGCGCCACCAAGACCAGTGCCGACAACGATGATATCCAACTTACGCTTATTTGCGGGGCTCACGACCTTAATGGCAGCCTTATGGTTGCTCCACTTCTCAGCCAATGGACCTGCCGGTGTTTTAGCATCTAATTTATAAGCCATAATATTTATAGTTTTTATTGTTATCCAAAATTAACTTTTGTCCGACAGATTATGCAAGCATTGACTCGATAAGCTGGGGAGTGCTAACGAAGTAGCAATAAACAGCTACGACAGCGAAGCCGAGGAAGATGAGTGTAGCAACGATGTTTGCCAAGCACTTGAGACGGGGATACCAGGTGTCGTTAGCGAAACCTACGGTCTGGAACATCGACCATACGCCGTGAGTGAGGTGGAACCACAAAGCTGCGAACCATACGAGGTAGAGAACTACATTGATGGGGTTCGAGAATGAAATCATCATCAAGGCAGCACCGTTGGTAGGAGCTACATTGTAGTCGGCAACAAGAGAGTTGTGCATACCCATAATCTCAACCAACTGCATCTTCGACCAGAAGTGTACGAGGTGCAAGCCAAGACCGAGGATAACGATAACGCCGAGCACGAGCATATTCTTAGAAGCCCAAGAAACACCCTTCTCCTGAACGGTTACAGCGTAGCGCTGCTTACCGCGAGCACGGTAGTTGTCGATGGTGAGGATGAAGGCGTAGATGAAGTGAACAGCAACGCCAGCAGCCAAAAGTACAGTACCTGCGAGGGCGTACCAGTTGGCACCGAGGAACTCGCAGATTGCGTTGTAAGCCTCCCAGCTAAAGAGCATGGTGAGGTTCATTGCCATGTGGAAAAGAATAAAGAGCACAAGGAAGCAACCCGAGATGCTCATAACCAACTTCTTTCCCAGTGATGAATTAGTAAGGAAACAGCTCATAGTGTAAAAAAATTAAGTTATATTTGTAAATAGTTTTGTTTGCGTTAGTCCCACTTCGAGCGCACCTATCCATAGCAAGATGGGCGCCACCGTGCACAAAACACGGCATAAAGCTATGCAAAGTTAGCAAATCTTTGTAACTTTGCAATAGCGAAACGCCCTTTTTACTATGTAAAAGTGGAAAATATTTGGATTATGATGGAAAAAAGTGATATTCGTCGCGAGGTGCGACAGCGAATTAAGGCATTAAGCCCCGAGGAGCGCTTGGCAAAGGCACGCTCAATATTCGGTAGGGTAGAGGCTCTCGATAGCTTCCAATGCGCGGAGTGTGTGGCGGCATTTGTCGCTATGCCCGACGAGGTGCCGACCAAGGAGGTATTGGGGCGTTGGCTCGATATGGGCAAGCGCGTTGTCGTTCCGCGTGTCGAGGGCGATATTATGCGCTTCTACGACTACTCGCCCGAGCGTGTGGTTGTGGGTGCCTACGGTATCGAGGAGCCTGTGGGCGACAAGGAGGTAGCGCCCTCGGAGATAGACCTTATCATCGTTCCTGCGCGTGCCTTCACGCTCGCTGGTGCGCGTCTTGGTCGTGGCGGTGGCTTCTACGATAAGTATATGTCGCTCGATGGCTTCCGTGCCTATAAGGTGGGCGTGGCATTCCGATGCCAGATATTCGAAGAGCTACCGATAGACGACCACGACATTTTGGTGGACAGAGTAGTGATTTGCCGTGAAAAGGCAGCATCTACTGCCGCTAACAAAAAGTGCTGTTAATGAGCAGTACGCCATAGTACAGCCCATCGACGGCATTTTTGCCGAGCGTTGTATCTACTACCTTTTGACGACAAATCGAGAGCAAAGTTCAAAGAGCAAAGAGAGCTAATAAGACGATAGGAAATTTTTCCTAATGGTCTTAAAGTCCTAAAGTCTTATGGTCTTAAAACTAACAACTGATAACTAAAAACTAAGCAAGGGCAAGCTTTCCGCTTGCCCTTGTTGCTCATTGCTCATTCTAAAAGCAAGACCAATGGTTAGTCCATCGCCTGGTTGTCGAAGGAATTGACAATACCACGGAAAGTGCCCTTGATGTCGTTGCCGTTGTCGTCCTTGCCGTCAACAGTTACGACATAGTTATCGCCATCCTTCTCGACCTTTACACTACCAGTCTTGATAGGTGCGGCAAGCGACATATCTACCTGACCATTAGTGCAGTAAGCGTACCATGCGTGGAGCTGCAAAGAGTCGTCACGCAAGCAACCAGCGGGGAAGGTGTAGTCCCAAGACTCTGCCTCGGGGTCGAGCAACGAGTACTCACCAACGAAGCCGTCCTTATTATCGAAACCGCCATTTGAGCGAGGAACGAGGAAGTCAAAGAGAAGATATACGCCCGAGAAGCCGTTGCGCTGCTCAATCATATGCACAAACCACACATCGCTATCCGAGTCGTACCAGTTACCACGATAGATAGGCATAAGCTCGCCACCCGTAACATTGAACTCGATATCTGAGGTGTACTGGCTAACGGGTGAAATATCGGCAAATGTGGGCTCGGTGTAGTCCTCCATAACGCAATCGCCATAATACTCTACGCGGTGCACCTCGTTGTTCATAAGCGTGATATCGGCAATGATGCTATCCTCCGAAACGGTAACGGTAGCATCGAGGAAGGGAATATTATTAGGATTATCGCCACTGTAATCATACAGATAGCTACAATCGGCATAGCCATCGATAGAGCCAGGCTCACCCGAACGACGGTGGTCGAGCTTATAGACGCCTACAGGAATGCGACGCTTAGCATCGAACTGAGCACCACGCTCGGCATAAAGATCGATACGATATTCGGTGGCACCATAGGGCACCGCACCTATACTCATAGGCTGCATATCTGACAAAATCATAAAGTAGTCATAACCGCGCGACTGGAGTTTACCATAGTATGTGCCTCCAAGATGTGTGGCTGTGAAGGTCTTGTCGGCAGAGATAACACCCTCTTGGCGAACCATAACCATAAAATTGTAGTTGCCCGACCAAACCTTGATTGTAGCCTCGCGGCTACCACCCTCGTTGGCCGCAACATTGAATGTTACCTCAAGTGAGGTGGCGTGTACTGTAAGATCGGTAATCCAATCTACGGCAGTTGCCGCCTCAGGGGTTGGGAACTTCTTTTTGCTACGGGTAGCCTCGCCCAAATCCTCAAAGTCGTAGGTAATTGTGCCCTCGCCACCATCGATGCCGAAGCTCATAATAGACTTAGAGGTAAGTTTGATTTTGAGGTTGTCGTTGCTAACCTCGGGGCTATCGGGCTCGCACGCTGTGAACACGGCAGCGGCAAGCACCATAAGTGCAAATAGCTTTTTCATTTTTAGGTATATTGTTTAGTTTATGTTCTTATATTCGTGGGGTGATGTGCCGTCGATATCGCACATTGAGGTGTCGATAACCTCGTAGCGGTTGTCAAACTCCTCGTTGGGTGACGATATTACGGCGATAACCTTGAAGTTGTCGCTATTCCATTCACCATTCTTAACAAGGTCGAACTCAACGATTTTGCTCTTGGAGCTATTCTCCAGGATATAACCAAAGTCGATACCTGAGATGTCGCTCTTCGAGATGCCGGTGGGGCAGTCACGCAATACGCTATGGTGGGTATGCATCCACTCTTCGTAGCCTCCCGATTGGCGAGCATAGATGTCGTCCTCTAACACCCAAATAGCAAGGTGGATATTCTGAGCTACAGCGCTCTTAACCTCGGTATTAACAACCAATTTATCATTGTGGATTGTTGCAGCAAGGGCAACCGATGCTGAGGGATTCTCGTTCCAATATTCGTTAATCTTCGTCTGCATATTGCCTGGTGCTGCAGCGAAGTTACGACAGAAGTTAAATGTGGCGCTGGGATATCCCGTAAGAGGCATATAGCTTGTCTTGCAAATCTCTTTGTAGTATTGCCAGAAGGTGTATGACGCCTGTGAGTAGCACATCTCACTCTGGTTGAACGAATAGGCGTAAACAATGTTAAATTTATAGTTGTAGTTGCTATCCTCTTCCAGACTCTTGAGCGTAGACTTCATATTGGGGCAGTAACCACAGGTAACACCCGTGTGGTCGACAATCAACATTCGCTGGTTGAAGTCATAGCTCTCGGGGTTGCTATCGACAGGAAGCGCGGGGGCGTAGTCGGGGAGAATATTGATTGTAAGTACCTTAGAGCGTCGGTTATTATACATTGCATAGAATACGCGCTCTGCTGCCTCCTGTGTGGTATAGGGGTTCTCCACTACGGCATTGGTGTAGTAGTCGTAGATAGTAGCATCAGATGTTACATCCTCATTAGCATAGCTTACTGAGAATGTGATGGTATCCCCCATAGTTACAATGGTGCTGTTGGCAGTTAATACGGGAACTAATTCTGCTGCCTTCTGCTCGATGGTAGCCTCGGCACTCTTCCCTGAGAAAGAGAGTGTTATATGGCCACTACGACGCTCCTCAATGTTGCTGCGTGCTACGCTGTACTCTACCTTATCGCTTGTTACATTGTCGATGGTAATCCACTCTTGATCGGTCGTGACATCAGGCATTGCACCCTCCTCGTCACACTCCAATATATAGGTTACAACGCCCTTACCGCCCTCGGCCTCAAAGCTAGTCTTGCGCTCCGAAGTAATCGTAAGGCGTACATCGCCCGAAGCCAAGGCCTCGTTCTGCTGTACGGCCACAGATACCTCCTCGGCATCGGCATAGCGAAGCGTAACGATACCGATGCGTTGCTCGGCATGGTTGCGTTCAACGCTGAATGTAACGCTCCCGCTAACAGTTATATCAGTAATCCACTCAACATCACTTGTAGCCTCAAGCTGAACACCATCCACGGGGTTGAGAATGCCGAATTTAATCTCGGCATCGCCACCCGATGCAGGCATTGTAATAATACCTCCTATGACAGAAATTTCGGGTTTTGATTGCTCGTTGGGCGTAGGGGTCTCGACCTCGCATGCCGAAAGTAGTAGAGCGATGAGTGTAAAAAGTGCAAAAAATCTTCTCATTATTCTATTGTTTATCAATATCCTTATGTTTGGCGTTAAAAACACCTCCCACAATGCAAATATAATAGATTTATTGCAACAGCGAACACTTTGTCGAAAATAAATATTTTTATAAATTCTTGCACTCTCCGAGCGGTTATTACATATTATTTCCTTATCTTTGTAAATCATTATACTTGTGATGCTAAATAATTAAGGATATGAGGGTTTCAAGATTAGCATATATGCTCCTTGCATTGATTCTTGCGGTGAGTTGTAACGACGACAGAGTTGATGACCGCCCATCGGGAGGTAAGACGGGCGATATCGTTGTCAAGCTACACCCCAAGATTTCGGAGAACGACTTTGCTGCGAAGTTTGCCGATGGCGATAAGTTGGGTCTTTTTGTCGTTAACTACAACGGCAACAACCCAGGAGGCATAGCGTCGAGTGGCAATCAGGTAGATAATGCCCTTTTTGAGTACAACGCTACGACACATAGTTGGCGCTCGGAGGCGGAGGTCTATTTTCGTGACAATAAGACCAAGGTTGATGTTATAGCCTATGCCCCGCATACGCGAGTGAGCGATATCGGAAGCCACTTCTTTGCTGTGGCATCCGACCAAAGCGAGGGGCTTCAGTCGTCGTTGCTGATGTGGTGTCGTGAACGAGGCATAGTGCCTACGGCATCGGGTGTTGAGGTTGTGCTCAGCCCCCTTGTGGCATCTGTCGAGGTGCGCCTTGCCGAGGGCGAGGGCTGGGACTCTGGCGAGTGGGAGAGGGTCAGGAAGAGTGTCGTGGTGACCAACACCCAACGCGAGGTCTATCTTAATTTGGTGAACGGAGGTTTGCGCCTTGCAGGTAGTGCGGCTACCGATATTAAGGCGTTTGGCGAGGGCGATACATTCCGAGCATTTATCGTTCCGCAGAGCATCAATGGCTCGACACGACTTATTCGTGCCGAGGTCAATGGCAGTGCCTACTATATCTCGACCGATAAGAAGCTCACACTTGAAGCGGGTAAAAAGTATAGCTACGAACTTAAAATCGACAAGCGAGGCGGTACGGCTGCAGGTGAGAAGCTTTCGGGTAAGATTATCGGCACACGCTACTCTGTAAACTACGATACAGGAGTTCAGAGCGAGACGGTAAATGGCAAGGCCAATGTTTTTGATGGCGACTACGACACATTCTTCGCCTCGTACGACAGGTCGAATACTTGGGTGGGTCTCGACCTCGGTGCAAAGCATATCATCACGGCAGTGGGCTACTCGCCCCGCGTAACACAGCCGAGTCGTGTTGTTACGGCGCTCATCGAGGGTGCGAATAATGCCGACTTTTCGGATGCTATGCCCCTCTACATCATCCGTGAGAGTGCGCCAGAGAGGGAGATGACCTATGCCAATATCAGCTGTTCGCGCGGTTTTAGGTATGTGCGCTATGTCACGCCTAACGACAAGCGATGTAACCTCGCCGAGTTGGAGTTCTTCGGCTACGAGGGCGAGGGCGATGACTCGCAACTATATCAGCTTACCAACCTGCCCACGGTAGTAATCAATACGGCTAATGCCGAGGAGATTACATCGAAGGAGGTAGAGATAACAAGCACGGTATATATCATCTCGAACGATGGCACATCGCTGCTTACCGACACCGCCACGGGCGTTCGTGGGCGAGGCAATGCAAGTTGGGGATTCGAGAAGAAACCCTATCGCCTAAAGTTTAGCGAGAAGCGCAGTCCGTTGGGTGCGCCTGCCGAGGCTAAGAAGTGGACACTGCTCAGCAACCACGGCGATAAGACGCTGATGCGCAATATCTTGGCATTCGAGGTTAGCCGTCGTCTTGGTATGGCATATACCCCCTTCTGTTATCCCGTAGATGTTATCATTAATGGCGAATATAAGGGTTGCTATCAGCTTTGCGACCAGATAGATGTGCGCCCCAACCGTGTCGATGTTGTGGAGATGAAGAAGACGGATAACTCTGGCACCAACCTTACAGGTGGTTACCTCGTGGAGATTGATGCCTACGCCTCGACCACCGAGAAGGTATATTTCTACTCTACGAAGGGTACGCCCGTGACCATCAAGTCGCCTGACGATGAGGATATTACGGCCGAGCAGCGCAAATATATCGAGGACTACTTCAATCTAGTGGAGGCATCGGTATTTGCTTCTAACTACACAGATGCTACTAACGGCTATCGCAAATATCTCGACTTGGAGAGTTACCTAAGGCTCTTTATTGTGGGTGAGTTCACGGGAAATACCGACACCTACTGGAGCGTATATATGTATAAGCAGCGAGGTGACGATAGGTTCTATTTTGGCCCTGTGTGGGATTACGACCTCGCCTTCGAGAACGACTACCGCACCTATCCTATAAATAATACCGACGACTTCTTGTATTGTGGCAAGAGCTCGGGTGCGAGTGATGCTCTCAATCAGATGAACAACCGCATCATCAAAGAGGATCGTGCAGCGCGCGAGGAGCTGAAAGTCATCTGGAACGAGGCAAAGCTCAATGGCATAGACGAGGCATCGTTGTTGGAGTATGTCGACGAGACGGCGGCTCTGCTCGACGAGTCGCAGAGGCTTAACTTCCTGCGCTGGCCCATCCTCAATCAGTGGGTGCATATGAACTTCCAAGCATTAGGCTCCTATGAGGCTGAAGTTGGCACTATCAAAACCTACATCAAGGAGCGAGTGCCGAAGCTCGACGACTTGATTAACAACTACTAACCAAAAGAGGTTGACTTCATCGAAGTCAACCTCTTTTAGCTCATTCAGAGTAACTTATCGCACATCTGCAAGCACTACCGAACCAGATACCGTGCCAGTGATATTGTTGCCAGCATCATCCTTGCAAGCAAGTTCAATAGCGAGGTTCTCACCCTCTGTAGTGATACGAATCATACCATCTGTCAAAGGTGCCCAGACATCACCCCTAACAACATTGTCGGTAAGTTTTGCATACCACGAACCAATAAGGCCATTGCCAAACATACCAGGAAGGAAGCGGTTAGCATAGTCCGAAGACTCGACATCGAGCATCTGATAGAGACCATCGGGCGATGTGGTGCTTGAGTTGAATACCTCGACCATAAAAAGGTCGTCACCCTTAACAGCCTCGACAATCCAATCCTGCTGACCTACCTCATAGCTGTCACCGAAGAGAGTTGCTGTGATTGTAGCACCCTCTACCATAAACTCCTTATCCTCGGTGAATGTTGAGAGAATGTGACCAATGGAGGTCTGCAACTTACCTTCGTATACGATGTGGTGCTTCTCACCACCGTAAAACTCAATGGTAGCCTCGAACTTATTCTCCGAAACAGTGATAGATGCGTTTACGAAACTATTCGACTTGGCATACTCGCCATTAGCATCCATTACGGCATACCAACTAGCCTGCTCGGTGAAGGTGAGGTTAGCACAGCTATTAGTTTTATCGTAGGTGTAGTTGCCGTTGGGCAAGATGGGGCACACCTCGTCAGCTACGGTATTATGATACATATCGATGAAGTAGTATGTACCGTTTGCCTTAGGTGAACCATCAGAGTTTACGCCGATATCCGAGAGGATAACATAGTAGTTGGGAACAGATGAGTATTCTGTGCCGAAATAGATGCCCTCGAAGCGCTTCATAACAACCTCTGTAACATTATCATCCGATGATGTCTTGCCTGCCTGCTTAATGGTGACATCTGCCGAAGACTTGTAATAGGTTAGCGTAATAGTTGCCTCACGAGCGGGCGTATCGTTGTTAGCTGCAACTTTAACTACTACCTTGCCAGACTCTACTGTGGCATCAACCCACTCAGCATTATCTGTTACATTAACGCTGTTGCTCTCGCCATTAGCTAAGGTGTAGAAAATCTCTACATCGCCACCCTCAGCGCCAAGCTCGATAACCTTCTCTGAGGTTAGCTTGATTGTGGGTGTAGCGGTTTCGTTGCTACCGTTGTCGCACGCTACGAAGAGAAGCGATGCGATTGCTAAAAGTGAAAAAATCTTTCTCATTTGAACCTTATTATTTTATTAAATTATTGATTTACAACCACTTCATAAACTTGAAGAACCAATAGGTCAAGCCCGATACGATAAGCATCAAGGCTATTGCCCACAGATAGCCATACTCCCACTGCAACTCGGGCATAAACTTAAAGTTCATACCGTACATACTCGCCACCAGCGTTGCGGGCATAAAGATTACGGCTGCCACCGAGAAAATTTTCACTATCTCGTTCTGCTCGATGTTGATAAGACCAAGCGCCGCATCCTGGATATAGTCCAAACGCTGGAAGCTAAAGTCGGCGTGGCTGATAAGCGAATTAACATCCTTGAGCATTAGCTGCAAACGGGGGTATATATCGTTGGGGAAGCGCTCCGAACGAAGGATTGACGACAGCACACGCTGCCTATCGAAGATATTCTCACGGAGCAACATGGTGTTCTCCTGCAAGGCGTTAATCTTGTAGAGTACCTCCTTGTCGATCTTCGAACCACTCGAAATCTCCTTGCTCACGGCAGCAACCTGCTTGCCGACCATCTCCACAAGGTCGGCATCGTAGTCGATGCGCACCTCCAAAAGTGAGATAAGAATATGATAACCCGTTGAGTATGAGCGATAGTTCATCTGCAGTCGCTTCTCTGCCTCGCGGAAGGTGCGGAACTCTGCCTGACGCATAGACACGAGCACACCCTCGTTCGAGATAAGGAACGACACAGGCTCTACGGTGAAACTCTCGCCCTGAGGAACGAAGAAGTTGGAGTTCGAGATAATGGCATTCTCGGTCTCCGAGTATTTTGATGTCGACTCAATCTCCTCGACCTGCTGTTTGGTCTGGAGGCTCAGCTCCATAAAGTTCTCGACCGCCTTCTGTTCCTTGATAGAGGGCTCCAAAAGGTCAATCCAGAGAATATCATCGAAGCCGAGCTCATCGAAGAGATCGGGATCGGCATTTCGTATAATCTTGTTGTATTGCTTGAGATAAATTGTAATCATATCCCCTCCAAAAGTTTTATTCTGTAATATTCAACTTTGCCCACTCGGGCTTTTTTGGCGGCTCAACAACAAGCAATGCCGCCTAAGGTCGGAGGTAAGAAGTCGCAAGGCTTACGCCCAACGGCTTCTTTAATAGGATCGGGGTGTTACCTTGAGTCCCGCATCCCAGAACTTCTTAAGCGCCTTATGCTTCTCGTCGTCGAGGATAAAGTCGATGTTGCGTGTTAGATATTCGTAGGCCGTTATGCCACCATCGTTGCCCGTGTAGCCAAGCTCGACGATAGCCTCCCAGATATGCTCCACGCCAAATGTCAGGGCGTGCTGCAAGGCATCTACTACCTCGTAGGATACACCCTTGCGGGCTACCCATACGGCAAAGGCGAAGGGCAGCGATGTAAGCTCACGCCACTCAACCGCCAAGTCGTAGACATACTTAAAGCGACCTTCGTAGCCAAAAACCTTGTCGCCAATAAGCAGGTAGGCATCGCCCTCTTGCGGAGTATCGACAATCTTGTAGTCGGTCAATGCAAGCCACTCAGGCGCAATATGCCACTTGTGCTGAGCAAGATAGCCACACAGCTGCACCGAGGTGCGTGAGTGTGGGTCGAGCCATATACGCTTGATAGCCGATATTGGCTCATTCGACATCACCGTTACGGTGCGTACTGCGCCCACTGCACCAATGCAGTAGTCGGTGATGATATTTGTCTCTTTGAGTTGGGGAACTACGGCTGCGGGAAGTAGGGCGATATCTGCTTTGCCCTCGATGTAGTTGCGTGCGCAGTCGGCAGGGGGTGCCAATAGCAACTCAGCTCGCAGGCTATCTGCGTGCTTGAGTCCATAGACGAAGGGTATCGTATTGAGATACGACACGGCTGTTATTTTTGGAATGATAACCATCGTCCATAGCCTTAAATTATTGGTTCAACATTGTGGGGCGTTCCTTCACCCCGCTTTATCATTGCAAAGGTAGTACAAAAAAATGAGCCCGCCAAGAAAAAACAAAAAAAAGAGGTTTTTAGTTATTAGTTGTTAGTTGTTAGAGGAAGGAGTTTGGCGAGCTTAGGGAGAGTAAGGAGTTTAGGAATAATTCCCCTAATTTCTAATTGCTCTTTGCTCATTACAAAAAAAAGAGGTTTCCTTTTTGGAAACCTCTCTCTCTTTGGAGCACAACCAATTACTGCTTGTTCTTCTTATCGTAGCGCTTTGAGTAACGGCTCATAAACTTATCCACACGACCGGCGGTGTCTACCAACTTCATATG
>JAGBYO010000097.1 GCA_017628735.1 Alistipes sp. | reverse complement strand
ATTGAGTGGCAAGATGACCACAACACCTGCGATGTTGTCTTCAAACTATCGTGCGATGTGGACGAGAGCGAGGATGACAAGATATTCTACTACTGCAACTCTGTGAAAGACCTTCAAGCAATGACAGAGAAGGGCACGGAGGACTTTGTGATCACCGATATTTACTCATTTGAAGACGACCTGCTTTAACTATGCTACAACAGAGACTTTACGACCTATCGGCAGAGTATGTGAACACACTCAAAGCTCTGCCACACCGACCCGATGGTTGGTTGCCACACGTTGTCTATGTCGAGGAAGAGGGAGACTATCCTGTATTCACTCGTTACCGTATGACGGAACTGAGAAGCGACGGCAGTTGCACGCTTATCAACGACGAGACGGGCGAGGTGTTTACCGACAGACACCTCACGGAGATTAACATAGAATGGCTCGATACGCTGCTCAGCTGGTACAACGACTGCTGCAACGAGCAAGGACTGAACACCCAAAACGAGTAGCCTATGCCATACAAGAGTGAGAAGATATCCATCTGCGGTACAGAGTATGACCGCCGACAGAAACTAACACCCGAACAGCGTGCTGAGATATACCATCGCTACCACACCGAAGATGTGAGCCAGCGACAGTTGGCACGAGAGTATGGTGTGAGCCGAAGGCTGATAACATTCCTCATTGACCCCGACAAGATGGAGGCATCACGCCGCCGACTCAAGCGAAGCAAGGCGAAGGGAATGTATAAGCCCGATAAGAAGAAATGGGCGGAGACTGTCCGGGAACACAGAAAGTACAAACACGAATTATTCAAACAAGGTAAAATTCAAATAGCAGTATGAAACCAAGAGAACAGGAGCGAGAACTCCAGAGAAAGTTAGTCGACAGCATTGTGTTCGTCGCAACTAACCATCAGCCACAAGATTGGCTACCTATGAAAGTAACCGTCATCGAGTACCCCGAGGATGAGAATGGCGAGGAGCAGCAGCGCCTGGCCGAGTGTATGCTCAAAGAGATATTCGAGAGCGAGGAGTGCTGTATGCGTGAGATTGGTACCGCCACAGATGAACCATACGGCGTGAGCGAGATTATCAATAAGTCGCTTATCGAGGTGTGGGAGAAGTACACGCACATCTGCCATAAAGAGTGGCGCAGAAATGCGATTGCCTACCTCAAAGCCAACACCAAGGCTCCGGAGAGTATCATCGAGGCATTCGTAGATACCCAATGGAAGAAAGAGGAACTGTTTGCCGACAACCTCACAGAGTTTAACAAGGCATACAATTATAAATAGCGTAACAAGATATGAAGACAAAAGAAGAGTTGTATAGCGAGAACTTTGATGTTCTCAGTGTAAATGGCAAAGAGGTTTTGTTTACCTGCCTGCGCATCAGCAGAGAGATTATTCCCGAGGGGCTCCACGCCTACGATATTCGTGAGTCGGATACCGGAGGTGAGTTCGCCACCATAGAGCCCCGTGTAATTGTAAACCACGCAGGAACAATCCTCTCGAAGGAAGTAATCGAAATGGGACCTGATGGTTTTGTGGAGATTGACGAGTACGGATTTGAGGACTCGATGACACTCCAGGAGTGGTTGGATAGTAAGCCTGAGTAATCAGGCTTTTTATGTGGACAATACTTTACTCCCAATTAGAAAGTATGAAAGATATACGACAGAAGGCTGACAATGCGGTATTCGTTGCATCAGCCATCGGACCTTGGGGAATCCTAATGGCCATAGTAGGTATCGTAGGTTTAGTGAAGTGCTGCGTTACAAAACCTCCCGATTTAACCGAGGATAGCATCAATAAGAGTGGCAACATCGTGGAGAATGTTATGGTGCTGGACAGCACAAATAATGGTTTTAGGGTGGTGTACGCCACAGCAGAGGCCGTGACCAATGAGAAGTATGAAGAGATACGGGGACGACCGCATATCCGAACGAGATTCGATAGGTTGAAGATTGAAGCCCCGAAGCACTTTGGAGGAAGTCTGCTCAACACGGATATATGTGATTTCGCACTCTATGCTTATCGATTCCCGATAGACAATGATCTGCGTATTCATAATATATTTGTCGCAGGTAAGGAGAAGATGAACTTCTATGTTCAACCTAACCCGAACCTGCCGAATTGTGCTACTTGGATGAATTTTGGCACTGAACAGGGCAACCAGTATCTTAATTTTCACGACATAAATGTCTATGTACCTAACGGTGGTAAAATTTATCGCTATTGGAAGTGTCGGCACTTGTTGCAAGTCTCTGATAATGACGAGCGTTTTAGCCATTTCACGGAAGATGAACGACTATTCTGATGACTCATTTTCTCTATTCACAATCCATCGTAACACGCTGAAAATTAACGATTAAAACACTT
>JAGBYO010000096.1 GCA_017628735.1 Alistipes sp. | reverse complement strand
TGGCATATCGTATATCGACCTTGGAGATAAGGTTATGGGTAAGGCGATAGCAATGTATCCCTACATTATGATTAACGGTGTGCGCTCGGAACATTTCAATCTTAAGGTTAAGATTGGTGCAGGACTTGCGGCTATGAACGAGCACTACTATACCACTGAGGACAAGCCCATTCCAAATAAGACATTTTCGACGACGATAAATGCATATCTCAATGCCGGTATTAATCTGGAATTCCCCATTACGCGCAACTTTGCGATTAATGGTGAGTTAGGTTTTTTCCATATGAGCAACGGCCGTACTAGAGAGCCTAACAAGGGTGCTAATGTGCTTTATGGCGGTGTGGGACTTGTGGCTACTATTAATCCTATCGAGGAGGAGCGTGTACCTATGGAGTTTCCCGATCTGCCTTATAAGTGGAGTATTAATCTCACTGCGTCGTCGGGTGTGCATGCTGCGGACCAGACCGACCCTAAGCGTTTTGCCATATTCTCGCTTCATGCAGGTGCAATATATAGCACATGTAATTGGCATGGCATAGGCTTGGGTGCCGACCTCTTTTATAACGATGCTATCGGCAACCCTTTGACAAACAGAGGTATGTATGTTACGACTACCGAGCGCTGGAAGCGTATGCGTGGTGGTATCTCGCTTAACAACGAGTTTAAGTTTGGAAATTTCACGGCGATGGTTGACTGGGGTGTCTATCTCTTTAATCCCGTGCGTAATCTCTACGACAACGACCACCCGATTTATGGTCGTGGTCCTCGCCCCTTGTTCTATAAATCTACCGAGGTGGGTGTAAACGAGGCTTTCCACTATATTCGCTTTGGTCTTAAGTATCGTGTCTTCGATAATATCTATTTGCAGGCTTTGGCAAAGACCCACTTGCATATCTGTGAGCTTATCGAATTTGGTATAAGTTATCAGATCCCATTCATCCAGAAGGGTCGTCGCCACGATGATAAGAAGATTTTCCATCATCGCAAAGGTTGGTGGAAGAGGTATTAAATGAAAAGTCGCCGTTGAATGGCGACTTTCATTTTATATCAAGCTCTTAGCGATTTGTTGCATAGTGTCGTATTGCTCCTCCATGCTCTGTAGTAGGCGATATTGAGCTCGGGTGCGGACAAGGTTGTGCGTTGGGTAAGCGGTTTTGTAGTAGGTGTCGCCATCAATATAGTCCATCAAGAAGCGCAACACCTGCTCGAAAGTGATGTAGAGTGCCGAGAATGCCAACCACTCCTTCTCACTAGCGGTCATCGTAGAGCCTCGCTCCGAGAGATAACCCTCTGTATAGTGGCGGAAGGTATCGATATTCATCGACACTCGGCTGAGGTCGGTGTCATCTTCGGCGCCCGTGTTGGTGTAGGAGCGTATAGCATCGCCAAAGTCGTTTAGTGAGGTACTGCTCATAACGGTGTCGAGGTCGATAACGCACAACACATCGTCGTTCTGGTCGAAGAGTATGTTCGAGAGCTTCGTGTCGTTATGCGTAACGCGCATAGGTAGTACGCCTCGCTCGACCAACTCCCAGAAGGCGAGCATCTTAGCCCTTCGGCTCTCAATCCAGCCAATCTCTTCCGTAAGCTCCGCTTTGCGCCCCGCCTTATCCTCGGCTAACGCCTTATCCCACTGTTCGAAGCGCCAACGGATATTGTGAAAGCCCTTGATTACCTCGGCCAACAGCTCGTCGAAGTCGGCAAGCATTGCTTGGAACTTGCCAATGCCCTTTCCGCCCATCGTGGCGAGGCGTGGGGTATCTGCCGTGTTATGTGTTACAGAGCCCTCGATAAAGAGCGAGGCTGCCCAAAAGTTCTCGCCATCACGGTGGTAGAGCTTGCCATCGTTAGTGGGAATTACGGTGAGCACTTCACGCTCAGGGTCGCCACCTGCCGCCACAACCTTTGCCTTGAGGTGGGCTGTGACACGCCAAATATTATCCATCATCGCCTCGACATCGGGGAAGACGATATGGTTTTTGCGCTGAAGGATATAGCGCGACTTGGCGGTAGTAACGATGTAGGTGTCGTTGATAAATCCCTCGCCAAGGGGCCTTATGTCGGTTGCCGGAGCATCGAACCCGAAGTGCTCTGCAATATCGAATAAAGACTTATTGCTCATAGTGTTATGTTATTCTGCGAAGTAGAAAGTTAGACCATCGACCTTGTCCCAGTCGCCACGCGTAAAGTCGGGCACCTTGACAGGCTTACTGCCATTCTCGATTGATATGCGTGTAAGCTCGCCCATGCTACTCCACTCGGCAGCATCGTAGACATCCATATCGAGGGGTAGACCATTACGCAAACAGTAAACCAAGCGGTAATCCATAATATAGTCCATGCCACCGTGGCCACCCACCGTGAGCGAGTACTCCTGCAAGGGTAAGCCATTGACAAGCTGTAATTGTACAGGGTGCTTATATTTTGCGGTCATCTCCTTAACAACCTCCGTGGGTGCAAAGGTGTGATGGTTCAAATCCTCAATATCGGGCATCGTATTTTCGTCTACGCAACGCAACTGGTCGAGCTTAAAAGTGTAGCCTGCTACGGGGTATTTATTGGCGTAGCCCTCCGTGCCAACCAACTGATACATACGGCTATAGGGTCGTGGTGTCATCACATTATGCTGCATATCGATGGTGCAGCCGTTAACGGTGCGGATTAGCGTATTTATCTGGTCGCCCTGCTTGCACTCCTCTTCGCCCATTAGCTCTTTGGTGAGCTTTGAACCGTTAATCGATTTTGTCGACATCGCCACGAGGTAGTCGAGTCTGTCGCCACGGTGGATATTGAGAGCCTGACAATTTGGGCCTATGCCGTGTGTGGCGTAAATATCGCCATTGTGTGCCTGATTGTACTCCAGTCGCCAGTTGTCGGCATAATGCTCCCAGTAGGGCTCAAGGTTGTGGATATAGGCGCCCTCGGCATGGATAATCTCGCCGAAGAGACCCTTATTGGCCATATTGAGCGTTGTAAGCTCGAAGTGGTCGTAACAGCAATTCTCTAAGATTGTGCAGTGCACACGGTTGCGCTCGGCAGCATCGACCAGTCGCCAGCACTCCTCGACGGTATTGGCGCTCGGCACCTCGATAGCAACATGCTTGCCGTGGTTCATAGCGTACTCCGCAACCTCGACATGCAACTGCCAAGGGGTACAGATATATACAAGGTCGATATCCTCACGCTCGCATAGCGCCTTGTAGCCATCGTCGCCCGAGTATATCTCGGCGCGTGGCATACCTGCTCTTTCAAGATAGGCCTGGCAAGCCTCGGCACGCTCGGCGTACTTGTCGCAGAGCGCCTTGATAGCTGTGCCTTCGATATAGGTGAAGCGCTCCACCGCACCTGGACCACGCATTCCAAGTCCCACAAAGCCTACACGCACACTCTCCAAGGGCTCGGCACGAAACTCAATCATCGACTGCTGCTCTGCGGTGCGCTCAGGTTCGTCGAGAACGATTACTCCATTCTCGATGCTATACTCTACACTCGCCTTGTAGAGAGTATCTTGGTTGTTTTCACAACCTAATAGCAGTGTGATAGTAACAGCCAATAATAGGCCAAAAAGACTCTTATAACCCTTCATAATCCTAAATTTTGAACTCTGTTTATGCTACGAAACTCCTTTCATAAAGAGTTTGTAGTACAAATATAGGAATTTTAATGCTAAAATGTTGTTCCGCTAGATTTTTCTTACTACAAAAATCTCTTTAATAGTGTCGGTAGATGCGTATGGTAGTATTATATTATATCTACCTACATCATAAAAAATTAGAAATCTACGCGATGTTGAGAGGGAGAAAAAGGAGTCTTTGATGACTCCTTTTTCTCCCTCTCAATATGGCTATTTGCTAAGCTTGCTACTCATCTTTTGAGATGCGAAAGCCAAGACGAGTGATTAGCTTTAATGTGCCTATTGCCGTATTGCGGTCGTAGACACGCTCATCCTCCGGAAGGTCGTCGTAACTGACTAAGCATGGGTGCTGCTTAAGGTTATCGTTGCGCTCAGGACCATATGTCCAGCCTTGGCTTATACGGGTCTCGGCCCATACATCATGCACATTGCGCGCCATAGCCTCTACCAATGGTTCCAATTCACTTGGTAGGGTGATGTCTGATGTGTCGATAGGCTGTGGTTGATAGGTGTGTTTCATAGCTATAATTTGTTTTAGTACTCTATTATAGAGGCGTGATAGCCAAGAAATCTAACAGGGCACTAATTATTTTTCTCTCTTTACAAGGTCGTAGCCTAATTTCTTAAGCAGTTTTATTGTGTCCATTGCCATCTGGCGGTCATACTCCTTCTCCTTTTCGGGGAGCTTAGCATAGGGCACCATGTCGGGTGTCTGCTTAAGGTTATCGTTACGCTCAGGGCCATAGCTCCAACCCTCGGCTTTGCGCTTGGCAGCCCACACCTCGTGTGCATTCTCGGCAATAGCCTCGCGAAGGTCGATGAGCTCGTCACCAAGTTCGACATCCGAGAGGTCGGCGGGGCAGGGGACATATTCGTTACGGTCGGTGATTGTCACCATATAGCACTTCGAATCCTCCCATGCATCGAGGAACATATTTAAGGTGTGCTCCTCGCACGGCTTGTCGCTATTGGGGTCGTAGAGTGTTACTGTGCCACGCTCGGCATTGTAGCCAAGAATAACTACTGTATGGTCGGGGCGCTCGCCATCTATGATGTCCTCTAACAGTTCTGATGCCTGCAACGAGGGACTTAGCTCGCCACCATCTATCGCAACGATAACATCGTCGCCAAGGCTGAGTGCCCTCTTGATATCCTCAATCGAGGCCTTGAAGCGGCGTGCGACATTCAAGCCATAGTGCTCGGCATTGCGACCAATATTGTGCAGCGCCGTACCCTTATCCCTAAGCCAACCATGCTCCACAGCGCGCTGTAATAGCTCGTCGTCAACGAACTCCACACCACGACGATGAAGGATATATCTCTCGCACTCCACACCGCAGATATTCTTCTCGCCTGCCGTGGCGGCCATAGCGGCAAGAGGTAGGGTCTCAATGGAGAGGTCCATTCGACCAAGCTCGCAATCTACTTTGCGTGAAATATCTAACAACTCGCGGAGTGCACTATCCTTGGCCATGGCGTCGAGAATAAGTTGAAGCTCCTGAGCTGTGGCATTGCCGTCGAGATAGGCGGCAATCAACTCGTCGCTGATATAGCTATCTGCTACGACTTTTTTCATATATGCGTATGTCGTTAAGGGCTATCTCCGTAAGGGAGGCGATAGCTCGTTTCTTAATATTATACAGGTTGGGAACTGTAATATGCAACTCCTCTGCCACATCTTGTGGCTCGGCATCTTGAAGCATCAGACGGCGTATGACATATACATAGCGACGATTGGGCATAAGAGCCAAGAGTCGCTCGATATCGCTTTTAGAGGCGTGTGTAGTGCTTGTGTCCACGCCCTCCTTGGCTAAGCGATTGTCGTAAGATTGATTGGTTGTGGGGGCCACTATATGGCGCCTCTTGTCGATAAAGAAACGGGTGGCAACGACCTTTAGCCATGTGTATATCGAGCTGTGGCCATTATAGAGCCTAAGGCGTCGAGCATCCTCCTCCATAAGGTAGATATATAGCTCGTTGACACACTCGTCGTAATCGACATCATAGTCGAAGACATTGCGTAGTATGGCGACAAAGAGGGGGCGGCACTCCTTGAAAAAGAAGTGCTTGGTAATCTGCTCGTCGTGAGCAATCAAACCCGCTATTTTCTCTTTATCAGTCATTTATGCATTATCTTTCTTGTGCTCCTTTCTAAAATCATTGAATGTCGAAGGCAATATCTTAACCAGCTCCTGGTCCATCTTGACAATGCCACGGTCGAGGCTATCGAGAACCTCGTTTGAGCATATATTCAGATGGGCGCCAACCTTCTTGAACTTCTCTTTGCGCTCATTGCTCATATTGGCATGTTCGCGTTTGGCCATCTCCTGCTCTGTGGGCGTAAGCGGTCGATAGCGGAATAGCAACTGTTCGACAACCCAACGGTTGTGCTCCACCTTAGACATTAGGCTAAGCTCGTCGGTGTTAAATTCCGTGAGAGGCAAATAATCCTCTGTCGTGCGAGCCTTGTTGCAACTGCGGAATTTACTACGCGCTGTGTAGGCATTATAGTAGCTGCTCCATAGTTTCGACGATGGGCTCTTAGCCTGCTTCTCCTCTTTTTTATCGTCTGTCGCCTCGTTCTTTCGGGGCATCTGCTGGCAATACTCTTTATTAGCTTTCTCCCATGCTTTGCCCACTCTATCTGCGATATAGTCCAACTCCTCGTATTGCTCGATATCGTAGCAATCATCGTCCATACCAAATGGTCGCAACTTCTTGCGGTAATGGAAGTTACTCTCCGAAATTTGCTCGATAACCTCGCCACCATTACGCTGGTATACCAAGACCTCCTGAGCATTATGGTATACCACCTCGGGCATATAGATTGCCGAGGCCACCGCGCGGTTACTCTCGGGTAGACAGATGGCGATAGTTAGTTTTGCGCCCTGCTCGTTTGCCGACTCCACGAGGTAGTCGCGCACCTCCTTAGAGTCGATAGCGCCACCGACAAATTCCCACTCTACATCGATTAAGTTCTCACCGAGGTAGTTTTTGGGGTTGTTCTCCGCCATCTTGCAACACCACTTTTTATCTTTTGAGGTGTTGAGGAAACGGTATTGGGCATACTTAAATAGCTCCTCGAAGCGCCCCATATAGTATTGCGCCTCCTGCTCAACATTGATGTCGATAAACGAGATGCGCGTGCGTAGCTTCTTGGTTACGAAATTGGGGTAGTGCGCCAGGTGTGCCGCCATATTAGCTAATGCGATACCCATACGCGACATGCCCACCACAACGAGATGCACAAACTCATCCTCATCCTTGGTGATACCCTCGCCATCAAGCGGAATGTAGCCCTTCGAGTCGTTAGCCTTGGGACAATCGCCCCCAAAGACCTTAAGCGCCCAAGCCTCGTAGTAGTTGAAGGGGCGGAATTTTATCTTCTTACTATCGATATTGCTAATCTGCAATGCTGCGAATGTCGTCTGATACTCAAACATAACATGGCAGTCAATCACTTCTCCGATGCGCTTCTCCGATGCCGCTCCTAGTAACTGTAAGCACTTGATATTCAGTGTATCGTGGTACGATTCGTCGTCGTTGTTCTTGTTGAATATATCCTCGCCAATAACGAAAATCTCTTCGGCCTTGTACGGATAAAGAGCCTCGATATCCTGCTTCGAAGTGCGGTCGCCATAATAGATTACGACATCTCGAATATCGCCAACTTGCGATTTAAGGTTGCGACGAAACTTCTCAATATTGCACTTTGCGAGGACGACGATAGGGCCATGCTTTTTGCGCTTTGCGATGATGTCGCGCACGATACCTATTGCAACATCGCTACCACCGATAACGATGGTGTGGCGACGGATAAACAATGAGCCATAACGCACCTCGCCCTTTAACCAACGCTCCTTGCGCCTGTCGACGATGCTAATCAACGACGAAACGAGTAGACCGTTGAGGACTATCGTACCCAAAATCGCAAGCGCCGAGCTCCAACCGACAAAACCACCCTCGGCCATATGCTGACTGCCCTGATTGACGAAGTGGTAGTAGACACTCCAACCAAGCGAGGGGGAGTAGTGCTTGTCCTCCGACCATAGTGCACTCGGATTAGCATCGGCAACTACCAAGATGCCGAATACCACGGCAGGTATCGCCACCGCTATGCCGAGAACAATAGGGAAGAACCACTTGCTTATCATCAAACGGTCGCGCTTGATGGGGAAGAAGATGCAAGTGATGATTACTCCGAGCAAAAAGAGAGCACAGACAACGATGCTAACAATGGAGAAGATACACCAGAACATAGGCCTCAAATTTGATGTTATACCTTAGGTTATCGTCGCTCGGTGCATATCTCGTCCATCGACTCACGACACTCCGTAAAGAGCTCGCCAAGGTCGATATGCAGCGTAGCCTCCTCTCTGAGCAGGCGCGATACGGCACTCTGCGCCGAGAACTCGCCTGTGAGTAGAATGACATTGCTCTTCAAAGCTTTGAGCTTGCGGATAAGCATCTCATGGTCGGCGTCGCCAGTGATAAGCACCACCACATCGAAGTGGCGCACCGTGGCCAACTCATACGCCTCCAACGCATACCATACATCAATACCCTTCTCGATGATGTTGCCGTCGATTTCGCGCAGATGCTTGTAGTGGAAAATCACATCGTTCTCGATAAGCGAGTCCTCGAACCTACGCTCGGGATATAGTATGCGCTTCTGCTCGGCGACATTAGCACGATAGCGACCACGGAAGTAGTGGCTCTCGGTAATCTGGCACATCTCCTCGATGGTGTCGTATTGCTCGGCAACACACTTGCGAATATAGCACATCAGCTTGCCAAGGTCGAGACCTACGCCCGAGTCGTGGCGCAGAGCCTCATCAATCTTTGCGTAGTAGCCTCCGTCGATAAAGAGACCGATAGATAGCGGTTGAGTCATAGTTTTAGCCTTTTTCTTCAGCACAAAGGTACTAAATCGTTATCGATTTCGCAATACCTTAAATCGAATTCGACACCTTGTTCTTCTTAAAGATATCGCGGTCGGCACGATATATCTCCTCTCCACCATACCTAAACAGTGCATCGTAGAAGCGTGTGCTGTGGTCTAAATGCAACGAGTGGCAAAGCTCGTGGTAGATGACCGAGTCGGTGTAGATATGTGGATACTTTATTGTTTGCCACGATATAGTCATCTCGCCACACTCGGCATAGTAACCTAAAAGGTCAGTGCCTGCACCAAGCTTAAACTTCGTGTAGCGAAGTCCCGTCTTCTCGGATATCTCGCGACAACGCTTCTCAAGGTAGCTCTGTGCCTCTTTGCGCATAAGACGCATCGAGTGGTTCAATATCGCCTTGCGTGTAACTAACTCCTCACACCGAGCCGTGGCAGGGATGATAAGCGTATAGCATTTGCCCTCGTTGCGATGCGAGTAGCGCTCTCCCTTGCCTCGCTCGATGCGTAGCTCGAAGTGGTCGTAGGTACGACTAAAATGCTCATCGATAACCTCGGGCAAATTATCTTCGTCGTACTTTACAAAGCGCTCTTGAATCCTGCGCCACGCCCAGATAATAGGCATATCAAAAAGGTGTGCTTCGTTGTAGATAATCTTAAGCGAATTATCCGTGAACTGCACCTTAAAGTCGTTCTTCGGAGCAGTACGACTCAACTCGATGCGCCCGATAAGGTAGTCGTTTACCACCGTGGGCATCGGCTTGGGCGTAGGATTGAGAGCCTTGAGGGCGTTGTGTCGCTCGACAATCCAGCTACTCTTATCACTTCGAGGGCTCTCGTTCATTGCCATTTCGTACCAACACATCGCCTGATAGAGGTCTCGCTCTATGCCGTAGCCCTTGTGGTAGTAGCTACCGAGCCAAGCATAGCACGCCTTGCGACCACTATAGCAGGCAGCACCACGGCGCAGTAGTGCCAAGGCCTTGGCGTACTCGCCTCGCTGGTGAGCATCGTACGCCAAATTAAAGAAGTCCGAGTTGTTGTTAAATAGCTCCATAACCGATAGTTTTTGTCGTTGGCATCCAACGATATGGTTCGACATCCGAGCGCTTTATCGTATGCTTGGTGCGTCGTGGCTTAGTGCTGCGCTTGCTTTGCTCACGACTCTCGCGCAACACCACCTGCTCGAAGATGGTGCGCGACAGAAGTTTTATGGTGCGGGCATTCGCCACCTTGGGGTCGCGCGAGGCGCACAACGACCCTATATATTCACGCATCACAGCCTCGGCGTCAGCATCGAAGTGGGCGTTGTAGCGCTCCATACGACGGCATAATATCTCCCAAAGCTCCTCCGATGTAAGGTCGTCGAAGAGCAGCGTATGGTCGTAGTCGTAGATGCCCTGACGAGCGAGATTATCGGCCATAGCATGGTTGATCGTGCGACACTCGGCAATGATTATTGCACCCAGCTTGCCACGCTCCTCGGCAATCTCCCTTAGGTGCATCTTCAATGGGTCTATGCCGTTGTGATTCAACATATTGAACGGCACTGATGAGTCGTTGTCGATAAGCAATACTCCATGGTCGGCTCGCTCTACGGCCTGTCGTAGTACGCTCTCGGCATGGTGCTCCGAGCCAGCGTAGAGATGCGAGGTGCGCACCTCGGTGATGTCGCTACGATGGATAAGACCCATAGCTCGCAGAATGTCGGCAAGAATGGCCGCCACGGTGCTCTTACCCATGCCTGAGCTTCCCGCAAAGTTCCAACGAAGGATGCCATCACCCACAAACCTCTCACCGTGTGCCTGCAAATGGCGAGCAAAGGTTACGAAGTTGTGTATTGCCTGCTTGACCTTGTGCTGTCCGGTAAGGTTGTCGAGGCGTTGGAGCGCTTTGTCTATTGCCTCGTTATCAAACTCCCCACTCTTCTGGCGCTCCACCTCCTCGTCGCTAATAGGGATATCCTCGGCCGTAATCCTCTGCAAAGCCTCGGCCGTGGGCTTGCTCATACGAGCGACACGCTCAGCCAACGAGGGCAGGATGCTCTGCTCCATAAGGTTGACTACATAGCGGCCATTGCCGAAGTTAGCATCACGCTTGGCATAGTCGCGCTCGATAAGTGCACGCAGACGAGTGCGGGCATCTGTGGTGAGGGTATAGCTCTGCTCACGGCAGAAGATATCGGCAATATTTAGTAGTTCGTCGACATTGTAGTCGTTGAAACAGAAGACATTGCTTATGCGCGAGCTAAGGCCAGGGTTGGAGTTCATCAACTCCTCCATCTCCTTGGTATATCCCGCAAGGATAAGCATCCAATCGCGGTTTGTCTTGTCCGAGAGGGCGGTGAGCAGATGCTCCAATACCTTGTGGCCTGGGTCGCGTGGGTCGTCTTTGACATTGAGCATATAGGCCTCGTCGATAAAGAGTATGCCACCGCGTGCCGAGGCTATAGCCTGCTCCACGGCGCGTGCCTCGCTGTCGTAGTAGCGACCTGTTAGCGTGCGTCGCTCGGCAACAACGACATGTCCCGACGAGAGAAGTCCCATATCGTGGTAGATGCGGCCCATAAGCTTCGCTACGGTGGTCTTGCCCGTACCCGAGCTACCCTTAAATAGGGCATGTAATGCGAGGTCGGGAGCAGGTAATCCTGCCTTTCGACGCATCTCGGCAAGGTGCGCCATGCCTCCTAAGTGCTTGACCTTGGCCTTGATATCGCTAAGACCAGCCATGGCATTAAGTTGTTTCAGGGCTGTGCCCTTGCGCTCCTTATCAGGCGTTTTGTTGCCCTCTCGGGCACGCATCATCGAGAGCATATTGTTGATATCTACCTCGCCCTCAATGCGGTTGTCACCAACGGTCATAGGCGCCGATGCCACAGCCTCATCATCAATAAGAAGCTCTACGCGGTAGGTGCCCCTTTGCCAGCGACCACTATCGCTGACCACACGGAACGAGGTGTAAAGGGCTGTTGCTCCATCGTCGTAGGTATGTATCATGGCATCCTCGACTACCTTGCGACCAGAGGGTGTTGTGAGGCGTATCTTGGCATTTAGCTCCTCATAGTCGAAATCTACACGCTTGTTAACAACAAAGAGCGTTGCCAACGCATCCAACTCGCTCTCGCCAAACTGCACATAGGGCGTTGTGGTATCCATAGCGAGGGGATTACCACCATTGGCGATATTGCCCATGATTATTCGGTTGTAGCTAAACAAATCTATGGACGACTGGAGATACGCTATCTTCACGGTGCGGAACGATATGCTCTTATTGCGTTCGTCGAAGAGCTCGATGCCAAGCTCAATGCTACGCTCAGCACCCTTGGTGCGAAGTAGGTCGCTTACATCGACCTCTAAGTGTAGTTCGCCCTCGCTATTTCGCTTAAAGGCGTGGCTTCCGATGCGCTTAATTATGGCTAATGAGCTGTTGCGATAGCGTGTTATGCGCACCTCGACATCGCCATGTTCGCCATATGTTTTATAGTTTAGATTAAGGTGTATGTTGCTTCTGCCCTCACCCATAAAGAGTATGCGTGGCAGAGGCTTTTTCACCTTCGTACTCCACTCCCATGGCGTTACGACTATGTGACGAATTACGAGCGTATTTAAAACTTCTATGTCGTCGTCATCAAATGGCGAACGGTTATCTCTATTGGGCGTATCGACACCCTCATTATCCCCCTCTAAATCCTTGCTGTTCTCGGCTAAAAAATCATCGAGAAGCTTCTCAAAGGCATCATCAGCATCAAATAGTGTATTCTCTTGCATAGTATTTTGGCTTTGGGTTAAATTACGATTATAAGAGAGGGGAGCATTGTGTAAAATCTATCACCGACAGCAAAAAAAAAGAACGGCCTTAGTTGAAAGCCGTTCTCCTTAACTCGTTATTGCGATTAGCGACGCTGACGACGCTGCTCACGGTTCATCTGCTCCTGCTGCTGACGAAGTGCCTCTTCGTAGCGCTCCTGGAACTTCGACTTCTTCTTAGGTTTCGCCTTGGCTGCAAGCAACTTGGCGCGTACCTTCTCGTCATCTACCGAGCGGCGGATAGCCCACATAATAACCATTGTGAACATCTGCGAGAGGAAGTAGTAGTAGCACAAGCCCGAAGAGTAGCTGTTGAAGAAGAAGAGCATCATCAAGGGCATAAAGTATACCATCATAAACTTCATCATACCCGCACCAGGCTGACCTGCCGTAGTTGCCGACTGCTGCTTATAGGTGATAAACGAGTAGCCGAACAGAGCAACGGTCATAAGCAGTGCAAAGAGGCTCACATGGTCGCCATAGAAGGGGATGTTGAAGGGCAAATCCAAGACACTATCGTAAGACGAGAGGTCCTTAACCCAGAGGAAGCTCTGGCCACGAAGCTCGATACTTGCGGGGAAGAAGCGGAACATAGCCCAGAGGATAGGCATCTGGATAAGCATAGGCAGACAGCCACCCATAGGACTGATGCCAGCCTTCTGGTAGAGCTCCATCGTCGCCTGCTGCTTCTTCATAGCATCATCGGGGTTGGGGTACTTCTTGTTGAGCTCCTCCAACTCGGGGCGCACAGCACGCATCTTGGCTGTCGACATATAGCTCTTATAGGTAAGAGGCAAGATGATGAGCTTAACCAAGATAGTTAGGATGAGGATGATAATACCGAAGTTTACGCCGTGGTCCTTCAACCAGTGGAAGATAGGAATAGTGAAGATGCGGTTAATCCAGCCGATGAGCGTACCACCCATTGGGATAATCTCGTCGAGGTTGGTCTTCTCGCCATCGAACTCCACATTGTTCAAAATCTTAAAGTCGTTAGGGCCATAGTAGAAGGCGAAGCGGTAAGCCTCAGCACCCGTAACAGGGATAGAGATTACGGTGTCGAACTCCTTAAGGAAGTCCTTGCCCTCGTGAGCCGAGGTGGTAAATGCCATAGCGGCATTGAAGGGCTCGGCTGAGATAAATGCCGAGGTGAAGTACTGCTGCTTGAGTGCTACCCAGTCAACACCCTCGACCTTCTCCAAGTCGCCATCCTGAGCCAAGTCCTCCATCTCGTCGTCTTCTGCCTCCCAGTAGGCGATGGTGGTCGCCATATTCTCCATCTGGAAGCTACGCTCGTTCATATTCGAGCGGTTGCCCCAAGTTATATCCATAGCGTTAGCGCGGTCGAGATAGTTCGCCATATTGTGCTCCTCGATTGCGAAGTCGATAAGGTAGTCACGGCTGGGGTTGCCCGTCTCATATATAGTATATATGTAACGAAGGTAGGCATCCTCGGCTACAGCCAATGTCATAGTGAGTGTTGTGGCCTCGTCGCTCTCCTCGACAGCGTAGTCGAAGACATACTCAGCAGTCGTGCTCTTTGCGCCACTCTCGGTCTTGAGTGCCATATCGAAGCGGGCAGTTGCGGGCTGCAACATCTCGACAAGCTCGGTGCGCTCGCCATCCGAGTAGCGGGTGTAGTTCTTGAGTGTTACATTCTCAATCTTACCGCCACGGGTAGCGAAGTCCACCTTCATAACCTCGTTCTCGATGGTGCAAATCTTAGCCTCGGCGTTGCGTGCTGCGAGGAGCTTTTCGCCATAGTTGTAGAGCTCGGCATTGAGGCGGCGTGCTGCCTCGATTGAGTCACGCTGGTGGCGCTCCTCATCCGACATCGCAGCCTCCTTGGCCTCCTTAGCCTTACGCTCCTCGGCCTGCTCCTGCTTAAGAGCCAACTCAACCTCCGCCTGCTCCTTCTTCCACTTGTTGTACTCTTCTGCCTGATGTCCCTGATAGAAAGAGAAGCCGACAAAGACGGCAACCATCAGCACAAGACCAATAATCGTCTTTTTATCCATCCTGTAAAAGTAATTCTAACTTGTTTTAATATTAGACATCTAATTATCGCTGCTCATCGCGGTACTTGATAGCCTCCTCGACAAAGCGCACGAACAATGGGTGAGGATTCGATACCGTAGAGTGGTACTCGGGGTGGTACTGCGTACCTACGAACCAACGGTGTGAGGGAATCTCAACTACCTCTACCAAGCCTGTGTCGGGGTTCTGACCTACGGCCTTCATACCTGCAGCCTCGAAGTCAGCGAGGAAGTGACTGTTGAACTCATAGCGGTGGCGGTGGCGCTCAACGATGTTGAGTGAACCGTAAGCCTTCGCAACAGCCGAGTTCTTCTGCAACTTACAGGGGTAGCCACCAAGACGCATTGTACCGCCCTTGGCCGTAACATTCTTCTGCTCCTCCATAAGGTCGATAACGGCGTGGGGTGTACTCTCCATCTCGCTTGAGTTGGCATCAGCCCAGCCGATGACATTGCGGGCAAACTCGATAACGGCGCACTGCATACCGAGGCAGATACCGAAGAAGGGCACATTCTTCTCACGAGCATAGCGCACAGCAACCAACTTACCCTCTATACCACGGTTACCGAAGCCGGGGGCAACCATCACAGCCGACATATTGCCCAACGCCTCCTCGACATTATCGTTCGTGAGTTTCTCAGAGTTTACATAGTGCAACTTAACCTTAACCTCGTTTACGGCACCTGCGTGGATAAACGACTCGCTAATCGACTTGTAAGCATCGGGCAACTCGGTGTACTTACCGACCAACGCAATATTTACCACCGACTTGGGGTTCTTGATGCGCTCAACGAATGCCTCCCAGTCAGCGAGGTCGATATCCTGCTCTGCCTTTAAGCCAAGGCGCTCCAACAACACATCGTCGAGGTGCTGGGTGTGCATACGCAAGGGCACCTCATAGATGGTGGGCACATCGATAGACTGCACAACAGCCTCGGGCGCAACATTGCAGAAGAGGGCTACCTTACGGCGCAACTCCTGGCTAAGTTCGTGCTCGGTACGCAACACCAAAACATCGGGCTGCAAACCGTACGAGAGCAAATCCTTAACAGAGTGCTGTGTGGGCTTGGTCTTAAGCTCACCCGACGCTGCCATATAGGGAATAAGCGTAAGGTGGATAAGCACACTATTCTGGTAGCCGAGCTGGTTGCGCAACTGACGAACAGACTCGATAAAGGGCAACGACTCGATATCGCCAACTGTACCGCCAATCTCGGTGATGATAACATCGTACTTCTTCGTTGCGCCAAGCACCTGAACACGGCGCTTAATCTCGTCGGTGATGTGGGGGATAACCTGAACGGTCTTGCCAAGGAACTCGCCACGGCGCTCCTTCTCAATCACGCTCTGGTAGATTTTACCCGTTGTCACATTGTTGTTCTTGGTGGTCTGAATCGAGGTGAAACGCTCGTAGTGACCAAGGTCGAGGTCGGTCTCCGTACCATCCTCGGTAACATAGCACTCGCCATGCTCATAGGGGTTGAGCGTACCGGGGTCGACATTGATATAGGGGTCGAGCTTCTGGATGGTTACAGAGTAGCCACGAGCCTGCAACAATCGAGCAACAGATGCCGAAATAATACCTTTACCCAGTGATGATGCTACACCACCCGTAACAAAAATGTACTTTGGTTTAGACAGTTTCATAACTTTATGCTTTTTTCTTCATTCGTAATCTTAAAACATTGGGCTATCGAGGACTATTTTGCACTCTTTGCCTCCTCGTCGATAAGCTTCACACGCTCGATAAGGTCTGCCATATCGCGCTTTGCCTTCTCAATCTTCTCGCGAACATCGGCAATCAACGCCTCGGCATTCTTCGACTTCGAGAAGAAACCGATGTTGTTCTCCAAAAGGGCGATATCCTGCTCCATCTGGCGCACCTTGTTGTAGAGCTTCTCGCGCTCCGAACGCAACTGCTGGCCACCCTTCATATTCGCTACACGCTCCTTGAAGCGGTTCATCGAGCGGTCACGCTCCGAAGAGCGCAATGTGCGGAACATCTCGTCGACAACAGCCTTGTACTCCTTCTGCAACGCATCCTTGAACTTGATAGGCACAAAGCCAATCTGGCTCCAACGGCGCTGATACTCCTTGACAGCCTCGAAACCACCAGCCTTGATATTTGCACCCTTCATCTCCTCGATAAGCTCACGCTTGAGGCGGAGGTTCTCCTCATACTCCGAGTCGATAGATGAGAAGTGGGCTGCCTTGCGCTCGAAGAACTTGTCGCAAGCGGCACGGAAACGCTTCCAAATCTGGTCGGAGTGGCGACGAGATACAGCGCCTGCCTCCTTCCACTTTGCCTGCAAAGCGATAAGTTCGTCGGTGGCGTGCTTCCAATCCTCCGACACCGAGAGTGCCTCTGCCTGCTCGCAAAGCTCAACTTTCAGAGCGAGGCTGTGCTCCATATCGCTCTTTACGCCAGCGTAGAAATCACGCTTATGCTCAAAGAACTTATCGCAAGCGTTGCGGAAACGCTCATATATGCGGTTGTTGTCCTTCTTGGGGGCATAACCGATAGTCTTCCACACCTTCTGGATGTTGAGCAACTCCTCGCTCGCCTTGTTCCAATCCTTGCGCGAGAGTAATGGCTGCTCGGCCAAAGCCTCAGTCTTGGCGCATAGCTCCTCCTTGAGGGCGAGATTCTTGGTCTGCTCCGCCTTAAGGCTCTCGAAGTGCTCTTGGTGGCGCTTGTTGATGCGGCTTGAGGCCTCCTTGAAGCGCTCCCAAAGGCTCTCCTTGAACTCGATGGCCACAGGACCTGTCTCACGCCACTCGTCGTGCAACTTCTGCAACTTGCGGAATGCCTCGACAATCTGCTGCTCCATAGCCAATGCCTCTGCCTGCTCGCAAAGGCTCAACTTAGCCTCGTAATTCTTCTTAAGGTCGAGGTCGCGAAGCTCCTTGTTAATCTTGATGAAGTTGTAGAAGTTCTCGACATGGAGGTTGTAGGTCTCCCACAAATCCTTGACATTCTGCTGAGGTACTAAGCCTGTCTCCTTCCACTTAGTCTGCAACTCACGGAAGCGGGCAAAGGTGCTATTCATCGCCTCGTCGGTGTTAATAAGCTCTTTAAGCTCCTCGATGATGGCGAGCTTAATCTTGAGATTCTCCTCCTTGTTGGCCTCGATCTCGGCGATATGCTTATCGCGCTGCTCACGGTAAATAGCGAATAGCTCCTTGAAGCGCTGCTCGTAAGGACAAGCCGTAGGGGTGAAGGCATCCTCTGCGCCACCAGCCTCCAAGAAGGCCTTGCGCTCAGCATCGATATGCTGGCGGTGAAGTTTATAGAACGCTATCTTGATGGCCTCGACTATCGCGCGCATCGCAACTACACTCTCCGACTCAATCTTCTCGGCAAAGAGCTTTACTAAGCCCTCCTCGTCAAGACCGCTGAGGTCGTCGCCCTTGGTGGCAGCAGCCTCCTCTTCCATGGTCTCCTCGCCAAGGTCAAGACCCGCCTCTTGGGCGGCAAGCTCGGCCTCCTCTTGGGCAAAGGTCGAAGACATAGGCTCATCGGCAGCCTCTACGGGGGTGGTAGTTTCGTTGTTGGTAGTCATCATGTTCGCATCTTCGGCAACAGTGCCGACAGGCTCGGTGGGAGCCGTAAGGATAGTTTTTTCGGTAGCCATCGTTACTAAGGTTTTAGATTGTGTGCGCATCGTGCGACGCGCGTAATTCACGCAAAGATAAGAAATAAATCCCAAGAAAGCAATCCTCGGCCAACAATTATTTTGCCGAGAGGTAGGAATAAATTATTTATGTTGTGGAGAAATAGTTGAAAATTGGAGTTATAGGGCGGTGTGGTAAAGACTAATTTTAAGCTGTGATTGGCGATAAAATGTGAGGGCTTTTTTGTGCCGAAAATAGAGTGTGAAAAAAAAGTGTGAAAAGGGTTGGAAAGTCAGCGCAAAATTTGTATCTTTGTTGAGATTTTGGGCGGATTGGTTGTAAGTCTGCTCTATGAGCAAATTCGAAATCAAACAATTTTAATCTATAAAACATTTCTACAATGGTAATTTTGGTACTCAACTGCGGTAGCTCATCTATCAAGTATCAGGTGCTTGATGTTTTGGAGTCATCGCACACGCTTTTGGCCAAGGGTTTGGTAGAGCGTATCGGTTTGGCAGAGGGTGATCTTACTCACAAGCCTCAGGGTAAGGATAAGTTCGAGTTGCACTGTCCTATTCCCGACCACACAACAGGTATTCGTCTTGTTCTCGACGCCTTGACACACCCTGAGCACGGTGTTATCAAGTCGCTTGACGAGCTTAAGGCTGCTGGTCACCGTGTTGCTCATGGTGGTGAGTTCTTCCACGATAGCTGCTTGGTTGATGATGAGGTTAAGGCTAAGATTGAGTCTTTGTACTCTATCGCTCCCTTGCACAACCCCGCAAACCTCGAGGGTATCCTCTCAATGGAGAAGGTGTTGCCAGGTATCAAGCAGGTGGCTGTATTCGACACATCATTCCACCACACTATCCCTGCAATCAACTACTTGTACGCTATCCCTTACGAGTACTACGAGAAGTAT
>JAGBYO010000095.1 GCA_017628735.1 Alistipes sp. | reverse complement strand
GTTATATGTCCAGAAGCGCGTTTCCAACAAACGAGAACAAATTATGAAACTAACTACTGAAAACAAACAACTGACCCGTCTCGCTAAGCTAATGCAGTACGAGCGCGACCATCTGTTTCGATACGCCTGCTATCGGCTGGGGTCTGCCACCGAAGCAGACGATGTGGTGCAAGACCTCTACCTGCGGCTCTCGAAACAAGGCACACGACTAGCCGAGATCAAAGACCTAAAAGGCTATGTTTATCGTTCATTGACAAATAGTTGTACCTCATCTTTGCGCTCACGGCGACAGTTTGCGACCACCGAAACGCTCGATACATTGAGTAGCGACGACCTCGCTCCGAAGGATTTTGAACAAGAGTTTCGATTGATCGAGCGACTGATGGCACTTTTGCCCGACGAGCAGAGCGAAGTGATCCGATTGCGAATCTATGGCGGTTGTCAATTTGACGAGATTGCCTCGATTTGCAACATTCCTCTCACAACTGCCAAATCGCGTTTTCGCTATGGCATTGACAAGTTGCGCGAAGCCCTCGAAAAGCGTGGGCTGATTTAACCTAAAAAAAAGACCAACATTATGAAGACTAACAACAATTTAGACAATTCTTTGGACAATCGCGTTGAGAATCTTCTCACTCCGCGTTTCTCCCCCACCACCTCACTTTCGTTCAAAGCCCCAGCACCGCGCAGACGCCCACTCTGGCAGGCAGTACGCATTGGAGCTGTTGCCGCTGTGGTCGTAGTAGCAGTAGTCATCGGCATTAGCGGAGTACAGACCAGCACCGCCCGCGAGGTGGTGGAGCGAGCAATGACTCAACTGCTCGAATCGGATAGCTTCCTCGTTCATTTCACCGCAAATGTCGTTGGGAACAAACGCACACAAGATGAACTCTACGATATCGATTTCGATGGCACTCCGATTCAAGGCTCCGTTGAGATTCGCAAAGAGGGTTCAAAGGTCAAGATGGCTATCAAGTGGCAGGACAAGGTTAGTTCTATGGAACTCTACGACGGCGAGAGTTATCGACGCTACCAGAATGGGCAATTAGTACTTGAACGACCCGACAAAGGAGTCGACCTCACTCCGTTCGCTACGATTGATAAATTGAAGGAGTACGCTGCGTTATCGGGTATACTGCTAAAATTCAGCGAGGAAGGCGATATAATCTCTGTTAGCACCAGGGGCGACAAGGCTGGGATAGTTGCTCGTTTCTCAAAGAGCGAGGGTCGCCTGCTCGGTGCCGAGTGCTCAGGACTATACAACGGGCAGCAGGTTACGGTACTCACCGTCGACCAGATTGGCTTCGATGTGCCACCCACCGAGTAGTTGCCCCCACCTCGCCTCCACAAAGGCAGAATCATCAATACACGAGTATATATAGATGTTTCGAATGATTCTTTGATATAACCAAATAAGAAATCGGCAGTTGCAATTAAGTGGCTGCCGATTCCGTTTTTTTAAGGTGTGAGGGGTTTGTTGCAAGTGTTCCACTGCTCATTTCTCATTTTAAAAGCAACTCTTTGCCCTTTGCTCTTTGCTCTTTCATCTTTTTTTCATATCTTTGTATAATGTATTGAACATAGTTCAATGTAGCCCAATGAAAGCGGAACAAAATATTAATTCATAAATTAAAATACTACTTCAAACTATGGAGAACAACAAACTTCAGCGTGCAGCGGATAATATTCGTATCCTCGCTGCGTCGATGGTTGAGAAGGCTAAGTCGGGTCATCCCGGTGGCGCGATGGGTGGTGCAGATTTTATCAATGTGCTCTACGCCGAGTTCCTTCGCTACGATCCTGAGAATATGGCCTATCCTCACCGTGATCGTCTCTTCCTCGACCCCGGCCACATGTCGCCCATGCTCTATGCGGTGCTCTCGTTGGCAGGTAACTACTCAACCGAGGACTTGCAGTCGTTGCGTCAGTGGGGCAGCGTAACACCCGGCCACCCAGAGGTCGATGTTATGCGTGGTGTGGAGAACACCTCTGGTCCTCTTGGTCAGGGCCACGCTATGGCTCTCGGTGCAGCTATTGCCGAGCGCTTTATGGTGGCTCGTTTTGGCGAGTGGATGGCACACAAGACCTACGCCTTTATCTCTGACGGCGCTGTTCAGGAGGAGATCTCGCAGGGTGTTGGTCGTGTAGCTGGTCACCTTGGTCTCTCTAACTTCATCATGTACTACGACTCGAACAATGTTCAGCTCTCGACAAAGTGCGATGAGGTGGACACTGAGGATATTGAGATGAAGTACCGTGCGTGGAACTGGAATGTTATCACCGTAAACGGTCAGTCTATCGACGAGATTCGTGCTGCGCTGAAGGCTGCAAATGCCGAGACCGAGCGCCCCACCCTTATCATCGGTAAGACCATTATGGGCTATGGCGCACGCAAGGCTGATGGCACAAGCTTCGAGAACCAGGTATCTACCCACGGTCAGCCTCTTACGGCTGCAGGTGCCGACATCGCCGCTACCATCAAGAACCTTGGCGGTAACCCCGACGAGCCCTTCGCAGTGTTCGAGGAGTCGAAGGAGGTGTATGCTGCTCGCCGTGAGGAGTTGCGCGCTTGGGCAAAGCAGATGGCCGAGACCGAGGCTGCTTGGCGCAAGGAGAATCCCGCATTGGCAGAGAAGATGGACAACTTCTACTCAGGCAAGTTGCCCGAAATCGACTACTCGGCAATCGAGCTTAAGCCCGACCAGGCAACACGCGCCGCTTCGGCAACTATGCTTGGCTACTTTGCAGAGCATGTCGAGAATATGGTGGTTTCGTCTGCCGACCTCTCGAACTCAGATAAGACCGATGGTTTCCTCAAGAAGACCAAGGCCTTTACCAAGGGAGACTTCTCTGGTAACTTCTTCCAGGCAGGTGTTGCCGAGCTTACTATGGCGTGCGTGATGAACGGTATGGCACTCCACGGCGGTATCATCCCCGCTTGCGGTACCTTCTTCGTATTCTCTGACTATATGAAGCCCGCTGTTCGCCTCTCTGCTCTTATGGAGAAGAAGGTTATCTACATCTGGACACACGACTCATTCCGTGTTGGTGAGGATGGTCCTACCCACGAGCCCGTTGAGCACGAGGCACAGATTCGCCTTATGGAGCACCTCCACAACCACTCTGGCAAGCGCTCGATGCTTGTTCTTCGCCCTGCCGACTCTGAGGAGACTGTGGCAGCGTGGAAGATGGCATTGGAGGAGACACGCCCTGTTGCACTTATCCTCTCACGCCAGAATATCAAGTCGTTGCCCGCACTCTCTGGCCGTTCACGCCG
>JAGBYO010000011.1 GCA_017628735.1 Alistipes sp. | reverse complement strand
CCGCAGCAGCTCTTGCCTACGGTCTTGACAAGAAGCAGGACGATATGAAGATTGCCGTATACGACCTTGGTGGTGGCACCTTCGATATCTCTATCTTGGAGCTTGGCGATGGCGTATTCGAGGTTAAGTCTACCAATGGTGATACCCACCTTGGTGGTGATGACTTCGACCATGTGTTGATTGACTATATGGCAGAGGCATTCAAGGCTGAGCACCACATCGACCTTCGTCAGGATCCTATGGCATTGCAGCGCTTGAAGGAGGCTGCCGAGAAGGCGAAGATTGAGCTCTCGTCGGCGACAACTACCGATATCAACCTTCCCTACATTATGCCCGTAAACGGTATTCCTCAGCACCTTGTGATGACTCTCACACGCGCAAAGTTCGAGCAGTTGTGTGACCACCTCGTGCAGAAGACCATCGAGCCCTGCCGTATCGCTTTGCGTGATGCAGGTCTTCAGGCATCGCAGATCGACGAGGTTATCTTGGTGGGTGGTTCTACCCGTATCCCCGCAATCCAGAAGATTGTAGAGGAGTTCTTCGGCAAGACCCCCAACCGTTCGGTTAACCCCGATGAGGTAGTAGCCGTAGGTGCTGCTATTCAGGGTGGTGTCCTCACTGGCGAGGTTAAGGATGTCCTCTTGTTGGATGTAACTCCCCTTTCGCTCGGTATCGAGACTTTGGGTGGCGTCTTCACCAAGCTTATCGAGGCTAACACCACTATTCCTACCCGCAAGAGCGAGGTATTCTCGACTGCTGCTGACAACCAGCCTTCGGTAGAGATCAATGTATGTCAGGGTGAGCGTCCCATGGCTCGCGACAACAAGTCTATCGGTCGCTTCCACCTCGATGGTATCCCCGCAGCTCCCCGTGGCGTTCCGCAGATCGAGGTAACCTTCGATATCGATGCCAATGGTATCCTCAATGTTTCGGCAAAAGATAAGGGCACCGGCAAGGAGCAGAAGATTCGTATCGAGGCTTCGAGCGGCTTGACCGAGCAGGAGATTCAGCGTATGCGCGACGAGGCTAAGGCCAACGAGGAGAAGGATAAGGCAGAGAAGGAGCGTGTTGAGAAGATTAACGCTGCCGACTCTAATATCTTCGCAACGGAGAAGCAGCTCAAGGAGTATGGCGACAAGCTTCCTGCTGATAAGAAGGCAGCTATCGAGGATGCTCTCGGCAAGCTTAAGGAGGCACACAAGGCTCAGGACATCGCCGCTATCGACAAGGCTATCGAGACTTTGAACGCCGCTTGGCAGGCTGCATCACAGGATATCTACGCACAGCAGCAGACACAGCAGGCTCAGGGTCAGCCCAACGCTGGCGCAGAGCAGGGCGAGCAGAAGGCACAGCCCGAGGATGTAGAGTTCGAGGAGGTTAAGTAATACTTAACAATTAGTAATTAGCAACAAGGGCAGGCTTTCCGCTTGCCCTTGTTTAGTTTTTAGTTGTTAGTTGTTAAAGACCGTAAGACCTTAGGACTTTTAGACAATGGGATTTTTCTCCTACCGTCTTATTGTCTTAATTGTCCTATCGTCTTAAAAAACTTTTTGCTCTTTGCTCTTTGAACTTTGCTCTTTATTTAGTATCTTTGTACTATATTGGAGAATGTGCGGATTTGCGTAATATAGAGGTCGTGTTATGATGAAGTTGTCTACTGGAAAATCGAGCAGGTTTATGGTGCGTGGAAAAGTGCTTTTTACCGCCTTGGTAGTGTGCGCCGTTATGGCGGTGAGTTGTGCGACGGATAAGCAAACGGCGGAGAAGATTCGCCATGCTGAGAAGATTATGATGGAGTTGCCCGACTCGGCGCTAAGGATGGTGCAGAGCATCGACCCCGAGGCGGTGCGCGGTAAGCACGACTGTGCGCACTATCAGCTTGTTGTTGCCGAGGTGAATTATTACAATCGTCTTGCAGTAGACCGCGACTCTATCGCTCAGCCGATGTTCGACTACTATATCTCTGACGACAACCACGCCGAGCGTGCTCGCGCTATGTATCAACACGCCCTTGTTATGCAGTCCGAGGGCGAGAATGCCCGTGCTATGTACTCGCTTTTGGAGGCCGAAAAGTCGCTCTCGCACCTCGACAATCCTCGCCTCTCGGGTCTTGTGCATCGCACCAAGGGCGATATTTACGGCACGGAGTGTCTTTTTCAAAATGCATTAGAGGAGTATCAAAAATCAAAAGAGTGCTTTGATAAGGCAGAGCTACCGCTTCATAGTGTGTATGCTACTTATGATTTAGCCATTATATACAATAGGTTGCGAGATTTTGAAACAGCTATTAAAATCCTTTTGGTCGCTGAAGATGAATTTAAGAGACTAAATCAACACACATATCTATTTGATACCCAAATAGAAATATGCTATAACTATATTCAGTTGAATGATTATTCAAATTGTAGAAATATATTTAACAGAATAAACACT
>JAGBYO010000094.1 GCA_017628735.1 Alistipes sp. | reverse complement strand
TTGAGCCGATGGAGGGATTCGAACCCCCGACCAGCTGATTACAAATCAGCTGCTCTGGCCAACTGAGCTACATCGGCATTGACCGTATCGGATTGCAAAGGTACGAATAATTTTTAATTCTGCAAATTTTTTCGCAACTTTTTCCAAAAATTATTCGTTTGCACTCTATCAAAGAACTTTTTCCACTTAGTAACGACCCATCGGAGACCCCTCAGCGTGCCACAATTCGGAAAATCGAGTGCAAATATATCACTAATTTTTGAAACACGAAACACTAAGACAACTTTTTTTGCTATTACCCCCTATTTTTTTTCGATTAAGGGCAGAACAACGGGTATACCTATATAATATATATTAACAGATAAGCTAAAGGGCCGAGCTCCAAAGCTGGAGTCCGACCCTCAAGTTAGTAGTTAACAGCGACTAAGAATCTGTTTGAGCTATATTTCGTAGCTACGAACTACCCATTTAATAGAAACAGTTTCTATAGTAGCTTTACGCTCTGGCGAGCAGGCGCAGGCTCCGAAAGCTCTGCGAGCTTCGATGTAAGCTCCTCGAGAGGACGCTTCGTATCTGCGTTGTACTCATACATAAATGGTTCAGAGCGCCACAACTCGCTGTAGTTACCCTTGTAGTCCATCACTACGGCGCACAACTGGTAGAGCACACCATTCTCACCCGTAAAGAGCGTAATGCTTGGTGATGCCATACCGCTTACGAGGTCATTCACAATGGTCTGCTCATCCACGAATGCGATTGTCTCGGCGCTATAGATTGTGTAGAACATATCCTGCGAAGGCTCGGCAGTCTCAATCTCTGCCCACATAGCAAACCAGCCCATCGCCTCGAACATACCATAGTTATAATACTTCGATGAGTCGTATGCCTCAAGCTCAGCAAGGCTATAAGGGCCATTCCACTCCATACCTACAACACTATTCTGGCACTCGCCGGCAGCCTCGGTCATAAAGTCGACACGGAAGAGCTTGGTGGTGATAGTGCCACCATAGTAACCAAATGCTAATACGGTATAAGCTGTTTCGGGCTGTAGTGTATTGACATGGCTGAATATCGAGCCACGATACAACGACATATCGAAGTTGTTGATAAGCCAGCTCATTATCTCGCCATCGGTGCTATCGGGCACCTCCTCGGTGGCTACAAGTGCCACAGTATAAGGCTCTCCGGTCGAAGGAGTAACCGACACATCGGCAACACGAACATAGTTATTCTCAACCTTGATGTCGATAGTCATATCCGACATCTCGACAGCCTCGGTGCTGAAGTTTACCAACTGAGGCTTCGATGCCACCTGAGGCAGGCCATCGACCATCTCGATAGCGTAGAGCACCATCGCATAGTTGGTTGCTGCATCGCGTGTCTCGCTATATGTCTCCTCACCCTCAAGGCACATAATCTCAAAGAGCTGCTCGGCACTATATCCCGACTGCATATAAATCGAAATCATACTCAGCCAAGTATTCGTCACGGTGCGCACATAGCTATCATCAAGCTCCGTACCGGGCGAACGATACATATAATCACCCTCGGCGTAGATATCGAGATAGTACTTACCATCGTAGTCTATAGGCTTGATGGTATATGTAGCTTCAGGACCATCTACCTCGATTTGAACATCGAACTTCACCTCAGAAAGCTCCGATGACGAGAGCGAGAACATCATATGGGCGATTGGCGAGCCAAGCGTGTAGTCGTTGTTCTCATCGTTCACATCGATAGCATATGCATAGAGAACATACTCCTTGTCGGGGGTCATATTTGTCCAGCTGATAACACTCTCGCCCTTGAAAGCGATCATGTTCATCAACAAGAACTCCTCAAGCATCTCGACATTATACTGCTTGGCTATCGACATAAAGTAGTTGTAGTCATCGATGAAGAGCTCCTCGGCAGTTGTAATGCCCATATTGTAGAAGTAGTCAAGCTCTGCCATATAGATAATGTAGGGCACCTCGCTATCCGAGGGAACGACCTTCGATGTGCAGGTAGTCGTCGTCTTGTTGCTAATCTCCATCTGGAATGTAACACCCTCGAAGCCTGCCTGACGAACCTCCAAACGAACATCATCGACATTGGGGTACTTGACATTGATAAATGCCGAACGCTCCTCTGGCTTGCCGTTTTCCGCTACGCTAAACTTCAACACACCGTCCTCAGCAACGATAGATGTAATCCACTCGACACTCGTTTTGCCGACTACATCAATACCCGGCAGAGGATTCTCAACCGTATAATCAACACTAAATACTCCACCCTCAGCAACAACATTAACCACCGTTTGCTCAAGTGTAACCTTTGTCACGCTGTCAACAGGAGTCTCAGGCGTATCGGTACATGACGAAAAAGAGAGTGCACAAAAGAGTGCACAAAACATAGTAGTAAGTTGAAATTTTCTCATAGACAAATTTATAATTATTTTGTTTTCTTCAGCAAAGATATGATTTTCATTGTCACGATACAACACTTTTGTCTGTTTGTCGAAAAAAAATATTACTGGGTAGATGATATTTTACAATTTATTGTTATATTTGCCACTTGAAGGAGTGGATTTTAATTAAAAATTTTAGAAACAAATTTATTACCAATAAACATTTTATCTATTATCTATGAGAACAATTAAGAATTATTTGATGATGGGTCTTATGCCTCTCATGGCTTTGGCACTTCTCGTTGGTTGTAACAACAGCGAGACACCTGATGGCCCTACCCCTCCCGATGTTGAGAAGGATTCGGTGATTAAGCTTGGCAAGACCTCGGTGTCTGCTAGCCTTGCAGGTGGTTTATACCTCCTTGAGTATACTATCGAGAATCCCCACCAGGGTGAGAAGATTTCGGCAGAGCCCGCAGAGGATTGGGTTAATGGCTTTAACTACGGCATCACTGGTGCTTTGCAGTTCAATGTTGATGCTAATCCCGGCTCGGAGCCTCGTGAGTGCTTGGTAACCGTTAAGTACCGCTTTGCAGAGGATGTTGTCTTCACCGTTAAGCAGGGTGCTAAGGTTAGCGCAGGCTTTACCTTGGAGAATGTTACTTCTGACCTCTTCTCTTACACCGTGGATGTTATTCCCGAAGACAAGACTGCTCCCTACATCGTTATGTCGGCAGATGCTACCTACATCGTTCAGTCTGGTTTCGAGACTGGTGAGGACTTCTACGAGGACGACTTCTTCTACTTCGGTTGGTTGGGTCAGTTCTACGGCCAGGATGCAGCAGGCATCATGCAGGATAAGGCTCGTATCGGCGACCAGCGTGGCATTACCGTCAGCGGTTGTGTATCTGGCGTACCTCACACTTTCTACTGCTACTATTTCGATTATGATACAGGTGCGCTTATCTCTGACGTCGCTATGTTCGAGATCGTAACCAAGGAGCCAGAGAAGACAGCTGTTGAGTTCACCGTTAACTATACCGTTGATGGTTCCCTTGTAAAGGCTGATGTTGTACCCGTAGATTACGAGGGTGCATACTACTTCGATATGCTTAACTGCATTTTGGCTGACTCATACTTCGAGGCATTCGACTTCCTTAACAATGAACCCGCAGAGGCTGTTGAGTACTACTGGTCTAACGCTGTATGGTCAATGTCGCAGGAAATGTCTGACGACGAGATCGTAGCGTTCTACAACTGTCAGGGTGAGTACGAGGATGGCACTCCCCGTAGCCACTATGAGTTCGAGCTCTTGGCTAACCACGACTACTACCTCTTCGCATTCGCAATGGAGGAGCACGGTTTGCCTTGCTCAAAGCCTCAGATCGTAAAGGTTACCACTGGCGATGTTAAGCCTTCGGACAACCAGATTACCACATCTGTAACCAATGTTACCGCTCAGTCAGTTACTATCAACTTCACTACAACTAACGATGACTACTACATCGCAGGTTGGGAGAAGGCTTCGGACTGGGCTACATTTGGCAACAACGATGCTGAGCGTCAGCAGTACTTGCTCACCAACCGCTCTTACGAGCTTATCAAGGGCGACTACTCACAGAATGTAATCGGCCTCGAGCCCGAGACTGACTATGTCCTCTACGCATTCGGTTCACGCGGTGGTGTTGCTACTACTAACTACATCGCAACAACTACATTCAAGACTCGTAAGATATCAGGTGGTTTGGCATCTATTGAGTTCGTAGACTTGGGCTTCTTCTCAGCATCTGATATCGCTGAGGTTCCTGGCTTCGAGTTCTGCTCAGGCGATAGCTACAGTGGCAAGTTCATCTTGCCTATCGAGGTTAAGATTACTGGCGAGTACACCAGCCTCTTCTGGATTATCTATGATTGGACTGGCCGTAACGACATCTACGACGATAAGCAGTATCGTGACGGCCTCGTTTGGAGTATCGACAAGTATGGCTCAATGAGCACCGACAAGACCTACTCTATCCTTGATAACGATAAATACTACGAGCTCGTAGCATTGGTTGTTGACCAGTATGGCGACTACTCAGATATTACAAAGGTTTGCTTTAGCACATCTTATGCAAATGCTAACACCGACATCGATGCATTTGACGAGTGGTGGAATGGTTCGGGTGCTTCTCTCCAGAGCCTTGTTTACAACGATGAGCCCAAGCAGCTCTTCCGTAACAAGATTTCTGGTCGCAAGGCATCTGAGATGACCTTCGAGCACGAACCGGTTGTTATGGAGGCTGATGAGGTTATCTCACGCCGATAATTTCTTGTGATAGTGGCGCATTAGCGACGCTTCAGTCAAAAGCCCGAATGGAAAATACGCAAGAGTATGTCCCATCCGGGCTTTTTCGTATCAGTGCCACTACCACACCACTCTGACAAGAAATTTAATTCCTTGTGAAAAACAGCAATTTGTGGCATAAAACTTAACTCCTCGAATGGGAATACGCTAATGACCCATCCGAGGAGTTTTATTTTATCTTATCGTCTTATTGTCCTTTCGACTCTCTAATAACTAAAAGTAGGCAACTCTCTTATTCTACCAACTCAAGTATGGCCTTGGCACATAACTCGGGCTCCTCGACAAAGCCCATATGTCCCGAATTTTCGAGCCATACGATGCGTGCCTCAGGGTGGCGAGCTGCCATATCCTCGGCTGCCTCGTTCGAGATATAGTAGTCGTGGCGACCAAAGATAAACATGTGAGGTACTGTAGTGTTGCGGAACATCTCGTCGCGGTCTTTGCGAAGAATCATACCGCCCAAAATGGCGATAACGCCCTCATCCTCGGTAATCATTACCAACTCTTCGAGGTCTGCGATAACATCCTTTAGGCGTGCGGTGTTGTGGGGTGCAAAGCCTGCGTGTGGCACAAGGCGTGCCATCGTACTCTTCTTGCCCGCCTTGATAAGCTCAATCTCGCGACGACGCCTGTCGCACTTCTCCTCCGTGTCGGCAGCCGTTGAGGAGTGGAGCAGAGTAACTGAGTCGAGTCTGTCGGCATACTTCTCGCACATGGCCAACGATACATAGCCACCCATCGAGTGGCCAACTACCGAGTAGCGCTTGATGCCCAATGCCTCCATCGCACCTGCCACACAGTCAGCAAGATACTCCATCGTGTGAGGCTCATCCTTAACCACCGAGATGCCGTGACCCGGAAGGTCGAGCGTCACGACACGCACCTTATCTTTTAGCAGGGGCACAAAGTCGTCCCATACCACCATTGACTCCAAGTAGCCGTGCAATAGCACCACACACTTTTCGCCCTTCTCCGTATCGGCAATATGCATCGGGGTATCACCCGCCATTATAAACTTCTCGACCATAGTTTTGCTAAGTTTAGTTTTCTCTTACGAAATTACGAAAAATATGAGATAAAAACAAGCAATATGATAAAAATTCGGGTAGATGATGCTTCGCATCAAAATTTTTTGTAACTTTGAACGATATATTGTTATGGCAGATTTCGAGATTATAAAGTGTCACGGGTCGGGTAACGACTTTGTGATGGTCGATACCACACGCGAAGAGGGCTTTGCGGGTGTCGACCGTAGCGCCTTTGCCCGTAAGGTGTCGGCGAGAGTGTCGGGTATCGGTAGCGATGGCGTGTTGTATGTCGTTCGCCACGCGGATGGTCACTACGCTATGGATATGTTCAACCCCGATGGCACGCAGGCCGAGATGTGTGGCAATGGTATGCGCTGCGTGGCTCGCTTGGCAGACGAACGAGGCTATATCGTCGATGGCATCGTGCGCTCTGGAGGCAAGGACTACCCCGTGGAGCGTGCCGAGGATATCGCCGAGGGCATCGCCACCTATGCTGTAGATATTCCAATCTCGACATCGAGTGACGATTTTGCATTTTTTGGCTCCGACGAGCGCTGGCTTGGCAAGGTTATAGAGTCGTTCGACAAGGAGTTGAAGTTTTCGGCCTTGAGCCTTGGCAACCCCCATATTGTGGCCTCGGTTGATAGGGTAGACCTCAAAAAGTTGGAGGCGTTGGGCGAAGCGGTCAAGGAGCGCCGCGACCTCTTTCCCAATGGCGTAAATATCTCGCTCTATGAGCGCCGCTCGGAGCACGAGATATTTGTTGCAACATACGAGCGTGGCGCTGGTATCACCTTGTCGTGCGGTACGGCGATGACAGCCTCGGCAACGGCGGCGGCATTGCTCGGCATCGTCGAGGCGGGCAAGCGCATTGAGGTCAAGAATCGTGGTGGCAAGGTCGCTTGTCGCACGACGATTAGCGGCGAAATCACCACACGCCTCGAGGGCAACGCCACCTTTGAGTGGTGGGGTCGTGCCTCGTTTGAGGGTGGTGAGCTAAAGTTTGAAAAGTTGAATGTTACGGGCGAGGAGGAGCGTTGGCAGGCCTTCCGCCAAAAGATAGCAGAGGAGTAGATGCGAAGTAGGGTAGCGAGATATTTGTTGCTTGTGGTTGCGCTGTTTTGCGTGGCCTGCAATGTCACGCGCTCACTGCCCGAGGGTAGCTACCTACTCTCAAAAGTAAAGATTGAGGACGATAAACTAACGCCTCGAAGCGAGCGTATCACGGTCGACAGAGATAATATCGACACCTATGTCCGCCAGTCGCCCAACAAGCGTATCTTGGGTATGGACTTCTATGTATGGGTTTATGAGAAGGCCAACCCCGAGAAGAACAACTGGTGGAACAACTTCAAACGCAAGATTGGCGAGGAGCCTGTATTGCTCGACCGCACGCTGACCGAGAAGTCGGTGCAAAACCTTGAAACATACCTCCACACACGCGGATACTTCTCATCTTCGGTAGATTGTACCATCGATACCACGCGCCGTAAGCGCCGTGCCGAGGTAACATATACCATTCATCAGGGCGAGCCTCTGCGTATCAAGGATTTTAGCTACGACCTTCGTGATAGCTCGTTACGCCCCATAATTCTTGCCGACACGGCCAAGAGTCTTGTGCGCCTAGGCGACATTCTCGACATTGCACGCCTCGACGAGGAGCGTGAGCGCATCGCCTCGGCACTCAATAACCGCGGATATTTCGACTTCACGGTAAACAACATCTCTTACGAGGTAGATACCCTCGGTGGCAACAACTTCGCCGATGTAGAGATGATTGTGCGCCCCACATTGCAGGGCTACAACGAGCGTGGTGTGCCCCAGTGGGAGGATAACTCGGTCTACCGCATCCGCAATATCAACATCTTCCCCACCTACGACCCTATGTTGCGCTCGACACACGGCTTTAAGGCGGGTGCGGTGATTGATACCACCAACTACTATGGTCTCAACATCATCCGCGATGTCAACAGCTCGCCCCGTCTGCGTGATGCTGTGCTTCGTCGTGTTGTGCCCATCTATCCCAACTACATCTACAATGCCGAGCAAATTAAGCACACCTACAACGAGCTTATGTCGTTGGGCTTCTTCCGCAACGCCAAGATATCGTTTGCACGCTTAGCCGATGAGGATAACTTCGTTACCTATGTAGGCGAGGAGAACGATGGCGAGTTGCTCGACACTCGCGAGCGCTACTTGGAGTGCGATATCTACTGCACTCCGGCTCTCAAGCAGAGTATGAAGGTGGAGTTGGAGGCATCGACAACCTCGACATTCTACGGCTTGGGCGTTACGCTCGGCTACTCGAATAACAATGTCTTTCGTGGTGCTGAGGCCTTCGATGTGGCTCTGCGTGTCGGCTACGAATATATGTACGCCCGCGATGTGGCGAAGCGCAATGCACAGGAGATAGGTCTTACGGCAGGTTTGCAGTTCCCACGCATCCTTGCCCCCTTCCAGCCCGCCCCCGATAGCCGTATATCGCAACCCCGAACACGCCTCGAGCTATCGTTCGACTACCAAAACCGACCCTACTACCGCCGTAATCTGTCGAGTGCCCGTTGGGCATATAGCTGGAAGCACGGCGAGTCGTCGTCGTTCGTGCTACGACCTATCGACATCAACTGGATTGATGTTAAGAGCGTAGACCAGAAGTTCTTGGAGGATATTGGCAACCGCTACCTGCGTACCTCGTTTGAGTCGCAGCTAAATGCGGGTCTCTCGGCATCCTACTCCTTTAACAACCAGCGCACGGGCATGAGCCGTGATGTCACCGTCGTGCGCTTCAACCTCGAGACTGCGGGTAACCTTCTGCAAGGCATCGAGAGCCTCTTCTCGCATAAGGCAGAGGGCAAGGACTACTACGAAATCCTTGGCATCCGCTACTCGCAGTATGTGCGTGCCGACCTTAGCGCAAGCCACAATATTGACCTCGGCCATAAGATGTACCTTGCAGGTCGCATCTTTGGTGGTGTGGGCGTGACATATGGCAACTCTCGTGGTCGCTCAATACCCTTCGACCGTATGTTCTACTGCGGTGGTGCTAACTCGATGCGTGGCTGGGTGCCACGAACACTTGGCCCCGGTAACCACCCCCAGACTGCCGATACCCGTTATCCCGCACAGGTGGGCGATGTGCGCCTTGAGGCAAACCTTGAGTTCCGCTTCCCCGTGTGGTGGATATTCCAGGGTGCTGTATTCCTCGATGCAGGTAATGTGTGGTACCTCCGCGATACCGAGGATAGCAATCCCGAGGAGGTCTTCCACTTCAACAACTTCTATAAGCAACTCGGTTTCAACACTGGTCTCGGTCTCCGCATTGATGCCACCTTTGTTGTCCTCCGCCTCGATTTAGGTCTCCAGCTCCACAATCCAGGTATGCCTGCGGGCGAGAGGTGGATTCACAATCTCAAGTGGAAGAATATGGCACTAAACTTTGGTGTCGGCTACCCCTTCTAATTTAGCGTGATTGAGGGGCATCTACTGCCCCTACCAAAAGAAAATGCGAATGAGCAGTACATTTTAGTACAGCTCATCCGCATTTTTTTTGGCGAGTGTTGTATATGCCCCTCACTGACGCTAAATTGGCGTAGTGATAGCTGGTAGCTATCGCTATTAAGTTTTTTTAAGACCATTACGAGGTAGGGTATCATATTTGTCCTACTTATCTTACTTGTCCTAATAAATTCTAAAAACTAAAAACTAATATCTATTCTCCGCTTTGCGTAAGGTCGACCGAGGCACTTATCATAAAGCTGCGCGCAGAGATTACCGCCTTGCGCTCCTTGCCACTATCGTTGGGCTTGACTCTAACGACGATGGCAGAATCCCAGCACGCCAATGCTCGTGTTGCACCCTCCTCGTAGTTATCAATTACCTTGACAATCTCTGCCCAAGGCTCCAATGGAATGCGGTCGCCATTCTCGTCTACCTCGTAGTTGTCGATAAGGCGAATTGTCGCATCATCAACGCCCGTTGAGTTGAGCATAACGATAAGCTCCTCGTTGCCCGCAGCATCAACGGTGATGCTCTTCTCGGCAAACTCAATCTTCGGCTCATCCTTAATCTTATGAGGAAAGATTGTCTCCTCACAACTTGTCAAACCCATTGCCACAATGGCAACCACCAAAATTCTCTTAATCGTTTTCATAATACCTATATTTATAGTTGTTAGTTTTGCTTGTTTGCTGATGCAAAATTACTATCGAGAGGTGGTGCAAACCAAAAAATTGAGGCTCGAACTTTTCCAGAAGGCCTTTGTAATCCGTTGATTATCAGTAGGCTGAAAAACTTTTCTGGGCCAAAATTTCCAAGTGCTGATAATCAGCAAGTTACGAGCTCGAAAAATAACGAAAGTGGAAAACCGATGCAATGAGCTGATTGACAATTTGTTACACAAAAAAAGACCCCCTTCTCAGGAGGTCTATCTCAAAAGTTAGTTTTCGGCTAACCCGATTACTTCTTCGACTTGATATACTCATCAATAGCCTTAGCGCCCTTACGGCCAGCACCCATCGCAAGAATTACGGTGGCAGCGCCAGTTACGGCATCACCGCCCGCAAATACGCCCTCGCGTGAGGTAGCGCCCATCTCCGAGGCCTCGATACAGCCACGGCGGTTGATGTTCAGGCCACTTGTTGTAGACGCAATAAGGGGGTTAGGCGAGGTGCCAAGAGCCATAATCACAACATCGCAGTCGATGGTGAAGTCCGAGCCAGCCTTCTCCTGGGGCGAACGACGACCCGAAGCATCGGGCTCGCCAAGCTCCATCTCTACGCAGTTGATGCCCTTGACCCAACCATCGTCAGTGCCGAGGATGCGGGTGGGGTTGGTGAGCATACGGAACTCGATGCCCTCCTCCTTGGCGTGGTGTACCTCCTCCTTGCGCGCGGGCAACTCTGCCTCGCCACGACGGTAGACGATAACGGCCTCTGCGCCAAGACGCTTAGCGGTACGCACAGCATCCATAGCAACATTACCACCGCCCACAACAACGACCTTGCGGCCTACATAGATGGGGGTATCCGACTTCTCACGATTCCAAGCACCCATAAGGTTTACGCGGGTGAGGAACTCATTTGCCGAGAGCACACCGTTGAGGTTCTCGCCCTCGATGCCCATAAAGCGGGGAAGACCGGCGCCCGAGCCAACAAATACTGCATCGTAGCCCTCCTTGTCGAGCAATGCATCGATGGTCATAGTACGGCCAATAACCACATCGGTCTCGAACTTAACGCCGAGGCGCTTAACGGCCTCAATCTCGCGAGCCACAACACGCTCCTTGGGCAAGCGGAACTCAGGAATACCATAGACAAGCACACCGCCCAACTTGTGGAGTGCCTCGAATACATCGACCTCGTAGCCCATCTTTGCAAGGTCAGAAGCACAAGCCAAGCCTGCAGGACCACTACCTACGATGGCTACACGCTTGCCATTCTTCTCGATAACGGGGGCAACCTCCTCGTCGCTATGTGCCAAAGCCCAGTCGCCAACAAAGCGCTCGAGCTTGCCAATAGCCACAGGCTCGCCCTTGATGCCCAAGACGCAAGAGCCCTCGCACTGCGACTCCTGAGGACATACACGGCCACAAATCGAGGGCAAAGAGCTGTCGAGGTGGATAGTGTCGGCAGCGGCACGGATATTACCCTCGGTGAGGTGGTGGATAAAGTCGGGAATATGGATGTTTACGGGGCAGGCAGCAACGCAACGGGGGTTCTTGCAGTTGAGGCAACGGGTAGCCTCCAACAGTGCCTCCTCCTCGTTATAGCCGTAGCATACCTCCTCGAAGTTGGTGGCACGCACCTTAGGGTCTTGTTCGCGTACTGCGACGCGCGGTATCTTATTTGCCATAGCAGTTACATTTATGTTCGTAGTTCTCTGTTGCTGTTCTCTCCTGATTCTTGTACATAGCCTGACGGCGCATAGCCTCGTCGAAGTCTACCTGATGACCATCGAACTCCGGACCATCAACGCAAGTAAAGAGGGTCTTGCCACCTACCGATACTCGGCAAGCACCACACATACCTGTGCCATCGACCATCAAGGCGTTGAGCGATACGGTGGTCTGCAACTCCCAAGGCTTGGTTGTAAGGCAGACAAACTTCATCATAATCATTGGGCCGATACATACGCACTCGTCATATTTGCGACCCTCGACCTCTACAAGCTCCTTCATAAGGCCGGTAACCATACCCTTGTAGCCCTCCGAGCCATCGTCAGTGGCGATATGTACATTGCCCACCTTCTTCATCTCATCGATGTAGATAAGCATATCCTTGGTTTTGGCGCCGATGATAACATCGCAATCTACGCCATGCGCCTTGAGCCACTTAACCTGAGGATAAACGGGTGCAGTACCCACACCGCCCGCTACGAAGAGGTACTTGCGCTGGCGCAACTCCTCAAGGGGCATATGAACAAACTCTGATGGACGACCGAGGGGGCCTGCGAAGTCGGCGAGTGAGTCGCCCTCCTCCAAGGCACAAATCTTCTTTGTTGACATACCGATGGTCTGCGTAACGATGGTTACGGTGCCGGCCTCGGTATCGTAGTCGGCGATGGTAAGCGGAATACGCTCGCTATTCTCGTCACTACGAACGATAACGAACTGACCAGGCTGGGCAGCGCGTGCTACACGCTCGGCGGCAATCTTCATCTCGTAGATGTTCTCCGCCAATTTGCGTTTTTCTACAATCTTAAACATTTCGTTAGTATTAGGTTTATAATTATTTGTCTCTTCACTTCTGTTACCACACGGGTATCGCATTAACTCTAATGAGCTTCATCGGCTGAAGCATATCGTTTGTCGTCAGCGTTATGCGCCCCGTGAACGGCAGGTCGCTATCGCCGATATATGCGGGGTAGAGCCTGACGGTTATCTTAAGTGTCTCGCCCGGCTTAAGCTCTGCACCCTGCTCAACAATGGCGCGTATGGCACTCGACGACGACTCCACCTTGCGGATATAGAGCGACGAACCTCCCTCGTTCACTATCGTAAACGAGCGCTCCAAAAAGTCATTAGTGCGATTTACCTCCCCAAATCTAATAATATTTTTCGGAATAATAGCCCTCGGAGAGGAAATATCGTCGTATAAATCGAAATTATCTACCGCAATGGCCTGTGTCGTTACGATATGCTCGGAGCGAATGCCATCTACCGAGAAGCGAAATTCATCGTTCAAAGTGCCGTAGCGAGTGCTCTCGGCAGATAGACGGTAGCGAACGATGATGTCGCCCGATGCCCCCGCCTCCAACCACTTGGGGTAGGTTACCGTAAGCGCTCCCGACGAGCGAACGGGCGATAGGGCAATGGCGATAGCCTTCTCCGAGGCGTTGATATAGCCGATGCGCTCCTCGATAGCCTTGCCGTGCTCTAAGTATGTGAAGGTGTGGTGGTTGGTCGCAAGGCGTAGACCACCGCCCATATCGAAGGGGTATAGCTCTTCGATGCTCTTGTCGCGTGGTGTAACCTCGCCAACAAGGCTTAGCCGTATGTCGCCATCGTAGTCCGATGTGCGCAGATATACCGTGCGGTCGATGCGACCAGGGCGATTCATGGGGTCGAAACGGATATCGAGCGTTGTGCTCTCGCCCGCAGCAATAGGCTTGCGGTCAAATGCCACCGAGGTGCAACCGCACGAGGTGATAACATCGACGATAGCCACCGGCTCCGTGCCACTATTTACCGCCTCGAAGCGGCAGACCACCGAGCCACCATCCTCTCTAATATGGCCATAGTCGCCTATGGTGGAGCTAAACTTCAGGGCACTCTCGCTCTGTTGCGCCTCTCCCCAAAAGGGTAGAAGCGTTGCCCCGAGCGCTGCAACTATATATATAAGGTGGTGTTTCATATTACAAAGATATTGTTTTCGTGCGGTTTTTCGGCGTATTACACATTTTTTTTGAAAATTTTTGCAAAAATATTTGCAGAATAAAAAAAATGCCTTACCTTTGCACCGCAATCGAAAGATAACGGTTCTTTTACAATGCCTGAATAGCTCAGTTGGTTAGAGCACATGACTGTTAATCATGGGGTCCTAGGTTCAAGTCCTTGTTCAGGC
>JAGBYO010000093.1 GCA_017628735.1 Alistipes sp. | reverse complement strand
GTGGAGTTCCCGATGAATAAGGATGAGCGTGTTCGCACATTTGCAAGTGGCTCATCACACGCTATGACACTTATCGCCGTAGACCTCGACAGCGAGGGTAACGCCAAGAAGTGGATGGTGGAGAACAGCTGGGGCCCCGCAGCAGGCTGGAAGGGCAACCTTATTATGACCGATGAGTGGTTTGAGGAGTATATGTTCCGCGTGGTTGTCGATAAGAAGTATATCCCCGCTGAGACACTCAAACTTCTTGACGAGAAGCCTATTATGCTTCCCTCGTGGGATCCTATGTTTGCACCCGAAAATTAACTGCAATGGCTCAGGAAATAGAGCGTAAATTTAAGGTTGTGGGCGAGTATAAAGAGCTCGCCCACAACTCTATGCACTTGGTGCAGGGCTACCTCGCATCGGGTCGCCTCACGGTGCGTGTGCGCATTGCGGACAAGGGTGCCTGGCTCACGATAAAGGGGGCATCACCCGATGGCGGTCTGTCGCGCTATGAGTGGGAGAGGCCCATTGAGCTAAAGGAGGCGCTGGAGCTACTGCAACTTGCCGAGGGTGCGCTAATCGAGAAACGCCGCTACCTTGTGGATTATGAGGGACACACCTTCGAGGTCGATGAGTTTGAGGGCGACAACGAGGGTCTTACCATCGCCGAGGTAGAGTTGCAATCTGCCGACGAGGAGTTTGCCCGCCCCGCGTGGCTTGGCGAGGAGGTTACAGGCCTGAAACGCTACTACAACTCCCACCTCCGTCGCCACCCATACAAGGAGTGGAGCGAGGAAGAGAGAGGAGAGAGTTGAGAGTTGTTAGTTTTTCTTCGCCCAAGTGTATTGTAGGATTGCCAATACTACCACTGCGGGGAGGATGACACATACCGTAACAAACTCATTGACACCGCAGAGGATAAGTATGGTTATCAGCGAGACAAGGAGAATTGATAAAGCGTGAATAACACGCAGGCGAAGAAGATTATACTTCTCGGAGTCGCGGAAACGGCGCTTCATCGTAAAGTCCGCCTTGCCAAGAAGGGTCATAACACCCAACAGGGCAAAGACCACCGCCATAAGAATCAGTAAAACAGTCTCGTTCATAGCTATTAATTTTTCAATATCCACTCCCAAAGCAGATCGCGGTCGGGATCGTCAAGCTCAATAAAGACATCGGGCACAATATAGTCGCTCTCCTTAGCCTCACGGTTGGGGCGCACAAAGCGCTTGTGGCTTACGGTGGCGATAGTCTTGGTGTTGGGAAGTGTGCAGTAGAGAAGGTCGCCATAGTGGCTGGGTCTACCTCCCGAAGGCTCACCAACGATGATGCCTACCCCACAATCACGCGCCTTGGTAAGGAGCAAGGTGGCGCTACTAAATGACTCTTTGCCCTCAACGAAGATGATATCTCCACGAAAGATACGCTCGGCATCAAAGTTAAGGATATGTCGCGAGGAGTCTTGGGGTGCGTTATACTCAATCTCCTGCCCTCTGTTGTGGTCGAACTGCCACATATCATAGACCTCGCCCAACTTCAGCTCCTCGCCATCATAGGTAAAGTCGCTATAGTAGGGATAGCGCTCAAGGAGTAGCTTCGAGATACGAACATCGACACCATAGCGCTCGGTTTCGGCGTAGGGTTTGAGCCACGACAACAGCACATCGCCAAGGTTGCTGTTGCCACCACCATTATACTGAAGATCGACAACGAGGGTCTTGACAGCCTTAGCCTCTATCTCCGCCATCATCTTAGCAACAAACTCGTCGAAGCGCGCCAACTGCTTGTATTGAGGCAGCGTAACCCTATCGGCAAACTGGTTAAACTGCAAGTAGCAGATACCCTCGTCTTCGAAGATTGTGTAGTCAAAGAGGGTGTTACGCATCGCCGTAACTCGCTCTTGCGTATTGCGTTGCAGCTGTGCGATACGAAGTTCGCGCTTGTTGATTGCCTCAACCTCGGCACTGCTGCCATCGGCAAAAGTAAGCGTTAAGCGTTCATCGCTCATATCGAGGAACGACCAAAACTCAGCAAACATCAGATACTCCTTTACCAAGTTTAGGAAGTTTACATCGTTGTCGGCACTCACTATCTCTCGCGCACTGCGAAGTATCTTAGCGAGTGGGCGACCATTAACCGCCTTTACCTCCTTGCCGAGCAACGCACGATGCTCCTCGGATGTAACATCCACGATGGCGGGTTGATTGATGTCGAGGGAGAGTCTTACGGGGAAAATACGCTCTAAATTGCTCCAATAAGATATTGCGGTATGTCCATCGCCAAGCGATGCTGCCAAGCGCGCAAGAGTGAGCTTAAAGTCCACAACATCTTCTATCTTGCCACACTCCTTATAGACCTTACGCACTCGGCGCTCAAGACCTTTGCGGTGCTTGGCATCGGCATAATAGGGGTGTGTCGAAGAGAGCATATCGGCATATAGGAGCAGGTCTTGCTGAAAGGCGTTACCTTGCTTATACTCAGCCGATAACTCAACTGCATCGTTGCGATACTCCGGAATACTCTGTCCGTAGAGCGTAGGTGCAACAACGAGGGCTGCGATTATCAATATTATTCGTCTCATAGGGGTAAAGGTTTTAGTCTACTTTGTCGCCCAAGTGCCTTTGATAAAGCCAATAAGCACAGCGATAAGCAGAATGCCGATAAAAGATATACTATCCTTAAAGTCGAAGATGTGTGATATCCACAAAAAGAACACCATCAACAAATACTCTACTGCTATTACCACACGCAGTCGCGCAAGGTTGAACTTATCGCGGTCGTCGCTTCGTAGTTCGTAAACAAGCCAATCACCACGGCCAAGCAGAATCGCCACACACATCAGCACAACCACCAACGATGCAACACCGCTGATTATAAGCCAAATGTTCATATAAACAAGGTTTTAAGGTTAATCCAACGGGGCTATGCTCTACGAACCCACAACTCCTCCAAAGCAAAATAGAGCAACGCCACCACAACGAGTGCCCACTCATAATAGTCTAATGTACCGATTAGGATAAAGACGAAGAGTAGTACCTCGGCGAGGATTATGTCCGTAGCGAATAGTATTCGCCAACGCTTAACGCGCCTATCCAACCTATCGGGTGCAAGGCTATCGGCAGGATAGAACATCGTGTACAACCTATCCAACTTACCCACGAGGGCAAGCACCGCAAGAGCCAAGAGCAATAGAGTGCAGAGCGCCAATACAATGATTTTGGTTGTCATAATTATAGGTATTGTGCCTTACGGCGTTTACGCTCCAAACGAAGGCGCAAGACAATCTCTTGTGAGCGGCGGCGGATATAGCGCAGGCGCAGGTAGCATAAGAGGGCAGCGAGCCACAAAACAGAGGATGCAGCAATAATCTGCTGGGTCAAATCCAACGGAAACTCATCGAGCCAATAGAGCAGAAGAGGAGCAACCGATATTACCGAAGCCCACATCGCCAGTGCCCAGGTGGCGTTGCGCCAACAGGTACGGGGTGCTTGGCGACGGAGCCTTAGGAAGAGCACCACAAAGAGGACAAAGTGGGCGATAAGCAGACTTATCCACTCGGCATAAGGCACACTATCAGGGATAGGTTTAAGTTCGATAAGCACAAACAGAACTATCAAAACTATCCAATTGCCTATGCCCATCTTAGAATCATCTCTCTTGCCAAGTCGGCGATTCGACTTGCGCTCGATATCACGATAGTTGAATTTCCAAATGCTAAATCTATTCTTCATTCTTCTCCTCCTCCTTAACTTTTCGTTTTGCACGAGGCTTGCGCCCACTACGACGCAAGGCCTCGGCAATAATCCATTGCAGCTGACCATTGGTGGAGCGAAACTCATCGGCAGCCCACTTTTCGAGTGCCTCCATCGTCTCGCCATCAATGCGAAGTATAAAACTGCGTGTATTTGACTCCTTCGTAGCCATAACTGGGGGGGGTAAAGGGTTAAGCTATTAGTTGTGGAGAGTTCCGGTGTTCACCACAGGCTGAGCAGCCTCATCGGCACATAGCACAACGAGCAAGTTGCTCACCATAGCTGCCTTACGCTCCTCGTCAAGTTCTACAACCTCCTCCGAAGAGAGGCGCTCAAGGGCAATCTTAACCATCGAAACAGCACCCTCAACAATCTTCTCGCGAGCCGAGATAATAGCATCTGCCTGCTGACGGCGCAACATAGCGGCAGCAATCTCGGGAGCATAAGCGAGGTAGTTGAGGCGAGCCTCGATAACCTCGATACCGGCAATCGAGAGGCGGTCGTTAAGCTCATCGGTGAGCTTATCGTTAATCTCATCACCACCCGAACGGAGTGTTACCTCCTCTGTTTCGCCCTTGGTATTCTCATCGTAGGCATACATACCCGCTACCTGACGCAATGCCGAGTCGCTCTGCACAGCTACGAAGTTCTCCAAGACATTCATACGGGTGTTGGATGTAGCGCCAACAACCTCAGGAGCATCAATCTCGAAAACGGCGTTGTACGCACCATCGTTCTTAATCTTCCACACCACAACCAAGCCGATAAGAATGGGGTTACCCGCCTTGTCATTAACCTTGATAGGGTCTACATTGAGGTTACGGGCACGCATCGAGAGCTTCTTTGCGGTCATAAAGGGGTTTACCCACCAAAAGCCGTTCTCGTAGAAGGTACCGCGATAGTTACCGAAGAAGAGGAATACACGCGACTCGTTAGGCTCAAGCATAATGTAGCCGAAGAGCATAAGGAACGATGCAATTGCCAATACGACAAGTGCAACAATCGCCCAGACAACAGGTGCCTCGGCCGTTGCCAATACAACAATCGAGTAGACCATTGCGGCAACCATCAAAAGATTGACCAAAAGGGCAATAAAGCCATTGAGTTTCCAACCCGAATAAGTGTAGTTTTTCATAGTGGTAAAAGTTATTTTGTTAGACTTATATTTAACCGTTTATTTTAATATCATTTTGATATCACAAAGATAAAACAAAAAGTGGTGATTTTGCAAATTTTTCGAGAACTTTTTTCTAAATATTTTTCGCACACGGGTGTATACTTATATTTATATAAAGAAGAGTAAGGAGCTGGATTAAGACGACAAGACCATTAAGAGGATAAGATGATAGGAAAAATCCTAAGGTCTTAATAGTCTTAAGGTCTTAAAAAATCTCTAACAACTAAAAACTAATAGCTAACAACTATTTTGCTTTTTGCTCTTTTTTTCGTACATTTGTTACAGATTATGATACACTATAAACAACGCATACTGAAAAACGGTTTGACCGTACTGGTTAATCGAGACCACGCCTCAAAACTTGCCGCCGTAAACCTACTCTACAAGGTGGGTGCACGCAACGAGTCGGAGGATAGAACGGGCTTTGCGCACCTCTTCGAGCATCTGATGTTTCGTGGCACACACAATGTGCCTGAGTTCGATGTGCCCGTGCAGATGGCTTGTGGCGAGAACAACGCCTTTACCAACAACGACTACACCAACTTCTACATAACACTTCCGAAGGAGAACCTCTCGACTGCCCTATGGCTTGAGAGCGACCGTATGGCAAATCTCAACATCTCGGAGGAGGCGTGCGCAACGGAGAAGCAGGTGGTTATCGAGGAGTTTAAGCAGCGCTACCTCAACCAGCCCTATGGCGATGAACAACCCCTGTTGCGAGGCTTGGCATACACCACACACCCCTATCGCTGGTCGACAATAGGCCTTACGCCCGACCATATAGCGAGCGCCACTACCGAGGATGTGCGTGCCTTCTACCGACTTCACTACCGCCCCTCACGCGCCATTCTCGCCATCTCGGCAGACCTCGACGAGGAGCTGATGCTGGATATGGCAGAGGAGTATTTTGGCGACATCGAGGACAACAACCTCTCTATCCCCGCCATCGCCGAGGAGCCCGTGCAGCGTGAGCCTCGCCGCTTGGAGGTGGAGCGCGAAGTGCCAGCAACTGATATTACAATTGCCTTTCATATGGGCGACCGCCTATCGCGCGACTTCTTCTTGGGCGACCTCAGCTCCGACCTTTTGGCCGGTGGCGAGTCTTCGCGCTTGGTAAACAGATTAGTCAAGGAGCAAGGCCTCTTCTCAAGCGTAAATGCCTATATCACAGGTAGTCTCGACAAGGGTCTATTCATCATAAAGGGGCGTCTTATGCCCTCAACATCGGAGGCCGAGGCCGAAGCC
>JAGBYO010000010.1 GCA_017628735.1 Alistipes sp. | reverse complement strand
CTTTGCCATCTCCATTAGTGTTTCAATATCTAATGGTTGGTTCAAGTCAATCTCATTGTTTTCGTTATCCTTCTCACACGATACTGTTGCACCTACAACGGCAAGCGCTAACAATAGGAATAGATACTTTTTCATAATATAGCTGTTAGCCGTTAGTTATTAGTTGTTAGAGTTGTCATCATTTTCGTTGGCGGTCTTATGCTCAAGAGCTACCTCGCCCATATCGAACTTGTAGGCGCCATCATACCAGTTGCCACTTCCATTCTCGGTCTGCTCGAAGCCAACAACATCGACAATCTGGCTCTCGAACTCGCCGCCATTCGCCTCGCCATCGACATCCTCGACAATCAATTGTTTGGGTACGGCGAAGGGCGAAGCCGTGGCATCGATATTTCCCTCGTAATCGGTATAGCCAGTTCGCCATTCGAAGTCCTCACGATAATATTCGCCATCCCAACTTTCGTGAAGAATAGCCACACGGATACCCTCGATAGGGTCGCCCTCCTTATCAACAACACGCGCCATCGCACGGAAGCTGACATTTGGAGTACCATACTCGCAACGCACACAGCTTGTCGAGAAGCCAAAACCAAGCATCGCCAAAAGAAGGTAAAGAAGCTGTTTCATATTTTTAGTTTTTAGTTATTAGAATGAGAAATGAGCAATTAGAAATTAGCAATGAGCAATGGTTATTATTTTAACTCTTCCACTTAAAAAACATAGTAACTCATTTTAACACATCTTCAAACAAAAGTTTTTCTTACCACAAAGGTACTATACGATAAGTGTTGCTACCAAATTTTTCGGGGGTTATCTTTTCCAGATTGGCGTTTATATAGCATTGATTACCAGCGTGTTACAAATGACTGAAAATTTACTTTTTCCACCCCTCTGATTATCAGCAAGTTACGGATAGTAAAACCAAACACCTTACAATTTATTTTTAACTTGTTGATAATCCGTATTTTAATCTATTACAAATGAGTATAAATGCACTCCGACTTTGCAGTCTCAACAAAAATTATTAACTTTGCTATTGCTAAAAAATAAGTTATGGCACGAACTCTAAAATACACTCGCCGAGCATCGCACGAAGTGGTGATTGGTGGCTATAAAATTGGTGGCAACAACCCTATTGCCGTGCAGTCGATGACCAACACGCCGACCGCCGATGTCGAGGCATCGGTGGCGCAGACCGAGCGCATCGAGCGCGCGGGAGCCGAGATTGTGCGCCTCACAGCGCAGGGCAAAAAGGAGGGCGAGGCGTTGCAGCCCATTATGGATATGTTGCGCTCGCACGGTTCGAAGGCTGCCATAGTTGCCGACATCCACTTCACGCCCGAGATAGCGATGATAGCTGCCGAGGCAGTCGACAAGGTGCGCATCAACCCCGGTAACTTCCGCACCTCGAATGGCGAGTTAGAGCGACTTATCGCCATCTGCCGTAGGCGCGGTGTGGCGTTGCGTATCGGCGTCAACCACGGCTCGTTGGCAAAGCGCGTTTTCGACATCTGGGGCGACACACCCGAGGGTATGGTGGAGTCGGCAATGGAGTTTTTGAAGATGTGCCGAGAGGCTGATTTTCACGAGGTTGTGGTATCGATGAAGTCGAGCAACACCCCTGTTATGGTTCACGCCTACCGCCTACTTGTCGAGGCTATGCAGAAGGAGAATATGACCTACCCCCTCCACCTTGGCGTTACGGAGGCGGGCGACGGCATCGAGGGCAGAATCAAGAGTGCCGTTGGCATCGGCGCACTGCTTGCCGATGGCATTGGCGACACCCTGCGTGTATCGCTCACCGAGGACCCCGAAAATGAGGTGCCCGTAGGCAAAATGCTTGTAGAGTACTTCCGCCACCGCGATGGCGAGTTTGAGGTTAGCGATGAGGATTATGCTCGCTACTCACCCACCGTGTTCAGCCCACGCACTACGGCTAAGCCTATCATTCACAGCGAGATAACCGACGAGTACGACATCGTAGATGCCACTTCGGCAAACCCCACCCACGAGTGGCGTGCAGTAATCCTCGGTCGCGCCGACAACCGCCCGAAGGTGCTTCGTCGTCGCTACGAAGAGAGCGACCCCGAGCGAGTGGCGATATATGCCGCTGCGGATATGGGTCAGTTGCTGATAGATGGTCTTGCCGATGGCGTGTGGATTGATGCCCCAGCCCTCGATGAGGCGACAGTTGCCGATATGGAGCTAATGTTGCTCCAAGCATCGCGCCTCCGCTTCTCACGCACCGAGTATATCGCATGCCCAAGTTGCGGTCGCACGCTCTACGATATTCAGTCGACATTGGCGATGATTAAGGCTCGCACCTCGCACCTTAAAGACCTGAAAATCGGCGTGATGGGCTGTATCGTAAATGGCCCAGGCGAGATGGCAGATGCCGACTACGGCTATGTTGGCTCGTCGCCCGAGCATATCACGCTCTACCGTGGCCGTGAGGTTGTCGAGCGCAATATCCACCAGAGCGAGGCCCTCGACCACCTTATCGAGATTATCAAGCGCGATGGTCGCTGGCACGACTAACCGAGAGGAAAGGTCAAAGAGCAAAGAGCAAAGATGTCGATGAAATCCTATAAGGCGCGTGGCATAGTTCTCGGCACACTAAAGTATGGCGAGAAGGGCGTTATTGTGCATATGCTCACCGATGTTGTAGGGCGACAAAGCTATATGGTTCAGGGTGTTAGACCTACGGCACGAGGCTCTAAAATGGCACTTCTGCAGCCTATGTTTGCCGTAGAGTTCGAGGGTTTGCAGTCGCAAAAGATGTCGATGCACCGAATGAAAGACCTTGTGCCGGGCATCGTGTTGCAATCTACCCCCTTCGATGTGCGCAAGTCGACAATGGCGCTATTTATGGCGGAGGTGCTCTACCGCCTTGTCAAGGAGAGCGAGCAAACAGATGGTCTCTTCGACTTTGTATGGGGCTCGGTCGAGGCATTGGATGCTCTGGATGAGGGCATTGCAAACTTTCACCTATGGTTCCTGGCTAACCTTAGCCGCCCATTGGGCTTCTCGCCCGACAACGAATATAGCGATGGCGACTACCTCGATATCCGCGATGGTCACTTCACCGCTATCCCATTGATGCGCAGCGAGTCGCTATCGCCCGACAACGCTCGAATACTGCACGATATGCTTGAATGCGATGTCCGCTACTTGGGCGAGATAGGTCTCAACCGCACACAACGAGTGGAGTTCCTTGAGGCTATGCTCAAATACTACTCCTACCACCTCGACACCATCCGCTCGGTAGAGTCGCTAAGGATACTGCAAGAGGTATTTTAAGCACGCAGTTTTGAAAGTAGACTTTCGTAATAACTCTTCGACACAGGTATCTGCTTGAGCGACTCATCGTTGAGCTTGATATAGCGCATACGATGCTCCTCGCCAACAAACTGTATCTTTCTGATATTCACAATATAGGAGCGATGACATCGCACCATAGATGTACCCTCCAAACTCTTCTCGACATCGCTTGTACGACAGCGCAACATATAGGATTGAATCTTCTCGTTGTGCTTGTAGTAGACCTTGATATAGTTATCCTCGGACTCCATATAATATAAGGTATCGAGATTGATTGTTAGGCGCAGCGTGCCGTTGTAGTCGTGAAGATGTACCATACGCGGAGCATCGGGCTCGGAGCGTTGCACCGTTGCCGTAAGTCGCTCACGCTCAGCAGCCAACTGCTTGATACGGATATTCTCCTCATTGACCCTCTGCAACTCATACTGCGCTGCCTGCAACTCCTCGCAACGAGTGCGATAGGCGGCATAGAACGATACCAAGCCGTTGGGAATCGCCAAAATCATCGTTACGCAGAAGAGCGCACGAAGTGCAATATCGGGTATTGCCGTACCCGAAACAGGGAAGAAAGTGGCTGTAATATAGGTATATAGCGCCGAGATAACAACATTTTCGCTCATCATCCACAGAGCAAACTGCAACCAAGTGAGAGCCAACCTATCCTGAAACATGAACATCAGCGAACGGCTCAATATAAGTATCATCACCGCAGCAAAGTAGAATAGGATAGTAAACGAGAAGCGCTCCATATCTGCCGTACTAAACCACACCGAGAGGGCATAACGGTCGTAGAGCACCATAAAGAGTATGGAGAAAAGGAAGATAAATGTAATAAGCGCCCAGATATAACGGCGCGATATTAGGAATTTAGGAATCTCTGTTTCGAACATAGCGTATCACATATTATCAGACCACCCAGCAAGAAAAACACTCTCCACACACGGTGACCCAATTTGGCTAAATAATGCAACAAAGATAGTTATTTTTGTGTTTTTCGCAAAGCATTTACCACAAATAGTGCATTTTCGCCACAAAATAGGTGTTTTTACCACAACAAAGGGGATAGTATATATCGACATCCTATCTTTGCACCGTTATAGTGGTAAATTTTTCGCTAACTCGTGCGTGGGCGTTAGTGGTTTATTGGACTAAAATTCCAATCAAGCATCACTCTCTGGTCGGCAGATTAGCCAGCAAAGTTTCCACCTAACACTACGGAGCGGTCATCTCCCAAATGACCAAGGAGTGGTCTGCTCCCTAAAGAAGGCAATTGTTAAACTAACACAATATTTCGATGAAAATTATTGGAACCGGTTCGGCACACCCCACATGTGCGGTAACAAACCAGATGCTCGAGCAATTTCTTGAGACTACCGACGAGTGGATTACCGAGCGT
>JAGBYO010000092.1 GCA_017628735.1 Alistipes sp. | reverse complement strand
CCTCGTAATGGTCTTAAGGTCTTAAAGTCCTAACGGTCTAAAAAGAAGACAGAGACAACGCAGACAACGCAATCAGCCCTCCATAATAGCACACCTTACCCCATAATTTCTCCATATTTACCACAAAGAGATTAAATTTTTATAAATTTAATTGCTGTATCAATTTATTTAGTACCTTTGTCGCCAATTATAAATAATTGGAGATGGATTACTTAATTCTTATTGGAAGCCTTGCGCTAATTATCATCGGAGCAATGATGCTCACCGATGGTTCGGTGGCGCTTGCAGGTCGCTTTCGTGTGCCTGAATTTATTGTGGGTTTGACTATTGTGGCGGTGGGTACATCGATGCCTGAGTTGGCAGTAAGTTTCTTTGCCGCATTGGAGGGTAGCGCTGACATATCTATCGGCAATGTCGTAGGCTCGAATATCTTTAATGTCTATGCCGCCCTCGGTGTCTGCGGTCTGTTTGCCCCTATGCTCTTTACTCGCTCGAATGTTCGTCGCGATATTCCGTTGTGCATCGCTGTTTCGGCGCTGTTTCTTATTGTCGTGGCAACAGGTGGCAACATCAATCGCACGGAGGGTATCATACTCCTCGTATCCTATATTGCGATGCTCTACTTTACGATTCGTGCCGATAGAAAGCAGCTTATGGAGAAGTCGTGCGAGGTGGAGGATGCACCCTCGATGCCCATCTGGCGTATCGTGGTGTGGATTGTGGGCGGTCTGCTCGGCCTTATCTATGGCGGTCAATACTGCGTGGAGAGTGCCTCGGCCATTGCCCGCTCGCTCGGTGTTTCGGAGGCCACCATCGCCATCACGCTTATCGCAGGTGGCACATCGCTACCAGAGCTTGCTTCGAGCCTTGTATCTATCCTTCGTGGTAGCCCCTCGTTGGCGTTGGGCAATATCCTCGGCTCGAATATCGCCAATATCCTGCTTATCCTCGGCGTATGCTCGACAATCACGCCTCTGCAGTTGGGCGATGTTACGATGATGGATATCGCAATAGCTGTTTCAGCACCCGTAGCCCTGCTTATCACAGCGCTTATTATTGGTCGCAACAAGCTTACGCGCATCGAGTCGTTAGCATTCCTTGCCATCTATGCCGTTTATGTCTATTTCCTAATCTAACCAAATACCAAAATGGAGTATCTACTTCTAATTTTAGGCTTTGTCCTAATTATCGTGGGTGCTACGGCCCTCACCGATGGCTCGGTAGCGTTAGCCACACGCTTCCGTGTACCAGAGTTTATTGTGGGTTTGACAATCGTGGCGGTGGGTACATCGATGCCCGAGTTTGTCGTGAGCCTCTTTGCTTCGATTGACGGCAACGATGGTATCGCCATCGGCAATGTCGTAGGCTCAAATATCTTCAATATCTTCGCCATCCTAGGCATCTGCGCAATCTTTGCACCCCTCACCTTCTCGGAGCTTAACATTCGTCGTGATATCCCCCTCACGATTCTTGCTACCGTGGCGTTGGTTGTTGTTACACTTCTTGGTGGCGACATCACCCGCACCGAGGGTATCATTCTACTCTTGGGCTACATCGTGATGATGGCGCTCACTATCCGTGCCGACCGCAAAAACTTCGTTGTGGAGAGCACTGATGAGAACGACAAGCGAGCTAAGATGCCCTACTGGCGCATCTTCATCTGGATTGTGGGCGGTCTGCTCGGCCTTATCTACGGTGGTCAGATGTGCGTGGATAACGCCATTGTGGTAGCCCGCAACCTTGGCGTATCGGAGGCAGTAATAGCCATTACGCTTATCGCAGGTGGCACATCGTTGCCCGAGCTTGCTTCGAGCCTTATATCTATCTGGCGAGGTAGCCCCTCGTTGGCGTTGGGTAATGTCCTCGGCTCGAATATCGCCAATATCCTGCTTATCCTCGGCACTTGCTCGACAATCACTCCCCTTACGATGGGCGGCATCACGATGTTCGATGTATATGTAGCGTTGGCAGCAACCGTTGTTGTGATGCTCTCGGCACTGGTTATTGGCCGTGATAAGCTCACACGCATCGAGGGTGTTATGTTCCTCGTGATCTACGCTGCGTATGTATATGCGCTAATCAACTAAACTATGATAGATATTTTGCAATCATACTACACCTATGCCGATGGCGTTGCTGCGGAGTCGGGCTTTCTTAGCGATATCACCACTGGTGGTGCCACGCTCCTTATGGTCGTTATCGGCGTTGTGGGTTACTTTGTTCAGGCACGCCTTCAGTCGGTCTTTAAGCGCTACTCTTCGGTAGCCTTCCCAGAGGGCCTGACAGGTGCTGAGCTTGCCGAGAAGATGCTCCGCGACCACGGCATTACGGATGTGAAGGTTACGCACACCCGTGGTCATCTTACCGACCACTTCAACCCCGCAACCAAGACCGTAAACCTCAGCGACAGCGTCTACTCCTCGTCGTCGATTGCCGCTGCTGCCGTTGCCTGCCACGAGTGTGGCCACGCCGTGCAGCACGCCCAGGGCTATGCACCCTTGCGCCTACGCTCGCAGTTGGTTCCTATCGTGAACTTTGCATCTACGGCTGCCACTTGGGTTATCGTGGCGGGCATCGCTATCTTGGCATCGACAAACAATGCCACGGTCTGCTGGATAGGCATCGCTATGATTGCTACCTCGGCGCTCTTCTCTATCGTCACGCTCCCCGTGGAGTATAACGCCTCGGAGCGCGCCTTGGTGTGGTTGCAGAATACGGGATACCTCAAGGGCAACAGCATCGATGGCGCTCGCCAATCGTTGCGCTGGGCTGCCCGCACCTACCTTGTGGCAGCGTTGAGCGCCATAGCCACACTAATCTATTATATCGCACTTATTAACTCGCGTCGTCGATAATATGAAACAGCGAAACAGCACACTCCGAGCGTGGTTTCTCACGCTATTCGTCACGATGGGCATCATCGGCGCAGGCTTTATCCCTGCTGCCGAGATTTTTGGTATTACGCTCCAGCCCGTCGACATCCTCTCCGATATTAAGGAGCCGAGCGAGGGTGCTGTGGAGTATGAGGCAGATATCGAGCGCTTGGAGATGGAGCTTGCAGCGCTTTCGGAAGTTGGCGATAGTATCACCATCGACACTCTCCCCGAACTACCCCCTGTGCGCTATGAGTGGCTGGCGAAGGAGAGTGCGAACTATGAGCGCCGAGTGCCCACAATCGACGAGCTTAAGCCCGATACCATACACCGTGTTATCGCCATCGAGGACTTCGATACCCTCTCAACAACACGCTTTGAGCGCCTTGTCGAGAAGCTCGCATCGGGTGAGGATGTGCGCATCGCCTTTATGGGCGACTCGTTTGTAGAGGGCGATATTCTCACCTCGGATTTGCGTAGCGAGCTACAACAGTCATTCGGTGGCCGAGGCGTAGACTTTGTCCCCTGCGACATCCCTTTTGCTACGGCTCGTCGTAGCATTAAGCGCTCGGCAAGTGGCTGGTCGTCATATAGCGTTATGAAGCCTAAAAGTGCCCCTGAGTCGTTGCGCGACCTCTTCTTCATTTCGGGCTATATCTCTGAGGGCAAGGCTGGTGCGAAGGTTAGATGGCAATCTACTGACATCTTCCCCACTATCGATTCCTGCTCGCGAGCCCGCATCCTGCTCGTAAGTCGCGACACAAGCCGTGTGGTCGTTACGCTTAACGATACACTAAGCCACGAGGTGGAGATTGCGGGCGATGAGCGCCTTCGCGAAATCTATATTGAAGCACCCTACAAGTCGCTCTCGATGCGTGTTGCGGAGGGCAGTGTTGTCTGCTACGGTGCATCGTTGGAGGGCGATGGTGGCGTAGTGGTCGATAACTTCTCGGTGCGTAGCAACAATGGTCACGCCATCTTCGGCACAGGCGCACAGATTAACCGTCAGGCCCACGATATGCTATCCTACGATCTTGTGGTGTTGCAGTACGGCCTGAATATTATGATGCCCGGACAGCGCAACTTCTCGAAATACCGCGACCAGCTCCGTGATATGATTGCCTACACCGAGCGCTGCTTCCCCAATGCTGCAATCTTGGTGTTGGGCGTTAGCGACCGCTGGATTAAGGACGAGGAGACGGGGCGTTTCAAGCCTATCGGCTCGGTGGATGCCCTAACACGCCATCAGCGTGCTGCAGCAGATAGCTGTCGTGTAGCCTTCTGGAACACCTCGGAGGCTATGGCAGAGTATGGCGGTATGCCCGCATTTGTGCGCAACGGCTGGGCTGCGGGCGACTACACCCACCTCAACTATGCGGGTGGCCGTCGTATCGCCGAGGCCTTGGCACGCACCATCCGTAAATCGGTCTACGATTGCCTTGTTGAGCGTGAGGAGGAGCGCCAGCGCGAGGAGCAGCGACGAATGGAGGAAGAGCTTATCCGCCAGATGCGCATCGACCTCAATATCGCCAACCAGCGCGAAGCCGTAACACCCATTATCAACGCAATAAAAGACTCCCTGCCCGCCGATGTTGAGTAAGCTTCGTGACATAAACTTCGGCGAGTTAGCCGATAAGATGCTCAACCTCATAGGCTTGGAAGATGGTTGGTGGGAGCGTGTTGTGGGGCTATTGACCTACAACCCCTCATCGCCTATGACCCTCGATAGTGGCTTCTTCCTCTTTGCCTTCCTACTCTTTGGCATCGGCTATATGGTGGTTAAGCCCGTTGCACGCCTACGCACACTCTATGTTGTGCTATTCTCGCTCTACTTCTACTACAAGCTTTCGGGCATCTACCTTCTGTTGTTGCTCTTTGTTGCCATTAGCGACTTTCTCGTTGGTCGCCGTGTGGCACATAGTCGCGAGAATGGCGGTGGCAAGGGCTGGGTGGCATTGAGCGTTACGATAAATGTGGCGATACTCGCCTACTTCAAGGCAACGAACTTCTTTGTCGATACCATCAACAACCTATACGGCAACGGCACTCTCGACTGGGAGAGCGTGGTGGTGCCGGCAGGTGTTTCGTTCTTCGTATTTCAGTCTATCGCCTATGTGATGGATATCTACCGAGGCACGATAAAGCCCCTGAAGCACCTCTCGGACTATATCTTTTTGTTGTCGTTCTTTCCCAAGATGTTCCTCGGCCCACTGGTCAAGGCCAAAGATTTTATCCCACAGATTGAGGCACCTCGCTTGCCTATCTCGCGCGATGACCTCGGCCGTGCCGTAATGCTTATTGCGGGCGGACTCATAAAGTATGGCATCTTGGCAAAGGCTCTCGGCACACTCTTCGTCGCTCCCGCCTTTGCGGGCGAGTTGGGCGATGGCGGTATGGTGGCGCTTATGGCGATTTACGGCTTTACATTGCAGATATATTGCGACTTCTCGGGCTACTCCGATATGGCGGTTGGCGTGGCGCTCCTGATGGGCTTCCGCCTCCCCGACAACTTCGATGCCCCCTACCACTCGGCAACAATCACCGAGTTTTGGCGCCGTTGGCATATCTCGCTCTCTACTTGGCTTAAGGATTACCTCTATATCTCGCTTGGTGGCAACCGCCGTGGCTCGGTGCGCACCTACCTAAACCTTATCCTGACGATGTTCCTCGGTGGTCTATGGCACGGTGTGGGACTCACATTTATCGCTTGGGGTCTGCTTCACGGCATAGCCCTTGCTCTGCATAAGTTGTGGCTGAAGATTATCCCCAATGCCAAGGCCGTAGGTCGCGATATGAAGTGGTGGTGGCGTATTCCCGCCGTTGTATTTACATTCCATATCGTAGCTTTTGGCTGGTTGCTCTTTACCGCCAAGGATATGTCCGAGGTCGAGGGTGTGCTCTCGGCTATCGCCTACCGCTTCTGCATTGCGGACTTTGTGCCTATGGTCGAGCGCTCGGCAGTGGCATTTGCGATTATGGCGGTGGGATATGTGATGCACTTTCTGCCGCGCAAGGTCGATAATGCGGTTATGCGAGGCATCACACGCTCAGGATTTATCGGTCAGTGGCTCATTATGCTCTTGGCCATTTGGGCGGTTATGCAGTGCGATATGCTGCTTATGGCAAATGGTGGCGGTGGAGCACTACCGATGTACGCAGCATTCTAAAGATGAGTTGTTAGTTTTTAGTTATTAGAATAAAAACCTCTAAAAAACATCGTAACTCATTTTAACTCATTTTAACTCATTTTAACTCATTTTAACTCACTAACAAAAAGTTGTTAGAAACTCTAACAACTAACAACTAATAACTAAAAATAATATATGAACCACACTACTTGGGACTATCCACTATTTGAGGCGCTTAACTTCGAGGGTGGCGCAATGCTCGATTGGCTGATGTCGGCGATATCGGGCACCGTTATGTGGATTCCGCTCTACCTCCTTATACTATATATGGTATGGCGCCGCTGGTCGTGGCGTGGTGTTGTGGCGCTACTTGTAGCTGTTGGCTTGGCTCTCGGCTTGGCCGACCTTTTGGCCGGCATCTTCAAGCACTCTGGCCCGCTAAAAAACCTTTTGCCCGACTTCCCTGCACGCCTGCGCCCAATGTTTAGCGAGGGCTTAAGCGATGTAAATATCCCATCCACCAACCACGGTCGCTATGGCACAGTCTCGGCACACGCCGCCACAATAGTCTCACTATCAATAGTTTCGGCATACGCCATACATCGTCGATGGTTTAGTTGGCTGATTACCATCGTCGCCATCCTTATCTGCTACTCACGCATATATCTTGCCTGCCACTTTCCGCAAGATATTCTCTTGGGCGCAGCACTTGGCATCATCACCGCCACACTCGGCATCCTCGTTTTTAGAGCCATTGCGGGCAAAGATAAGAGGTGGTAACATAAAATTTGGGGTTATATCACTTTTTTCTATACAACGAAAATTATGGTAAAAATGCGCTACAAGTGGTTGTAGCGCGTTTTTAATTTTTGGGCAAAAAAAATTGTCGAAAATTTGTCGAAAAAAGGGGTCGCAAAATTTGTTTTTAAGGGGAATAATTCTCAATTTTGTAACCTCATATTATGCCTAAAATTTCAGAGGGCTGAGGCAAAAAACTACTAAAGAAATATAAGTAAATAAATATATCTATTATGACAAAAGAGACTACATCAAAGCAGCTTCAGACGGTGAAGTATGACGATGCTGTGGCAGCCTCGAAGGAGTACTTCAAGGGCGATGACCTTGCAGCACAGGTGTGGGTGAGCAAATATGCTCTCAAGGACTCGTTTGGCAACATCTACGAGACCACTCCCCACGATATGCACAACCGTATCGCATCGGAGTTGCAGCGCATCGAGCGCAACTACCCCAACCCTCTGAGCTATGAGGAGATCTTCGACCTTCTCGACCACTTCCGCTATGTCATTCCCCAGGGTGGCCCTATGACAGGTATCGGCAACAACCTTCAGGTGGCATCACTCTCTAACTGCTTCGTCATCGGCCACAAGAACCCCGCAGACTCTTACGGTGGTATCTTCCGTATGGACGAGGAGCAGGTGCAGCTTATGAAGCGCCGTGGTGGTGTAGGTCACGACCTCTCGCACATCCGCCCCACAGGTAGCCCCGTACTCAACTCGGCACTCACCTCTACGGGTATCGTGCCCTTTATGGAGCGCTACTCTAACTCTACACGCGAGGTTGCGCAGGATGGTCGTCGTGGCGCTTTGATGCTCTCGTTGCTTATCAAGCACCCCGATGCCGAGCGCTTCATCGACGCCAAGGTCGACACCGGCAAGGTGACAGGCGCAAATGTATCAATCAAGATTGACGACGAGTTTATGCGCGCTGCCGCTGAGGGTCGCACCTACCGTCAGGAGTTCCCCATCGGCTCGAAGGATCCTATCGTAAAGCAGGATATCGATGCCAAGAAGCTTTGGGACAAGATTATCCACAACGCTTGGAAGTCGGCAGAGCCCGGCGTATTGTTCTGGGATACAATCATTCGTGAGAGTGTGCCCGACTGCTACGCCGACGAGGGCTTCCGCACCGTATCGACAAACCCCTGTGGCGAGATTCCGTTGTGCCCATACGACAGCTGCCGTCTCTTGGCGCTCAACCTCCTGAGCTATGTAGAGAACCCCTTTACCAAGGAGGCAAAGTTCAACTTCGACCTCTTCAAGGAGCATATCGCAAAGGCTATGCACCTTATGGACGATATCATCGACCTTGAGCTTGAGAAGGTTGAGCTTATCATCTCGAAGATTGAGAGCGACCCTGAGGATCAGGATGTTCGCCGTGTAGAGCTTGAGCTCTGGAAGAAGATTAAGGATATGGCACTCAAGGGTCGTCGTACCGGCTTGGGCATCACCGCCGAGGGCGATATGCTCGCAGCACTCGGTCTTCGCTACGGCTCGGAGGAGGCTATCGACTTCGCAGTAGAGGTACACAAGACCCTCGCAGTGGAGGCATACCGCGCCTCTGTTATGATGGCAAAGGATCGTGGCGCCTTTGGCGTATTCAACTTCGAGAAGGAGCAGGGCAATCCTATGGTTGGCCGTATCCTTGAGGCTGCACCTGAGCTCCGCGAGCTTATGCAGCAGTATGGTCGCCGTAACATCGCGATGCTCACAATCGCCCCCACAGGCACAACATCGCTTATGTCGCAGACAACATCGGGTATCGAGCCCGTATTCCGCCCCGTATACAAGCGTCGTCGTAAGATTAACCCCTCGGACAAGGATCAGGTGGCATCGTTCGTTGACGAGACCGGCGAGAAGTTTATCGAGTACTATGTATACCACCACCAGTTTGTGAAGTGGGCCGAGATTAACGGCTACGACACATCACGCCTCCAGACAATCACCGAGCAGGAGCTCGATGAGATGCTCAAGGCATCACCCTACCACAAGGCAACAGCCAACGACATCGACTGGGTGGCAAAGGTGAAGATGCAAGGTGCTATCCAGAAGTGGGTAGACCACTCTATCTCGGTTACCGTAAACCTCCCCAACGAGGTTAGCGAGGAGCTTGTAGCAGATGTATATCGCACAGCGTGGGAGTCTGGCTGTAAGGGCGTTACGGTATATCGTGATGGCTGTCGCGATGGCGTATTGCTCGATGTTAAGTCTAAGGGCAACGCCAAGAAGAAGTGCGATGACAACCAGACAATTCGCCGTCCTGAGTCTATCCCCGCCGACATCGTGCGCTTCAAGAACGGCAAGGAGGATTGGATCGCCTTTGTAGGTAAGCAGGATGACCGCCCCTACGAGATCTTTACCGGTAAGATCGAGGAGGATGCTATGTATATCCCCAAGACCATCACCCACGGTAACATCCTCAAGGTATGCGAGAAAGATGGCACAAAGCGCTACGACTTCCAGTATCAGGACCGCTACGGCTATATCAACACCATCGGCGGTATCTCACGACTCTTCGACGAGGAGTTCTGGAACTACGCTAAGCTTATCTCGGGTGTATTGCGCTACGGCATGCCTATCGACAAGGTAGTGCAGCTTGTAGATGGCCTTCACCTCGACTCGGAGACTATCAACACCTGGAAGAATGGTGTGGAGCGCGCCTTGAAGCAGTACATCAAGGATGGTACTCGTGGCAAGGGTCGCTGTCCGCAGTGTGGCCAGGAGCAGATGGCATACCAGAACGGTTGTCTGACTTGTATGTCGTGCGGCTACTCAAAATGCGGTTAATTTAATGTGAAAAGCCGCAATCTGCGGCGCCAAACTTAGAGCCCCAAATAGGAAATACGCCTTAGTATGTCCTATCTGGGGCTCTTTCATTTGGCACCACATCTCACGACTTTTGACAGTAAATTACAGAGCCGTATGTCCTATCCGGGCACTCTCTTTATCGAGGCCACAGCTAACCCCTTCTATCAAGAAATTGGGATAGTGCTGGTTGGAAGGTGTGATTATTTTGACCAGAGAGACCATAGGGACCAGAGAGATGTCGGGTATCGCCGAGTCCTTTGTCCGCATCGTCTCTTTGGTCTTTCGGTCTCTTCGGTCATTTATCTCTCTTTGCTCTTTCCTCTTTGAACTTTGCTCTTGCAAAAAAAATTACCCCGAGGCAAAACCTCGGGGTAACCTATTCTAAAATCCGTAACTATTACTCAACGGTAAGAGCTGCGATAACGGCCTTAGCATTCTCAACATTAGCACCTGCCGTTACACTCTTCATAGCAGCAATAGCCTTGTCGAACTGCTCCATCTCGTTGTAAGCAACGCCGAGGAGGTAGTAGATGTCGCTACGACCCTCGTCAGTGGTCTGTGCAGCAATGGCAGCCTCAGAGAGCTCAACCATCTTAGCAAACTCCTTCTTAGCGTAGTAAGCCTGAAGGGTAATCTTCTGAGCAAGAGCTGCATCAGCAAGCTCGGCAGCCATAGCGATGATGCCATCGTAGTCGTTGGCCATCTGCAACTTAGCAACCTCGTTGTTGGTGTACATAGCCATCTTAGCCTGAGCCTCTGCGATAGCCTCAGCGAACTTATCGGCGTTGAGCTGCGAGATGTTTGTGCAGATAGTCATACCATTCTGATACATATCGCTCTTGAAGTAGCTCTCAGCGAGGTTCAAAGCCATACCTGTGTTGCGGGGGTCAGCCTCATAACCCTTAGAGAATACAGCGATAGCAGTAGCATAGTCGCCAGAGTTGAAGGCATCAGCACCCTGCACCTCGTATACCTGACCGATAAGTGTGCGGTTCTTGTTCATAGCAGAGATATCCTCGAAGAGCTCAGCAGCGTTAGCAGCCTCGGTGAAGGCAGCAACAGCATCCTCGTACTGCTTTGCGTTGATAGCAGCAACACCAAGCTTGTTGTAGCAAGTAACGATAAACTTCTTTGAACCTGCGATAGCCTTGAGCTGGTTAGCATCGGGCTCCTCGATATCCCAGCTTGCATCAACAACCTCCTGGAACTGTGCGATAGCCTCGGTGTAGTTAGCGGCCTTAGCATTTGCAAGACCCTGCTGGAAAGTTGCAACAACATCGGTCTGGGCGAAGAGAGTTGTAGCACCCATAAGTGCAACAACGGTCATAATGAGTTTTTTCATAATAAGATAGTTAGTTTTTATACTTTATGATATTTATGTCCGTAAAGTTTTGACCTATTTAAAATAAAGCCAAGCGCAAATTTACTACAATTTTTAGAATATCAAACACTTTTATGCTCACTTATTTACGCAACGAACGAAAAAATTCGCTCACGAGCGCCTCGCACTCCTCACGAAGCACCCCTGCAACGACCTCGGTCTTGGGGTGAAGAATCTTATCCGAGTAGGTCGAGTAGCCTCGTTTTGGGTCGGCTGCACCATAGACAACACGCCCAATCTGACTCCACGCCAACGCGCCACCACACATCACGCAAGGCTCAACCGTAACATATATCGTGCAGTCGTTCAGATACTTACCGCCAAGCGCCGACATCGCCGCCGTGATAGCCTGCATCTCGGCGTGTGCCGTGGCATCCATGAGGGTCTCGACAAGGTTGTGACCTCGACCGATAACCCTGTCGCCAGCAACGACAACAGCGCCGATAGGCACCTCTCGCTTATCCAACGCACGGAGCGCCTCGTTTAGTGCTTGGCGCATAAATTTTTCGTCTTGCTCACGGGTTTGCTTAATTTTTTCGCTCATAACTAATTAAGTTAGTTGAAAAATTATTACCTTTGTGGGTTACAAAGATACAAAAAAAGCTGAATACACGAAATTTAACAACAACATAGTTATGTACAGAACACATAATTGCGGTGAACTCCGCATAGAGAATGTAGGCCAGACCGTGACTCTTGCAGGCTGGGTACAGAAGGTGCGTAACCTCGGTGCGATGGCATTTATCGACCTTCGTGACCGCTACGGCATCACCCAGATTACCGTCGAGGAGCACTCGTCAGAGGCCGTTAAGGCAGCTGCCGCAGAGGTAGGTCGCGAGTTTGTTCTCCAGGTAACGGGTAAGGTTATCGAGCGCTCGTCGAAGAACTCAAAAATCGCTACTGGCGACATCGAGATTTCGGCTACCGAGCTTCGCATTTTGAACCGTGCCGTAACCCCTCCCTTCACCATCGAGGAGGAGTCGGATGGTGGCGACGACTTGCGTATGAAATATCGCTATTTGGACCTTCGTCGTCCACCCTTGCAGCGCGCCATGATTTTGCGCCACCGTATGGCACAGGCAGTGCGCCAATTCCTTGACAAAGAGGGCTTCTTGGAGATTGAGACCCCCTATCTCATCAAGTCTACACCCGAGGGTGCGCGTGACTTTATCGTGCCTTCGCGAATGAACCCCAACCAGTTCTACGCACTCCCCCAGTCGCCCCAGACTTTGAAGCAGCTCCTTATGGTTGCGGGCTACGACCGCTACTTCCAGATTGTGCGTTGCTTCCGCGATGAGGACCTTCGTGCCGACCGCCAGCCTGAGTTTACACAGATCGACTGCGAGATGTCGTTCGTAGAGCAGGAGGATGTACTCGAAATCTTCGAGCGCTGGGCACGCTATATGTTCAAGGAGGTTATGGACATCGAGTTCTCGGAGCCTTTCCGCAGAATGCCTTGGATTGAGGCTATGGAGAAGTATGGCTCGGATAAGCCCGACTTGCGCTTCGGTATGGCATTTAGCGACATAACGGACCTTGCTCACGGTCACGACTTTGTCGTGTTCGACTCAGCAGACTACATCGTAGGTTTCGCTGCCGAGGGTTGCGCTTCGTACACGCGCAAACAAATCGACGAACTCACCGAGTTTGTAAAGCGTCCTCAGGTGGGTGCCAAGGGCCTTGTTTGGATTCGTGTAGATGCCGAGGGCAACATCAAGTCGTCTATCGACAAGTTCTTCTCGGCAGAGGATTTGAAGGCTATTGCCGAGCGCACAGGCGCTAAGAATGGCGATATGATTTTCATCCTCTGTGGCGAAAAGTTCAAGACCCTCACACAGCTCTGCACACTCCGTTTGG
>JAGBYO010000091.1 GCA_017628735.1 Alistipes sp. | reverse complement strand
CGATGGAGCGCTCGAAATGATTGGCGACCGAGCCACTAATATCACCACTGCGGGCATCGGCTTACAACTCGATTTCGACAATTACCACAACCGTATCGACCCACCCTACGGCTTCCGTGTCGGCGCTTCGGCAACCTACCGGCCTCGACTGCTAAGCAACATAGGCTACGACACCTGGCAGGCCACCCTGCTCTTCGACTACTACCAGTCGCTATGGCAAGGCGGACTTCTCGCCCTCGACATCTATGGTCGCACCCAGTCGAAGTATACACCGTGGTTGCTCCTCGCCGAGAGCGATGGCGACAGCCGTATGCGTGGTTACTACCCCGGTCGCTTTCGCGGTAACACGCTTATCTCCGCACAGTTAGAACTTCGCCAACATATCTGGAATGGCATCGGCGCTGTAGCGTGGGCGGGCGCTGGTAACATCTTTTCCGATGACGACCCCTTCTCTTGGCGCAAGACTCTGCCCACCTATGGTGTAGGTCTCCGCTACCGACTTGGCAATGCCTCATTCCGTGTCGACTTCGGATTTGGTCGTGACTCGTTTAATGCCATCGTCGGCGTAAATGAGAGTTTTTAGTTGTTAGTTTTTAGTTATTAGGGACTTCCACTAAAAAAACATTTTAACTCATTGCAACCCACAATTGGATGACCACAGAGATTATTAAGACGATAAGAAAATTCTCCTAATGGTCTTACAGTCCAAAAACTGACAACTAAAAACTCTAAAAACCTCTTTCTCCAAACATTTCCCCGATTATTTATTGCTTTTTGGGTTTTGTTTTGTATCTTTGTCGCGATTTACTATACCTAAGGGTATAGAGCCTTAGAAAATTTGCAAGAAAGAACAAGATATGAAAATCGCATTAGCTCAGCTCAATTTCACCGTTGGTGATATCAAGTCTAATACGGAGAAAATTATCCGAGCAATCGACAACGCAAAGAGCCAAGGTGCCGACCTTGTGGCATTTGCCGAGTTTGCCGTATCGGGCACTCCCGCATACGGTCTTCTCACCAAGACCACATTCCTCGAGCTTTGTGAGGATGCAGTGGAGCGCATCGCCAAGAAGTGTCGTGGCATCGCAGCCATCGTAGGCACACCCTACCTCACAGCAGAGGGTCCTATCAGCGCAGCTGCCTACATCTCGAAGCGTGGCGAAATAGAGTACATCGGCAAGCGCTATGTTACGGCACGCCGTGAGATGGGCTACATCGTAGGCTCGTCTATCGGTAGCCAGACAATCTCGGTTGACAGCAACAACCTTAAGGTCGTTATTGGCGACGACATCAGCCGTATGGAGGAGCTCGACGAGAGCGTCGATGCAGTAATCTCGGTAAATGCTCGCCGCTATGGCAAGGGCATTATGACACGCCGTTTCGACAAGATGAGCCGCTTGGCATTTGCCGAGGGCAAGAGCATCTTGCTTATCAACCAGGTGGGTGGCTCTGGCGACATCGTCTACGACGGCACATCGGGCATCCTCAACTCGGAGGGTCGCCTTGTGATGCTCCTCAAGAGCTTCGAGGAGGATATGCAGATCTACGACACCGAGGCAAAGAACGAGCCTTTCGAAGTGCCGTTCACTACCTATAACGACCGCACACGACTTATCTACAGCGCTGCTTGCCTTGGTCTTCGCGACTACTTCCACAAGAATGGCTACCAAAAGGCGTGTGTAGGTCTCTCGGGCGGTATCGACTCGGCAGTAGTGGCTTGCTTGGCTGTTGGTGCTTTGGGCAAGGAGAATGTCCGCGTACTGCTTATGCCCTCTCCCTTTACGCCCAACGAGAGTGTCGAGGATGCAAAGCGCTTAGCAGAGAACCTCGGCGTGGAGTACAGCGTATTGCCCATAATCGAGGCATACAACGCTATGGTAGGCACACTTCAGCCCGTGATTGGCGGTACGGAGTTTGACGCTACGGAGGAGAACATCCAGACCCGTATCCGCACCACGATGCTTATGGCTCTGCAGAACAAGACTGGCTATATGGTGCTCAACTCGTCGAACAAGAGCGAGAACGCCCTCGGCTGGTGTACGCTTTATGGCGACACTGCGGGCACATTCAGCCCCACAGGCGACCTCTACAAGAGCGAGATTTACGACCTTGCACGATATATCAACTCGGCATTTGGCGATGTTATCCCCGATGTCATCATCGACAAGGAGCCCTCGTCGGAGTTGCGCCCCAACCAGAAGGATAGCGACCACCTGCCCCACTACGAGGTTATCGACGCCATCCTCTTCCGTATGATTGAGAAGAAGCAGCACCGCGAGGATATCATCAACGCAGGTTTCGACTCGGCGGTTGTCGAGAAGATTCACACTATGGTTATGCAGAACGAGAAGAAGCGCTATCAGTTCCCTCCCGTCTTGCGCCTCTCGCCCTGCGCCTTTGGTCACGAGTGGCTTATGCCCTTGGTTAACCACTACTGCGACTAAACATTTTAGCGATGAGCCATCCCATAGAGCATACGGGCATCGTTGAGCGTATCGACGGCAGCAAGATTACGGTGGTAGTCGAGCAGCAGTCGGCATGTGCAGCGTGTCACGCCAAGGGGCTATGTAGCGAGCAGGGCTCACGCAAGGTTATCGAGGCTGAGAGCGACAACCCCGAGCTATTTTCTATTGGCGACACAGTGCGTGTAGCGCTGGAGAGCAACCGTATGGCGTTGCAGTCGGTAGTTTGGGGCTACATACTACCCTTTGTGGTGCTTATCGTGGCACTCTTGGTGGCTAAGATTTTTGGGGCTTCGGACGGCATAGCAGCCTTGGCAACACTCCTATCGGTTGCACTATACTATGTTGTGCTTTATGCCCTCAGACACTATTTCGAACGAAATATTAAATTTACAATAACTAAAGAGTAATGAACGAGTTACTATTGACTGTCCTAACACTTAGTGTGTTAGGAGCGTTGCTTGCAGTGATTCTCTTCTTTGTGGCTCAGCAGTTCAAGGTAAGAGAGGATCCCCGCATCGGCGAGGTTGAGAAGATGCTCCCCGGAGCAAACTGCGGTGGCTGTGGCTTTGCCGGCTGTCGCGCAATGGCAGAGGCACTCGTTAGCCGTGACGACATCTCGACGCTCTACTGCCCCGTGGCAGGTGGCGAGGTGATGAAGGCGGCAGCGACCTATCTTGGCAAGGCAGCCCCCGAGAAGAACCCCCAGGTGGCAACATTGCGTTGCGGTGGTAGCTGCCAAAAGCGCCAGAAGACCAACAAGTATGATGGTGCGAAGAGCTGTGCCGTGGTTAATACCATGTATGTTGGCGAGAGCGACTGCGCCTATGGCTGTTTGGGCTATGGCGACTGCGCCCACGCCTGCATCTTCGGTGCTATCAAGATGAACCCCGAAACGGGACTTATCGAGATTGACCCCGACAAGTGTACCGCCTGTGGTGCTTGCGTCAAGGCTTGCCCCAAGCAGCTTATCGAGCTCAGAAAGAAGTGGCCCAAGGACCGCGCCATCTATGTTGCGTGTCGTTCGCGCGACAAGGGTGCAGTGGTGATGAAGGCGTGCAAGGCGGGCTGTATCGGCTGTGGCAAGTGTGCCAAGGTCTGCCCCTTCGGTGCAATCACTATGGAGGGCTCGTTGGCATATATCGACTCGGAGAAGTGCAAACTTTGTCGCAAGTGTGTGAACGAGTGCCCCACAGGTGCTATTCACCTCGTCAATATGGAGCCTCTGCCTAAGGAGCCTAAGGAGGCAAAAGCCCCTGCAGCACCTGCCAAGGAGGAGGTAAAGGTTGAAACCGCTAAGTAACGAAGAAGTATGAAGACATTCCCTATCGGCGGTATTCATCCGTCGGATAACAAACAATGGAGCAAAGATAAGGCTATCGAGGTTTTGGAGTTGCCCGACTCGGTTGCTGTGCCTATGATTCAGCATATCGGTGCACCCGCAACACCCATCGTCAAGAAGGGCGACAAGGTGCTTACCGGCCAGCTTATAGGCGAGGCTACGGGCTTTGTATCGGCAAATATCCACTCGCCCATCTCGGGTACGGTGACTGCCGTAGATATGTTGCCCAATGGTCAGGGTCAGCGCCGTATGATGGTCGTCATCAAGCGTGAGGGCGACGAGTGGGTCGAGACCATCGACCGCTCTACGGAGCTTAAGCGCGCCTGCACCCTCGATTCGAAGGATATTATCGCCAAGGTCAAGGAGGCGGGTATCGTAGGTATGGGTGGTGCGCAGTTCCCCACACATGTCAAGCTCTCGATTCCCGAGGGTCAGAAGGCCAATATCCTTATTATCAACGGCGTAGAGTGTGAGCCCTACCTCACCTCGGACTACCGCACAATGTTGGAGCGTGGCGAGATGATGCTTGTGGGCGTCTCGTTGCTTATGCGTGCTATCTCGGTAGACCGCGCAGTGATTGGCATCGAGAACAATAAGCCCGATGCTATCGCCCACCTAAAGAAGCTTATCGTAGATGGCTCATATCGTGGCATCGAGGTTATGCCTCTTAAGACGCGCTACCCCCAGGGTGGTGAGAAGCAGCTTATCGCTGCCGTAACGGGTCGTCAGGTGCCTCCTCCGCCCGCACTTCCTATCTCGGTAGGTGCTGTGGTGTGCAACGCATCGACAGCCGTGGCGGTATATGAGGCAGTGCAGAAGAACAAGCCCCTTATCGAGCGTGTCGTAACAATCACAGGCAAGCACCTCAAGGAGACGCACAACTACCTCACTCGCTTCGGCACACCCTACTCAACACTTATCGAACGAGCAGGTGGTCTTCCCGAGGGCGATGTCAAGATTTTGAATGGTGGCCCTATGATGGGTCGTGCGTTGGTTAACCTCTCGGCACCCATTATGAAGGGTTGCTCGGGCGTTACCGTATATTCGGATGGCGATGCTCTGCGTGGTGTGGAGCAGGCTTGTATCAAGTGTGGCAAGTGTGTGAACGCCTGTCCCATCGGCTTGGAGCCCTACCTCTTGGCACGCGCATCGAAGTTGCAGAAGTGGGATATTGCCGAGGAGCATAACGCAACAGACTGTATCGAGTGTGGCTGTTGCTCATATACCTGCCCCTCGTACTTGCCCCTCTTGGACTATATCCGCATTGCGAAGCAGACCGTGATGGCAAATATCCGTGCCCGCGCAAACAAAAAGTAATAAGTTAAAGTAGATATACCTTTATAAATTATGGCAAACAGAATCATTGCTGCACCCTCACCCCATATCCACGGCGCGGAGTCTACACGCCGCATTATGGGCGATGTGGTGCTGGCGTTGCTCCCCGCACTCCTCGTCTCGGCGTATGTGCTGGGCTGGCGTGTGCTCTTCGTTACTGCAGTGTCGGTTGTGGCGTGCGTAGCGTTCGAGTACCTTATTGCCCGCTTCCTGCTTAAGCGTCGCTCAACCATTGGCGACCTCTCGGCAGTTGTTACAGGCTTACTCTTGGCATTCAACCTCCCCACGGGTATTCCTTGGTGGATTGTCGTTATTGGCGCATTGGTGGCTATCGGCATTGGCAAGATGACCTTCGGTGGCTTGGGCTGCAACCCCTTCAACCCCGCACTTACAGGTCGTATCTTCCTGCTTATCGCCTACCCCGTGCAGATGACCGACTGGACAACGGGTGTGCCCGATGCCCTCACAGGCTCGACCATCCTCGCCGATGTCAAGGCTGGATTGACCTCGGTTTCGGGGGTCGACTTTGTCGCTATGCTTGGCGGACATATGAATGGCTCGATGGGTGAGATTGGCTCATTCGCACTTATCCTCGGTGGCATCTACCTCCTTTGTCGTAGAGTTATCTCGTGGCATATCCCCGTGGCTGTGCTCGGCACAATGGCACTTTTCGCCTTCTTCCTCGCTATCGGCGATGGCGGTGCTGCACTCTGGCAGATGCCCCTCTTCCACCTCTTGGCTGGTGGTGCGTTGCTCGGCGCTATCTATATGGCTACCGACTACTCAACATCGCCTATGACTCACTGCGGTATGCTTATCTATGGCGTAGGCATCGGTCTACTCACGATGATTATCCGCGTGTGGGGTGCCTATCCCGAGGGTATGTCGTTTGCAATATTCATTATGAATGCTGCAACACCCCTTATCAACAAGTATTGTCGTCCCAAGCGCTTCGGCACTAAATAGCACACGATTATGAAGAGTTCATTGAAGAATATGGTACTTGTGCTGTTTACTATTACAGCCGTATCAGCGCTCCTCGTGGCGTTGGTCAACACCGTAACCAAGGAGACCATCGCCCAGACCGAGCAGAAGAACAAGGATTTGGCAAAGCTCGAGGTATTGCCCGCATTTGAGGGCGAGGCAGAGTTGGAGGAGCAAACCAAGCAGATTGGCGACTTCACGGTAGGCGTTACGAAGGTTAGCGCCAATGGCGAGGTCGTGGGCTATGCTGTCGAGGCTCCGAGCATCACCAAGAATGGCTATGCCGACCGCATCTACCTTATGGTAGGCTTCGTGGAGAGTGATGGCCAGACCACCATCAACGGCATCAAGGTGCTCTCGCAGAAGGAGACCCCGGGTCTTGGTGCAAATATGACCAAGGAGGGCAACAAGCTCGAGGTTAGCGCCGTAGGCAAGAACCCTGCGGAGATGACCTTCAAGGTGAAGAAGGACGATGCCTCGGGCTCGTTCGACTCACTCACAGGCTCGACAATATCATCACGCGCCTATGCCAACGCCTTGGAGACCGCCTATGCTGGCTACCTCTGGGCTAAGGGCGAGCTCGACACCTCGGAGGAGGCTATTGCCGATGCCCCCACAGGTGCCTCGACCGTAACGGAGGGTGCTGACACCCCCACAGGTGCGACCGTAGCAGAGGGCGATTATGCTAACGAAACAGAGCCTGAGGCTCAGAAAGGAGAAGTAACAAATGAGTAAACTTCAGCTTATCACCAAGGGCATACTCAAGGAGAACCCCACATTTGTGCTTATCCTCGGTATGTGTCCCACCCTCGGCGTTACCTCGTCTGCAATAAATGGTATGGGTATGGGTGTTGCGACAATGGCCGTGCTCATTATGTCGAATATGGTAATCGCCATGATTAAGAACCTTATCCCCGACAAGGTGCGTATTCCGGCATTTATCGTGGTCATCGCATCGTTCGTGACCATTATCGAGATGTTGATGAAGGCTTATGTTCCTGCGCTGTACGCCTCACTCGGCGTATTTATACCGCTTATCGTGGTTAACTGCATCATTCTCGGTCGTGCCGAGGCATTCGCATCGAAGAATGGTGTCATCGACTCAGCGCTCGACGGCATCGGCATCGGTCTTGGCTTTACGCTCTCGCTCACGATTATCGGTATGGTGCGTGAGGCACTCGGCGCAGGCTCAATCTTCGGCTACAACTTCGCTGGCGATGTTATGCCCCTACTCTTTATCCTTGCCCCCGGTGGTTTCATCGTGCTTGGCTATCTTATGGTGTTGTTCAATAAAATTGCGAAACGATAATGGATACAATGAATATTTCTCAAGAGATACTTCAGGCCTTCTCTACGGGTGAGGTCGCAGTAGCGCCTATCACCATCTTTGCCATCATCATTGGCGCCATCTTCGTAAACAATGTGGTGCTCTCGCAGTTCCTCGGCATCTGCCCCTTCCTCGGCGTATCGTCAAAGGTGAACACCGCAATGGGTATGGGCGCTGCCGTAACCTTCGTTATGGCGCTATCTGCCATTGTTACTTGGTGCCTTCAGGAGTTTATCCTTGCCCCCTTCGGCATCGAGTATATGCAGACCATCGTCTTTATCCTCGTTATCGCCGCACTGGTGCAGATGGTAGAGATTGTATTGCGCAAGGTGTCGCCTGCACTCTATCGTGCTTTAGGTATCTTCCTTCCGCTTATCACCACCAACTGCGCTGTGCTGGGTGTCGCTATCCTTATGGTGCAGAAGGAGTTCTCGTTGGTTACTGGCGTTATCTACTCGGCGGCAACAGCCCTCGGCTTCGCCCTTGCGTTGGTGCTCTTCGCAGGCATCCGCGAGCGTCTTGAGATGGAGGACACACCCGAGGGTATGCGTGGTGTGCCTATTGCGTTGGTAACAGCAGGTCTCTTAGCAATGGCATTTATGGGGTTTGCTAATGTAGTACCCCTACCCTAATTTGTCGTGATAGTGGCGCTACTATGACGCTTCAGTCGTGAGGGCGAATGGGAAATACGCGCAGTATGTCCCATCCGCCCTCTCTCGTGTCAGCGCCATATTAGCACCACTCTGACGACAAATTGGCTGATTGCTGACTGGATACAAGTTTATTAGGGAGTTTAAGGAGTGTAGTGAGGTTAGGGATAAATGTCGGTAGCGCCTCCCTAACTTCTCTAAATTCCCTAATTTCTCTAAATTCTCTATCGATTGCGCTACTTATTTGCACAGTTGAAAATAAATTCCTACATTTGCAGCCCGTATCAACCTCTTATACTGGGCGAAGACTACGAAAAAGGATTATCGGCGAGGGT
>JAGBYO010000009.1 GCA_017628735.1 Alistipes sp. | reverse complement strand
TGTTCCTGGCTTCTTGCCCGGTACAGCTCAGGAGTACGGTGGCGTTATCACCCACGGTGCAAAGCTCCTCTTCGCATACTGCGAGGCTACTGTGCCTAAGGTTACCGTTACTTTGCGTAAGGCATACGGTGGTGCATACATCGTGATGTCGTCAAAGCACATCCGTGGCGATGTTAACTACGCTTGGCCTACTGCCGAGATCGCTGTTATGGGTGCAAGCGGTGCCGTTGAGGTATTGCACGCTAAGGCTTTGGCTGGTTTCGAGAACAAGGAGGATAAGGCTAAGTTCGTTGCCGAGAAGGAGCAGGAGTACCGCGACAAGTTCTCTAACCCCTACAACGCAGCACGCTACGGCTACATCGACGATGTTATCGAGCCTCGCAACACTCGTTTCCGCGTGATCCGTGCTTTGGAGTCATTGCGCAACAAGCGTTTGGAGAACCCCGCAAAGCGTCATAACAACATTCCTTTGTAATCGATTTAATCAGATAAGCAATGATGATTCTTGCAACAAATTGGGCAAACGCATCACTTATGGCACTCGTCAGCATCTTGTTGGTGTTTATTGTGCTTGTGCTTCTTATCTACGTGTTGAAGCTCTTCGGAGTTATCTTCCGCGAGAAGCAGAGTGTTGCTCAGCAACCCGCTGCTGCAGTTGCATCTGATGGTATTACTGACGAGGAGGTGGCAGCCATCGCTATGGCTGTCAACCTCTTCTTCAATCGTCACGATGAGGAGAGCGATGTGCTTACATTCCGTCAGAACCACGATGTATCGGCTTGGCAGGTGCGTAACATTTCGAAGCAATTGTAATAGGGGCTGTTTAGCCAATTATTAACCACTAATTAAGAAGAGCGTAACAGCTTCTAAAAAAAACTACAAAACAAGATTATGCAGAAATTCAAATTCAATATCAACGGCAAGAGCTATGAGGCTATCGTAGAGGAGACCGAGCGCAATACCGCTCGTGTCGAGCTCAATGGTAAGAGCTACACTGTTCAGGTTGAGAAGGAGGAGGCTATCGTATCTCCCAAGATTGCTGCCGTTAAGCCCTCATCTACTGGCGCTGATTTCGTAGATGCTCCCGCACAGCCTATCTCGGGCAATGCTGGCTCTATCAAGTCGCCACTTCCGGGCAATGTATCGAAGATTAAGGTACAGGAGGGTCAGGCAGTTAAGGCTGGCGATGTACTTATGACCTTGGAGGCAATGAAGATGGAGAACGAGATTATGGCTCCCGCTGCTGGTAAGGTTAAGAAGATCTATGTAGCCGAGGGTAAGGCTGTTCAGCAGGGCGAGGCTCTTATCGACCTCGAGTAATACTAACTCTTTATACCTTATATAATATGAAGAGTATGAAACTTTATTTTTCGTTGCTCCTAGCAGCTGTGATGTTCGTGATGCCTGTTAAGGCACAGGATGTTGAGGCTGCAGCTGAGCAGCTCGCCGAGGCAGCTATTGAGCTTGCTGCTGAGTCATTGGAGGTAGCCGCTGTGGCCATAGACGAGGCTGCTGAGGAGATTGCTATCGAGGCTGAGGCTGAGGTGGCAGCTGTTGGTGGCTCACAGGGTCGCGACAACTCGGCTATCGACAACGAGTTCAGCGTAGGCAAGGCGATCAAGGATTTCGTTAATCAGGCTGGTTTCAAGGGCTTTGCCGACGACTGGCGCTATGCTGTGATGATTCTTGTATCATTCGTATTGCTCTACTTGGCTATTGTTAAGAAGTTCGAGCCTCTGTTGCTTATGCCTATCGCATTCGGTATGTTGCTTACCAACCTTCCTGGTGCTGGTATGTACCACGCTGAGTTCTTCGCTGGTGGCCATGTTCACTGGGGCGACTTTGCACTTGGCTCGGCAGGTTTGTTGGACTACTTGTATCTCGGTGTTAAGCTTGGTATCTATCCTTGCTTGATTTTCGTGGGTGTAGGTGCTATGACCGACTTCGGCCCGCTGATTGCCAACCCCAAGAGCTTGTTGTTGGGTGCTGCCGCACAGATTGGTATCTTCGCAACATTCCTTGGTGCATTGGTTCTTGGATTCAACTACTGGGAGGCAGGCTCTATCGGTATCATCGGTGGTGCAGATGGCCCTACGGCTATCTACCTCACTTCGAAGTTGGCTCCCCACCTCTTGGGCCCCATCGCCGTTGCCGCTTACTCGTATATGGCTCTCGTTCCCGTGATTCAGCCTCCTATTATGAAGCTGCTCACTACCGAGAAGGAGCGCAAGATCGAGATGAAGCAGTTGCGTACCGTATCGCAGCGCGAGAAGATTATCTTCCCCATCATTATCACCGTTATCATCGCCCTCTTGTTGCCCTCGGCAGCTCCCCTTATTGGTTGCTTGATGTTGGGTAACTTGATGAAGGAGTGTGGTGTTACTGAGCGTTTGTCAAAGACCGTGCAGAACGAGTTGATGAACATTGTAACCATCTTCCTTGGTATCTCGGTAGGTGCTACAGCTACTGCTGATGCCTTCCTCAACTGGCAGACTTTGGGTATCCTCACCCTTGGTATTATCGCATTCTCTTGCGGCTCTGCTTCGGGTGTGCTTCTTGCTAAGGTGATGAACCTCTTCTCTAAGGAGACGATTAATCCTCTTATCGGTTCTGCAGGTGTGTCGGCTGTGCCTATGGCAGCCCGCGTATCTCAGACCGTAGGTCAGCAGTACAACCCCGGCAACTTCCTCTTGATGCACGCTATGGGCCCCAATGTGGCTGGTGTTATCGGTTCGGCAGTGGCAGCGGGTATTTTGTTGGCATTCCTTCCCTTGTAATTTGTTGTGTAAAGCCGCAATCTGTGGCCTATCCTAAAAGTAAGACCCCAAGGGCTGTACTTCGGTACTATCCCTTGGGGCTCTTCTTTTACGATATACCACATCTCACGACTTTTGACAACAAATTAGGTAGTGCTGGTTGGGATGAGAATGATAGAGACCACAGAGACTACAGAGAAGAATGATACTCGACTTCGTTGTTGTCTCTTTCGTCTCTCTCGTCTCTCTCGTCTCTCTCGTCTCTCTCGTCTCTCTCGTCTCTGTTCTCTTTACCCCCCCCCTCATAAAACCAAAACACTCCCAATAACCGCGGTTATCGGGAGTGTTTTATATTGTCTGACCCTTACGCCTATTCGTAGAGCAGATTGTCGCACATCGAGTTGCAGATGGTGGCAATGGCCTTTGCTGTGTTGTCGATGGTGGCGTTGTCTACCGTGATATTGTGCTCAACGGCGTAGCGTGTGATATCCTCGCCGATGCTTGCCTCAAGGTCGGTGGCAAAGGCGTTGTTGCGCTCGATAATATGGGCGTGGTAGTTGCTCATATTCTGCTCATCATAGTATTGGCGAACATCGTTGCAGTGCTCGGTGGTGATGGCTGCCCAAGTGCTAAGCACACCATTAAACCTGTCATCTACGGCACGATACATCGCCTCTGCCTCAGTCATAGGCTCTTCGCGAGGAAGCAACAAGACGACAAGCATCACGATAAGGGCAATCGCTGCGATTACAAAGCCGATAATAACACGCCAACGGCGCACTACTGGAATCTTCTCGGTATCCTCCGCAGGCAGAATATCGCGGGCAGTGCAGAAGTCGCTCCACGAGGTATATCCCACAAACTTTGCCAATGCCGACAGGGTAGTAGGGCGTGGTGATATGGCATAGGATGTGTGGGTGTAGAGGTGCTTGATAGAGGGTATATCGAGGCGGATGCCTATCTCCTCAAAGATAGCATCAGACAACGCACCATAATCCTCGGTCGTTGCAACCGAACGACCAAACTTGGTTGCTGTCATCTCCTTCAAGCGCTCTATGTACTGCTCCTGTGTTGTCATTTCGGGCAAAGGTAAGCAAAAAGATTGATAAACTACAATTTAGCAGATAATAATTTTTTGTTTCGCGGTTAGATACCAGCCAACTTCTTAATCTCGTTGAGCTTGTTGAGTGCTTCAAGAGGCGTAAGGCTGTTAATGTCTAAACCCTTTATCTCGTCACGGATGCTCTTTAATACGGGGTCATCGAGCTGGAACATCGAGAGCTGGATGTTATCCTTCGTCTCGACTGCCGACTCTGCCACCGCACGGCGCTTGGTGCGCTGTTTAAGGCTTGTGCTTGGTACAATCTCGCCCGAGCCGTAGACCTTTTCGAGATTAGCAAGTATCGCCTCGGCACGCGATACCACCGATTGTGGCATACCTGCCATACGCGCCACATGGATACCGAACGAGTGCTCGGTGCCACCACGAACAAGCTTGCGCAAAAAGACGATATTTCTATCTATCTCCTTGACCGTAACATTGTAGTTCTTGACCCTCGGTAACATATTCTCCAACTCGTTGAGCTCGTGGTAGTGTGTGGCGAAGAGCGTCTTGGCCGCACCCAAGCTGTTGTTGTGCAGATACTCGACCATCGCCCACGCGATAGAGATACCGTCGTAGGTGCTTGTGCCACGACCAATCTCGTCGAGAAGCACAAGGCTACGGGGCGATATGTTGTTAAGGATGCTTGCCGACTCCAACATCTCGACCATAAAGGTAGACTCGCCCTCGGATAGATTGTCCGATGCACCCACGCGCGTAAATATCTTATCTACAATGCCGATATGTGCCGACTTGGCGGGAACAAACGAGCCCATCTGTGCCATCAATACGATAAGTGCAGTCTGTCGCAACAGCGCCGACTTACCCGACATATTGGGACCCGTAATAACGATAATCTGCTGGTCGCTATCGTTGAGCAACACATCGTTGGGGATATACTCCTCGCCAATAGGCATAAGGGTCTCGATAACGGGGTGGCGACCATCGCGGATGTCGATTGTTGTCGAGTCATCTACTGTGGGGCGCACATAGCGACGCTCAACGGCAATCTTGGCGAACGACTGCAAGCAGTCGACCATCGCCACCACGCGAGCATCACGCTGCAATGCAACGAGGTGTTGCGCAACAAAGGCGATAATCTCTGCATATAGCTGTGCCTCAATCTGCAAGATGCGCTCCTCGGCACCCAATATCTTCTGTTCGTACTCCTTTAGCTCCTCGGTGATATATCGCTCGGCACCGGTAAGCGTCTGCTTACGAATCCAACTTTCGGGCACCTTGTCCTTGTGGGTGTTGCGCACCTCGATATAGTAGCCGAAGACATTGTTGTAGCCCACCTTCAACGATGGTAT
>JAGBYO010000090.1 GCA_017628735.1 Alistipes sp. | reverse complement strand
TGCGCGATACCTGGAGCACTCTATGCAAAAATTAAGAGGAGCAAGTTTTGATGGTGTGCTATATGCAAAGAGAAAAAGTTCCGTACTGTTTGTTTACCTTGAAGAGGCAGCTACCTACTCTTCTATTTATATGGTTGTGCTATTTGTGAGAGAGCTTAACTGCTCTGTGTAACAGAGGAAAATCGTGCAAGTCGAGAGCAGAGTGAACTTGTTCACTATGCCAAGTCGCCGCCGATTTAAGCCGAGAATAGATTGCTTCAGCAATCCTCGGCAAGTTAAGCTCATCCATAGTGCTGTGGTTTACACACAAGCCGAACCCTTATTGTATTGGCTTGAAGAGCCGGCGAGCCGGTTATATTTACATTCCTCCCTAAACCCCTCCTTTGTCAAAGGAGGGGCTTGTTGCAGGCGTTCCGCCTGCGTAAGAGATTACCGCCGATTTAAGCCGAGAATAGATTGCTTCAGCAATCCTCGGCAAGTTAAGCTCAAGCATTGTGCGTAGGTTTATTCTTTTTTGTCGCTAGTGTGCCACTTGCAGAAGAGATTACTGCAAGCTTTAAGACGATAAGACTATAAGAAAAAATCCTATTGTCTTAAGGTATTAAGGTTCTTCGGCCTTTACTTCTATACCTATATTTATATATGCGCGCGTGAGGTTTTAGAATCTGATAAATTGTTCTATTTTTCCACTTTATTTTTTATTTAATGCTGTTGTTTTATCATTGAATCATTTACTCTAATACTGTAATGATGGTTATCGGATGTATGCTAATGGTTTGAAAATTACAATAATACCATATACTTTTGTTGTACCTATGAACTAAAATTGCTATATGATTAGTAAAAGAATATTGTAATTAGTTCATTTTATGCCATTTTGTTATTTTGGACTTTTTTCATGCAATATTCTTGCTATATTTGTATTGTGTAAAACGATTTATTATGACTAATTCGACATTTGTACCTTCGCCCATTAGTGACTCAAAATGCGAATACATTCGCGAAAATTGCGATAGCGAGAAGTCCTTCGTTTCGGAGGATTATACTATTGGTTATCAGATATCGGGGTCTTGTCGTATATATACTGATAGTAGCTGCATAGAGGTTCGTGAACACTCACTTTTTCTTATTGAAAGGGGTAGCTTCCGTATAGAGGCAATGACGGGTTGTTCAGGAAGTTTTGAACAAATACTATTTTCGTTGGATGCCGTGACTCTCTTTGGTATGGCTTCGCGTGATAATTCGCGATGTGAAAAGCGCTTTGAGGATGCGGTACTCAAGGGAATAATTACAAGTCTTACAATAGAAGATTTAGCGGAGCACTGCTGCACCTCGCTCTCGACATTTAAGCGACGCTTTAACGAGCGTTTTGCACACTCGCCACATCGTTGGTTTGTGCGTTGTCGTCTTGATATTGCAGAGCGTTTAGTTGGTCATTCAGGCGTTGCGGTCGCTGACCTTGCTGAGATGTGCGGTTTTAGCAATACCTCGCACTTTATTAACGCCTTCCGCAACCGTTTTGGCGCCACCCCATCGCGCCATGTACGCCGCCGTTATAGCTCGATATCCTCGTCTACCATCTCTCGATCGTCCCACTCGGTTATCTGCAAGCCAGAGTAATCGAAGAGTGACCATAGGTTGTTCTGCCTTACCCATGAGTTGCCATCTTTGGCGCTATACTCCACAATCTCGTACTTGGCCTCTATTACCTCACGGCCAGAGGTGTCAATAAGCCCCATTCTCCTATCCTTGGTCATCACCATGGCTCTGCCCTCGTCGAAATCCGAGGCCCAAGCATAGCGTGGAGCTATCACCATATTACCCTCTTTGTCTATAAAACCGACACCTTCCGCCGTAATTGTTCGTCGTAGTCCCTCAAGCAACGGAATATACTCTGCGCGGTAAGCCGATAGAGGCTCATTTAGAGTGTTGTCCTTGGGTGAAAGTTGTTCTATATCTGAGCGCAATTTAAGTATTTGTTCGCTATCGCAGCCATATCCCATAGTCGTGTAGTAGAGTCTTATGGGGTGCCAGTGACCGTTGCTGTCGACAATAATATTGTGTCTACGCAGGTTATTTAGGCTGATGTTGGCATGGCGAAGGCGCTCGGTCAACTCTCGTAAACCGCCAATTAGCTTATATTGCGACATTGTTATCATCGCGCAATCGAGGGTTATCCCCTTTGGGATATCCTCTATGATGATGCTTGTACGGTTATTAAGTTCGTTATGTAGAATGGTGAATTTGCCTATTCGGTCACTTCGCTCACCGCGCAGTATGGCATAGGCACGCTCGGCTAGCGCCATCGCTTTGGGAGTTATCGGGGCATGCAGTAGGACATCGCGGCAATCAATGATAGCACGGCACTCGGCAAAGTGGGTGCTACGACATTGCGCCTCGATGCACTGCGGTCGTATAGTGGCAAAGAGGTGGGTGTTATGCAATGCGAGGTGGAAATCCTGAATTGAGCAGCAGTCCATTTTTAGTTGCGTGTTGCGCTTTCGGAGCCAATATTTAGTATAGACATAAGTTCGCCAAATGAGGCGTTGAAGGCTACACAGCGGTAGGGACCTCGCTCGGTGCGTTGCTCCTCGAGTACCGACTCTAAACTTTCTGGCAGAAGGCTTGACATTCTAAAAAGCATGTTCTGGTGTGGACATTCGCTCGTGTAGTTATAGTCACGAGGAAATGTCACTGGGAGCTGTGCAGTGTTGTTGCCTAGATGGATGTTGAATAACAGTGTATTACCATCGCTAGTTGCAGAATGCTTGATACGCTCGGCAATGGTTATCAACTCATCTATCGAGGCATCTGTAGGTTCACCATCTGAGATATTAAATACCATTGGCGGGAAGCTCTGGCGGTTTGCTGGCGCGTTGCACCACTCTTCGACAAGGTTGGCTACCATCGTTAGTGCCTCGAACATAGGAGTAGAGCCTGTAGCCTTTGCATCTACCCAAGGACGAATGGAGTAGGTTGTGCTGCAATCCTCCTCTGTGGCATCCTTACAGATAAAGGTGTAGTCGCGCTTTTCGGGCGCTAAGGTCGCAAGGTGTGTAATGGAGTGGAAGCCATTGGCGGGCAACATTGACTCAATGCCGTCACCCGAGTAGCCGATAATGGCGATGTCGTAGTAGTCGCGCAGACCGTCGTAGCGTGTAGCAAGCGCCATCAGCTCGTCAATAAGGTAATTCGCGGCAAAGGCTATTGCCTCGGCCTTTGACATTACGAGATTGTTAATTGTAGTTGACTCCTGCATCGATGTCGAACAGTCTACAGCCAAGATGATTGCTGTGCGATGAGTGCGTGTTATGCGTTGCTCGTACATGGTTAAATAATTCTGCGTGAGCGTGTTTCGGAGGTTAGTCGCATATTCTGAAGGTCGGCACCTTCAATGAGAACGATACCTGGAGCAGTGCCTATGCGGAGGTCACCAAGCGTGGCCTCCAAGCCAAGCGCTTCAGCACCGTTGCGTGTAGCCCAGATGAGTAGTTCTTCGAGAGGGATATCGCCCAATAGGCTCATATTCATGACCATCGACAGATGGCGAGCCGAGGCCAGTGAGTCTGTGCCGATAGCGATTTTTACTCTCTTCTTGCGTAGCATATCAACAGGCGGCTCGGTGCGCGAAATAAAGCGGTTCGATTCGGGGCAAAGTACCCAAAATAAGCCATTTGTGAAGTGCTCGTTTAGCATTGCGACATCCTCTGTTGTGGCCTTCACATTGTGAATGAGTAACATGCGACGGTCGTTGGGTATGTTCCTCGCAACACGCTCGGTGGGTGTGCCGTAGTGTAGAAAGTCGCACTTCCAGCCTTGTCGTTCGTACCAGTCGTGGAGCGAGCCGTGGCCAGAGTATAGCGCCTTCTCGTCGTCGGACTCCAAGAAGTGGAGCGATATAGGAGCATTGCCCTCGGCGCATATTGTGCGGAAGGGTTCATCTTGCACGGAGTATATAGAGTGGGGTGTAAGCGAGCAGTTGTCGCCAGAGGCCATCTTTCGAGCAGACTCAATATCGTGGTTATTGAGTCCGAAGAACTCTATAAAGGTGTGATAGCGAATGGCTGAGTGCTCTTTGATGGGCATTACCAGATGGTCGTTTGCAATGTCGGCAACGGCCTCGATGCCCTCCTCCCACATCTGAGCATCGGCTACTGAGGCGGCGCGTAGGCGCTCTTCCGTGGTAAAGTTGTTGCGCACTCTGCCTATAGCGCTTGCAAAGCCTGCAAAGCCACTGCCCTCGGCGATTGCGCCACGCAGGTATGCAAGCTCGAGGTGGCAGTGAGCGTTGACCATGCCCGCAATGAGTATGCCGGGGTAGAACTCCACGCCGGCACGGTTGTCGATGTTCTCTGTCTGCTCTATTGCGGTGATTGTGCGCTCCTCGACCTCGATGATGATGTTGCGCTCGAGGCGACCGTTAATTAGTGCGTAGTGCGACGCTATCTTTCTTCTCCTCATGGCCTTCGGTGGGTTGGTGCTCTTGGCTTGGGAGCGTATCGGCCGTAAAGCCCATCATCAGCGCATGGTTGAAGATGCGCAGGTTGAGTTGCATTCGGTATAGGCTGTCTACCGATGTTTCAACGGGAAGAACACGCTCCACCTCCAAGTTGCGGATTGTGACATCGGGGAGCTTTGACTCCTCGTTTTTGGGGTGGTAGTACATATCGAGACATAGCACCTTGTGGTTGCTATCAAGCGATATCTTGCGTGAATACTTGCTTTCGCGACGGCGTGAGAGCATCATTGTTTGGCGCAGACTCTCTGAGGAGTCAGCAAGTAAGGTGTGAATCTCGGCACGCGAGTTACGATTTTCGTCGAGTGAGTCGATAAGGTACTCAAAGCGTATGGTATAGTCTCCAGGCACAATATCGTCAACTCGGATGCGTAGTTTTGATGTGTCGCGTAGGGTGTTGACGCGAATTAGCGTGTCGCTATATACAATGCGAGTCAGAGTGCGCTGTGCCACATGGTCGATTGTATCGAGAATTACCACTTTATATTGTGCTGCGCGGTACTCCTCCTCCAAAATCTCCGATGCGGCAGTTACAAGGTCGCTGAGCATGGCGCTCTTACGCTGCGAGAATGTCTTCATCGTGTGGCGCATATCGGCTGAGGTGTAGCCGTAACGCTCAAAGATCGGCTCGTAGATATTTATCGAGTCGGCGCCATTTGCCTCCTCGTTGTAGTAGGCGTTGGCGAGGAAGCAATCATGGAAAATCTTCACAAGGTCCTCATCGGGAATCTCCTTGGGACCTTTGCAACCTACCGCCAAGATTGCCATTAGGGCAACAGCGATAGTACGGAAAGCATATCGAGTATCTCTTAAAAATTTCATATCGGGTTACAATCTCTTTTTGCGTAATGTGTAAGCTACAGTAAGGCGCGATACGGCGATACCTATAAAGAGGAATATTGCCACCACAAGTGCGGTATCTCCTGCGCGTAGTTCAACGGGGTAGCTCTCGATAATAGCACCGCCACTGGGCATACCAACCCAACCAAAGTGCTGCTGACCAAGGCTTAGGCCTATGCCTATAATGGCACCTACGGCAGTGCCAAGCATCGTTAGGAGTATGCCCTCGCCAACGAAGATATTGCGGATAAGCCTACTATCAGCACCCATCGAGCGAAGTGTCATAATATCGCGCTGTTTGTCGGTAAGTAGCATCACCACAGAGCCCACAATCGAGAGTGCTGCAACAATGGCGATAAGAGCTCCGATAAGCAGTACCGCTACCTTCTCCATGCGGAGTATCGCATTCATCGAGGCGTTTTTCTCCTCGCGTGTGCGCACCTTAAAATCGTCGCCTACACTCCTCCTTAAAGCCTCACATACGCTCTCTTTGTCCCACTTGTCTGTAACGCTTACGACGATGCCAGAGAGACGATTTGGGTAGTTGGCAAGGCGTTGCAGGCGCTCGATGCTCGTTAGGGCAAGCGTAGCATCAATATCGGCATTGGAGTCGATGATACCGCCCAACTGCACCTTTGCTCTTGACAGTCCCGACATTGGCAGAAGCGTTGATAGTTGATTACGATTGAGAGCATAGAGCGCTATTTCGCTACCGAGGTTATAGACACCAATATCAGCGGCAAGGCCGTAACCGAGAACCAAATCCCCATCAATGCTTGCTGCCTCGATGCTACCACGCCCCACAAGCGAGGCTATTGGCAGGGCATCGGTATAGAGGGAGTCTACGCCGCGTAGCGTAACGGCTGTGTGGCGGTCAGAAGCTGAGAGCATCACACTCTGCTCGATGTAGGGGGCTACGGCAACAACGCCCTCGATATTACGAATGGTGTCAAGGCTGATGCTCTCGGCATCGAAGGTTTGACCTCGCTCGGCCAAAATCTCAATGTCGGCATCTACCGACGAGTACAACTCTTCAATAGTTGCATTTAGGCCGTTGAATACTGCGAGTAGAACCACAAGGGCCGCTGTGGGCACCGCTACCGCCACTAAGCTCACGGCCACAATGATGTTAATCACCGAGTGTGACTTCGGTGAAAACATATATCGTCGGGCAAATTTCGACCAGAGCATAGCCTTCTCGGGGCTACTTCTTGAGTAGGTTGTCGATATTCTCGACATACTCCAGCGAGTCGTCGAGGAAGAACTCCAACTCGGGGACAATCTTGAGCTGGTTGCGGATGCGTGCACCGAGCGTACGGCGAACGAGCCAACCCTTCTCGCGAATAGCCTCAAGCGTAGCCTCGCTACGGTCGAAGGGGAAGATGCTTATATATACCTTGGCGTATGCCAAGTCGGGTGATATGCGCACGGTGGTCACCGTAACCAACGAACCACGAGTGTCGTCTGCCAAGTCGCGCTGAATTATCTCTGCAAGGTCGCGCTGAAGCAAGCGCGCAATCTTTTGCTGTCTTGTAGAATCCATAATATGGTGTTTATTGTTAATTATTCTATCTTCTGGGTGTTGTGGGTCGGCTATTACCTGCCGAGGGTCTGCTACCGCCACTGCTACTTCTACCGCCACTCGGTGCGTTGGCTGCACCACTCTGCTCGCTAAAGTTAAAGTTCTTCAGGCGTGCCTCCTTCTTGCGACGAGGTACCCACCACTCTTCGAAGCCTGCCTTGTTGAAGCGCCAACCGAGGGTGAACGATACATTGATATTATCCATTGGTGAGCGCAGTGGCGAGTAATAGAAGGGGTTCTCGCGGCCATCTGTCGTGCTTGAGTAGTATTTGTTGCGGTTCTTCAAAATATCGGAGTATCCGAAGTTGTAGCGTGCACGCAGACCAATCTCAACCTGCTTGATAAGCACGCTAAATCCCAAGCCTCCTGCTAAGCCATAGCCAAAGCGGTTGTCGCGAGGAATCTTCCACTCGTACTTGCCGCCGGGATAGCGGTCGTTCTCATACTCATACGACGATGATATGTTATACGAAAGAACCAGTGCGGCGTCTAAATATATGCGCAATCGGTTTTTCGCTAGGTATACATGTGGTTGCCACACGATTGGCAACATAATGGAGTTAACCCTTCGGGTGTAGTATTGGTAGTGGCGTATCTCTCTACGACCATCACCCTCGCCCACCCACTCCGAGGTGTAGGTATAACCCAACTTGAAGCCACGCTCCAAATATTCAAGGTCAAGACCAAAGGCACCCACAAAGCGAGGCTTGGGGCTATAGTAGCGCCACGAGAGGCCGAAGTTCTCGGAGCCCCACAACAACTTTGTTACCTCCGAGGGGTAGAAGCGCGCCATCGAAATGCCCGTGCCACCAGTGAGCGATAGGGTGTGCTGCGCCTCCACATTTGTTGTGCCGATGACAACAAACGCTGCAACAAGTAGCGCCAAGCGCAAAATATATCTTCTAATACCCGTCATCGCATATTTCCTCCCATAGTGTTGCTTCTCAGTCCACCAGCACCCGTTGAGCCGCCAAGGCCACCACCCATGCCTCCGAGTGCGCCACCTAAGCCTCCGCCCATGCCACCAAGGCCCATAGACTGATTGTTGTTATTCTTCTTGTTTGCCTCCTCGGCACGCTTCTTAGCCATATCCTCAGCCACCTTCTTCAATCGCTCATCCTCCTTGTCGTCGAGCATCTTGTTGAGCGACTGCATAGTGATAGGTGCGAAGAGTACATCCATATCAACATCCACCTCAAACTCCCAGTTTGCCTTGGTGGCGATAAGCTGCTCACTCTTCTCGTTGGTGTATATCTCGGTACGCTCGGGCTGGCGCATAAGCACCATATCGCCTGTATCCCACTTGCCGTTGCCGTTTAGGTCCTCGACGACGCGCACCATAACCTCTCCTGGTGTTACGTACTCGAAGGTATAGTCGCCAGGCACGACATTGCGTATCTCCTTCTGTGTCTTACCCTGAGCGTTGGTGAGCTGAAGGATATACTTTGCTTGTATGTTGGTGCTGTGCACCTTGACCTTGAGGATTGTATACTTTGCGGGGTCGGAACCAGTGTATTTGTTGGTTATCGTATCGTTTTGCTCCTGTGCCGTATTTTGGAAGGTGCCTGCAGGAATCATCAACTCATAGTTTGCCAATGCCTCCCAATCGGCACGAAGCTCATACTTGCGACGGTTGAGCGTATCTTGCACAAAGTGGTAATCGACGGTGGTGGTGTCGCCATTTAACATCTTGCGTAGCACGATATTTGCCGTGTCAAACCTTGTGAGCGGGTAGTCGAATGTAAGGTTGATATGCTTATCTTTGTTGAGCTCACCAGAGTTATCCATCGTAACCTTAAATGGATTCTTGGGTTTAGGCTCCTCGTAGGGCATACCCGCTTTCTCGGCCTTCTCTCGCTCCTTCTCTTGCTTCTCTCGCTCCTCCTTCTCAGCCTTCGATTCGGTATAAACCCACGCCAAGCGTAGCTTGTCGGTAGTCTCCACAAGGTTGTTGATTGAGTCGTGCTTGAAGTAAGTGATGTTACCCTTAATGGTGTCGGGAAGCTCTTCGGCTGGCATATCGAACCACAAAGCTACGGTATCCTTGCCCACGGTCTGCGGGTCGTAGATAACGCGCTCCGAGGGGATAGAGTCGAACTCTAACTTTACAATCTCGGGGTTTTGCGCTCCGAAGTAGAGCATCGCCTTGTGGCGTGCTGGGCGCTCCTGTGCACTCAGCGTCTGGCGCATAAAGCGGCGGTCCATAAACATACGGAAGTAGGTCTGAGCCTCGGCCGAGGGGTAGTGGCGCAACGAGTCGAACCAAATCATAAAGCCAGGCATACGGCTGGGATTGCAGACCGAGTCGAGGAAGCCAATCTGGTCTACCGAGGGCTCATACTCCATATTGCCGTTGGTGTCCTCGAAGGCGTAGACGCGGTAGTCGATAGGCTTGAGGTTCTGCGCGATAAAGATGCCATTCTTTTCGGCACGCGCAATAACCGCAGGCTTGTATTTAAACATCGTAGAGTCCCACTCCTCGGGCTTCTCAACCGAGTCGGCGGGGAAGAAGAAGATAAACGACTTACCGACAGAGTCGGCCTTGTACGAATCGGCCGTATAGCCCGACATATACATCGAATCAATCTCCTTGCCCGTAGAGAATACATAGCGCATGGCATGCAACGGGTTACCCTCGTTGTTGTCGAGTATTGACGAGCCGAAGTTGATGGCGTAGGTGGTGTTGGGCTTCAAGGTGTCCTTGATGGTCACAACGATGCCACGGCCACGCCTAACGACCGACGGCTTCTTCTTCATCGCGGGCGAGGTAAATAGCTCCTTCTGCTGGTCCTTAATCTGGACATACTCGTCAAACTCGATATATATCTTCGGTGGGTGCAGCGTATCTATCTCGGTGGTAAAGTTATTGGGGTTCATCAAGACGATTACGGGCGGTATGGTATCCTTCGGTCCGCCTGTGGGTGTCATCGTCGAGGCACACTTGGTGAATAGTGCCGCTGCAAAGAGCAGAACTATCACGGCCGAGAGTGCCGATGTTATCTTATGTGCAAAGTTTCGTTTCATTACTCTACTGTCTCATTTTCGGTCGTAGTGTCGCTATTGACTGGCTCGCGAGCCTCATCGGGGAAGGGATTGATATATGTCCAGCCATTTGCCGAACCAGACTTACGCCATGCGTAGATATGCAGTTGTGTAAGTACCTCGGGGAGGTTCATAGGGGTCTCATACAGGCGGTAGGCGTACACCTTGTTTGCCTTGTCGACAATGACAGCAAAGGTATGCTCCGACCATAACTCCAACGCCACTTGATACTCTGCCTCGGGGTCGAAGTCACCCATCTCGTCGGGCTCCGATAGTTGCTCGGCGGGTCGGTCGGTGTTGGTGATGCGATGTGCGAGGGCATCCTCCCAAGTGCTTACCTCCCACTTCGAGCCCTTCTTAACCCAGAAAGCGTAACACTCCAAGTCAGTGGCCTTAATGACTGTGTCCTCCTCGGTATTTTGTGTGTAGACGGCAATGCGCATCAGCGTGCCCTGCTTTTCGTCTTTGAAGCAGGCAGTCGCAACGATGGCAATCAACACTATGGCTATGTATCTAAACTTTCTCATAATCACTTTTTTGTTAGCTCGTCGAGCATTTCGCGTGGCGTATGCTCCAAAGCGGGGTGTCGCCTATTGGGCGCAATCTCGGCCAAAGGTCGCAACGCATACTCCCTCTCGGCAAGGAAGTGGTAGGGTATCACAAGCCTCTCATCATCAAACGACTCATCGCCATAAAAAATTATATCGATGTCGATAGGTCGTGATGCATACCTCTCACCCTTCTGCTGCTGCACTTCTCGCTCCACGGCTCTATCTCGCCCCAACTCCGCCTCGATAAGGTTGATGCGGCGCAATACCTCGTAGGCATCCTCCTCGGTAAGAAACTCTGCCGCACGGTTTACAAACTCACTCTCTGCCGTAAAGCCATAAGGCTCGCTACGATACTCCGCCGAGAGCCTTCGCATTGCCCCAACCTCCTCCTCCGAGCGCCTTATGGCAAGCTCGACGAGCTCCGAGGCGTTGGTGGCATTTGAGCCAAAGAGCAGAACTACGCTTAACATCACTGAAAGCGGTTTATCATCTTCGACACGGCGAGTGCGAAGTGGGTGAATACTATGCGTGGTGCGCCATTTTGGGCTATCTGCAACATGGCGCGCTCAATCTCGGCGATTAGCGCCTCGATATTTTGGTTGCCGATGTAGGGTGCAAACTTCGAGCAGAACTGCGCCTCCTCGCCCCAGAGATAGCTAATCTTGCCAAGACCTGCGTGGAGCATATAGCTTTCGCGCAAGAGACGCACGCTATGTAGGAAGAATTGGCGCTGGCCCTCGCGTGTGAGGGCTGTCATATCGTCTGCCCACTCGAAGAGTTCAAGGTGCTTGTCGTTGTACGACAGGCGCATAAGGCGTGTGAAGAGCTCGAAGCACTGGTGGCGCATCTCGTCGCTCTCGCCACGCATAAGCTCGCCAAGCTCCAACAGCGAGCCACCAGCCAAGCGTGCCATATTGAGTGCTTCGGCAGGGCTCTTACCCTCGGCTGCGGCAACCTCTTGGAGTGTCGCCACATCGATGCGCGGAACGCTCACCTCCTGTGTTCGCGATATGATGGTTGAGAGCAGCAACTCGGGGCGCTCCGAAACCAAGATAAAGAGGGTCTTCTCCCACGGCTCCTCCAAGATTTTGAGAATCTTGTTTGCCGCCTCCTGGTTCATCGCCTCGGGTAGCCATATTATCATCGCCTTGTACTCCGACGAGTAGCTCTTGAATTGTAGTTTTCGGATAATCTCCTCGGACTCCTTGGCGGTGATTAGTCCCTTCATCGTCTTGCCAAGGTCGAGCCTTTCGTACCACTCCTCGGCAGAGAATACACCTCGCTTCTCGTGCCATATCTCACGCCACTTCTCGATAAAGAGGTCGCTTACGACCACCTCGCCCGACTTCTTCTCGCGCTTGTTTACGGGGAATACAAAGTGGAGGTCGGGGTGTGCCAACGCCTCAATCTGTCGGCACGATGGACACTCGCCACACGAGTCGCCATCGTGGCGGTTGGGGCAGAAGAGATACTGCACATAGGCAAGTGCAAGGGGTAGCGTGCCATAGCCCGCCAAGCCCGTGAAGAGCTGTGCGTGGCTTACGCGCCCTGCATCAATCTGTTGCCGAAGTCGGCGTTTTAGGTCGTCGTGTCCTATGATATCCGAAAACTTCATCGTCTAAACTTTCCTAATGCAGCCCTCATAAGAGCCTTAACATCAATCTTTTCGCGCCAAACGGCAAAGCATAGCGCCAAGCCAAACAGCACAACATTTATCGCCAACCACGCCGTATGTGGAACAAGGTCGAGCGCAAACTCCGAGGCGAAATATATCGCTATCGTAAGCACCACATACTCCGCCATACGCCTAAGGTCGTAAGGTATGGGGTAGTGCTTGCGACAGAGCCAGTAACTAACCACCACCATCGATGCTTCCGCCACAAACCTTACCCACGCAGCACCTTGGTAGCCATACGACGGGATAAGGGCAAAACTGAGGGCTATCGTTACGCCAAGACCGAGGAAGGTGATGCGGGCGGCATATTTCGTCTTCTCCTCGCGCTTGTACCAGAACGAGAGGTTGAGCCATACGCCCGCCATAACATTCGATGCCAAGACTATGGGGAGGATGCCGATGCCCTCACGGAAGTCACGACCTACGATAAGCACGAAGATATCGCGGAAGAGCACGATACAGAGGAAGATAAGCATCGAGGCCATAATAAAGTACTTCATCGCTGCGGCGTTTGCCTCCTTGAATTCCTCTTTTTTGAATCCCGAGAGGAAGAATGGCTCGGCAGCCAGACGGTACATCTGCGTAAAGAGTGTCATCACGACGGCAATCTTCACTATCGCACCATAGACGCCCAACTCCGACATCGCCTCGATAGCATCGCCGGGGGTGAGATACTTAATCATCTGGCGGTCGATAAACTCATTTGCCGTGCCCGCCAAACCGCTGATAAGCAGGGGTAGCGAGTAGACCAATATTCGGCGCATAAGCTTACCATCGATGCGTGGCACGACACGCTCGGTTGAGGGCAAAATCGCTATTAGGGTCACGATGCTTGCAATGAGGTTTGCCACCAATACCCAGCCTACGCCAAACTCGGTGCTGTAAAGCCCCACGATGCCAAAGCCTATGGCAAGTGCGACATTGAGCAGCACATTGAGTGCCTTGAGCACAACGAAGCGCAACGCCTTGCCCTGCTCACGCAAGCGCGAGAAGGGTATAATAGTCGCCACATCGAACATAATAATAGCGGCAACAATCACAACATATTCGGGGTGTGCCACATACGCTTCGCCCATAGCCCTTGCAATGGGCATATTGAGCAACCAGACGATGGCGAAGAAGATAACGGCATTGAGAATCGTAACGCCCCAGGTCGAGGCAAATACCTTGCGCTTGCCTGCCACAACATCGCCACCCTCCTCCTCGGCGCGTGTCGAGAAGCGGAAGTAGCTCGACTCCATACCCATCGACAGCAGCACAAGCGCAAAGGGTATAAGGGCATAGATATCAGTTACGATGCCGTATGTCGCCTGGTCGAAGATACGGGTATAGTAGGGTGTCAGCAGATAGTTCAGGAAACGAACAACTATCGTGCTGATACCATATATCGCGGTCTGTTTAGCAAGCTTCTCTAACATTCTCCTTTTTATTATCCCGACAAAGTTAGTATAAAATACTAAAACAGCAAAAAAAAGGCGTATAATTGGGGTATTTTGTCGTTACGCTTGCCGGATATATGCTCACATACTTCAAGTATGCTCCGCTATATCCGTCTACGCAAGCCTAAAACTACCCTCAATTCTACGCCTTTTAACAGTCCGTTAGCTATATTTATTTTCTTACAACTAATAACTAACAACTAAAAACTCACAATCTATCGAGCGAGCGCTCGATAATTGTGCAACACTCCTCGATTTCTGACTCCGAGATGGTGAGGGGCGGTGAGATGCGGAAGGCGGTGTCGCAGTAGAGGAACCAGTCGCTCATAATGCCCTCCTCCTTGAAGATCTCCATCAGCTTATAGAGGTGCTCCGATTCGCCAAGTTCCAATGCCATCAAAAGTCCTGAACGGCGAATTTCCAAGATGCGAGGATGCTTTTTTATGCGCTCCTCAAACATTGCGCCCTTATGCTCTACGCTCTCGACAATATTATTGTCCACGAGGTAGTTAAGTGCAGCAAGTCCCGCAGCGCAACATACGGGGTGGCCACCAAAGGTGGTGATATGACCAAGGCAGGGGTGGTGCGTGAAATCCTCCAATATTGTGCGTTTTGATGCTACGCCACCGAGGGGCATACCGCCACCAAAGGCCTTTGCCAAGCAGACAATATCGGGCTCGATGCCGTACTTCGTGGAGGCGAACATTGCGCCCGTACGACCCATACCCGTCTGTATCTCGTCGAAGATAAGCATCGCGCCAACCTCGGTGCAACGGCTACGCAACGCCTTGAGCCACTCGGGGTTGGGGAGGCGTACTCCCGCCTCGCCCTGCACAACCTCGCAAAGTACACCAGCGGTGCGCTCGGTGATAAGGTGTAGGTCGTCGAACGAGTTGAAATTGATGGACTTAACATCGGGGAGCAGGGGTCGAAACTCCGCCTTCCACTCCTCGCCCTCGGGCGTTCCCATCATCGACATAGCGCCGTGTGTCGAGCCGTGATAGGCACGGCGCATCGAGATGAGCTCGGTGCGACCGGTATGGCGCTTTGCGAGTTTTAGCGCCACCTCTACAGCCTCGGCACCAGAGTTTACGAAGTAGACGCAGTCGATGTCGCCGGGGAGCAACTCGGCAATGCGGTGGGCATACTCCACTTGGGGTCTTTCGACCATCTCGCCATATACCATAATGTGCATATAGTCTGCCACTTGCTCTTGTACAGCCTTGACAACCACAGGGTTGGCGTGGCCAACATTGCTCACCGAGACACCTGCCACAAGGTCGAAATATCGCTTGCCCTCGGGCGTATAGAAGAACGAGCCCTCGGCACGCGCCACCTCAATGAGCATCGGCGATGGCGAGGTCTGCCCAACATTTTCCAAAAATTGCTTGCGAAGTATCATAACGGTTTAGTATTCAACGGTTAGTTTTCCGCTCTGTTCGGCACGGCGGAGTATGCCCTCGAAGTCGCGTACCGATGACATTGTCCAGCGCGTGAGGAGTTTTAGCTGCTCGGCATCGCTAAGTTGCCAGCCATCAACCGTTTGGCGGATACGCTCCGAGAGCATATAGATAAGTATCGCTGCCGAGGCCGAGACATTGAGGCTCTCGACCATACCACACATCGGAATCATCAGGAACTCGTCTGCCGCCTCGATAACCTCGTCGGAGATGCCCGCGTGCTCGGTGCCAAAGACAAGGGCAAACTTACCCTTTGTAACATCGAAGCTTTCGGGCGTTGAGCTACAACGGTGGGGCGTTGTTGCCACAATGCGGTAACCCTCGCTCTTAAGTGCCGAGAGTGCCTCTGCTGTGGTTTCGTGGTGCTCGACATCGACCCACTTCTGCGTGCCTCGCACGATATTTACCGAGGGGTCGAATTTGCAACGATCCTCGACAGTGTGTATCTGCTGTATGCCGAAGGCCTCGCAGTGGCGCATAATGGCGCTGGCATTCTGCGGGTGGAACATATTTTCGGTCATAATACGCATATAGTGGGTGCGCTGCTCGACGGTGCGTCGAAGCGTTATCTTGCGCTCCTCGGTGAGGAACTGGGTCATATAGTCGAGCCTTTCGCGTAGCCACTCCTCGCTATGCTCCTCGGTGCGCAGTCTACTTGCGATATTTGTCATCTTCGTCTAATATTTTCAGGTAACTTTCGTATCTCGACCACGCCACACGACCCTCCTTGACAGCCTCCGTTACGGCGCATCCCGGCTCGTGGGTGTGGGTGCAGTTGTAGAAACGGCACTCTGGCGCAAGGCGCATCATCTCGGGGAAGTAGCGACATAGCTCCTTGTCGTCAATATCTATAAGTCCGAAGCCCTTGATGCCTGGGGTGTCGATGATATATCCGCCCTCGAGGGGGTACATCGTCGAGAATGTCGTGGTATGCTTGCCCTGCTGGTGGCTATCCGAGATTTCGCCTGTGCGGATATCCAAGGTTGGGTCTATCGAGCCTACGAGGGTCGATTTGCCAACACCCGAGTTGCCCGCAACAAGTGTGGTGCGACCACGGAGCATAGCGCGGATATGCTCTACGCCCTCGCCCGTGGTAGACGAAAGGCGCAACACCTCGTATCCTGCATCCTCATATATGGCAGTAAACTCCTCCGCCTCTGCCTCCCACTCTTCGGTGAGGGTATCTGCTTTGCCCAAGACGATGCTTACGGGGACTTTATACGCCTCGCAAGTTACCAAGAAGCGGTCGACAAACTCCTTGGGTGTGGTGGGCGAGTGGAGTGTTACGATAAGTAGGGCGTGGTCGATATTCGCAGCGATGATATGCGACTCCTTCGAGAGGTTCGAAGCACGGCGAATAACATAGTTGCGACGAGGCACAATCTCGACAATTACCGAGCTGTCGCCATCGGGCTCGACCACGACACGGTCGCCCACGACAACGGGATTTGTCGAGCGCACACCCTTTAGGCGCAGACGCCCACGAATACGGCAGTTGAGCGTACCCTCCTCGGTGGCAACCTCATACCAACTGCCCGTAGCGCTTGTTACGATACCTTCGATTCTCTCCATAGGCCTACTCTACATCTTCGAAAAATATCTGTTCGCGAATTGCCTTGTCTGCCTCTTCGCGGATATAACCGTCTATCTGCTTGATGGTTGGCGCAATCCGAACGCCAAACTCCACAAGCGGGAAGTATGTCATTGAACTCGCAAGGGTCTCGTAGCTGATATATTTGTGGTGGAAGAATTCGCGCATCTCGCCATCTACATCGCCCTCGTTGAGCTTGCGTAGCTTCTCGACGAGCTCATTCTCTCTGCCCTCATACTCCACGAACATCTCGCCGAGCTTGTCGTTGCGAATCTCGGTGCCGAGGTTGACGCGGTCGAAGATGGCAAGGAGCGAGGCAACGACAACAATCAAGGTTGCGAGGCTCAGGATGCCACCAAGCAACGAGTCGAAGAAGCGGATAGGCTTCCACACCACCAACATACGCACCAACGGCGCAACAATCCATACAAGCAACACGGCACACGCCACGATAACAAAGAATCCCGCAAGATATGCCTTGCCCGGGTCATCCATAAAGAGCGAGCCTACCTGTGTGGCGAACTTCGGAGCAAGAAGCACAGCGGCATAGATGCCCACCAAGTGGCATAGCTCGACGATAAAGCCACGGCGTAGACCGAGGATAAAGAGCCAAACGGCTAATATTGCTACAACAATATCTATAACCATAATGAATACCTTATAAATAAAATTCCGCACGAAGTTAGTAAATTTTTTCGTTTCTTCGTATCTTTGCCGAGACAAAATACCGAATATGAAGCACTATCTTACCATTATAGCACTCCTTTTTGCTCTTGTCGTGCGTGGTGCAGAGCCTCTACGCCAGAGTTTTAGTCTTAATGCCGACTGGCAATTATTCCCCGCAACAGCGCTGGATAGCGACGATGCCGAGCTCGTGTCGTTGCCCCACTCGTTCGATGAGAGTGCCTTGCAGATGAACTATATGCGCGAGTTTGTAGCACCCCGTGAGTGGAGCGACAAGCGTGTATTCTTGCGCTTTGGAGGTGTTGCGGGCGTTGCCGAGGTGATGCTTAATGGCCGCTATGTTGGCGAGCATCGTGGCCGTTTTACCGCGTTTACATTCGAAATTACCGACCATTTGGTGTATGGCTCGAAGAACTATTTGATGGTTAGTGTGTCGGCGGCACATCGTAGTGATATGCTTCCTACATCGACCGATATAAAGCTTTATAGTGGCATTAATCGCGATGTTGAAATCATTGTTGCTGAGCAAGATATGATTTCGCCGTTGCACTATTCGAGCGATGGCGTATTTGTCGAGCAGGGCAAGATTACGGCTGATAGTGCTGAGGGTGTTGTGCGCCTCTACCTCTCGACTGCTGCGGAGCACCCCACGGTGGCGGTGCGTTTTATCGACCCTGCTGGCTATGTCGCGTTTGAGGCGGAGCAACGAGTGCAGAAGTACAACACGGCGCGTGGCGTTGAAGTGCCCTACAACTTCGCCTTCCCTGAGTTGTGGAGTCCCGAGAATCCCAAGATGTATCGGGTGGTTGCCGAGTTGTCGGTAGATGGCAAAATCAGCGATAGGATAGAGGTCGAAACAGGACTCAGAAAAATCTCTATTGGTGATGATAACCGCCTAAAAATCAACGATAAGGTGGTTGCTGTTCGTGGCGTAAATATGGCGCACGACCGCTTTGGTGAGGCTAATATCGCAAGCCAGACCGATATAGATGCCGACATCGCAATTATCCGTGACCTTGGTGCAAATGCCATTCGCTCGATTGCTGGCCCTCACGATAGTTATCTCTATGAGCGTTGCGACAAGGAGGGCTTGTTGGTGTGGGTAGATATGCCCTTTATGCGCTCTCCACTCTCGCTAACAGATATATGTTACTATCCCACGCAGGCGTTCCGCAACAACGGCTTTGAGCAGTTGCGCGAGATTATTGCGCAGAACTACAACCACCCCTCGGTGGTTATGTGGGGCATCTTCTCGCTTGTATGGCAGAGGGGCGACGACCCAGTGTCGTATGTCAGGGAACTCAACGAGTTGGCGCATACGCTCGACGGTTCACGACCCACGGTGGCCGTTAGCAACAGCGATGGCGATATCAACTTCGTAACCGACCTTATCGTTTTGCGCCAAGATGTGGGTCTGCGCCGTGGTAGCGCCGACGATGTTGCGGTGTGGTGTCACCAACTTAAGGGCAATGCTAAGTTCGCATCGTTGCGCTATGGCGTATGCTATGGCGAGGAGGGCTCGGTGGAGCATCAAGTAGATGATGTAAGGCGCCAGGTGCGTGGCGAGAAGGTTGTGCCCGAGCGCCGACAGACATCGCTCCACGAACGCTATATCGCCAATATCTCGGAGGCAGATATATTTTGGGGTGTGTGGCTCGACAATATCTTCGACTACGCCTCACCATATCGTGCTTATGGTATGAATCAGTCTGGTTTGGTGGACTTTAAGCGCAAAACAAAGAAGGATGCCTATTGGCTCTATCGCGCTCTTTGGAGTGCGGAGCCTACGCTACATATCGCCGAGAAGCGCTGGATACAGCGCCGTGATACCCTGCAACATATCAAGGTATATAGCTCGGTGGGCGAGCCTCTTCTTATGATGGGAGAAGATACGCTTCGTGTGCGTGAGGTTGCACCACGCCAATATGTTGCCGACTCTGTCGTTGTTCACGGCCGTGCGACAATCAGCGCCGAGGCGGGCGATTTAAGCGATAAGATTGATTTTAGAGTTGGCACCTTTGGAGCACTCCAATAGCATCACGACCCTCGCACATCAGAAGGTCGTAAATCGAGAGGTTTGGCTCGAAGGGTAGCCTATCATCAAATACCTGAATATAGGGCTCGGCAACAAATGTCGAGCCTCTTCGTTTGTCGCGAAGGTCGATATCCTCCTCCGATGCTATGATATACTGCTCCGAGATGCGTGGCTCGGCGATTTTTAGCACCGAGCATACACCCTCCAAGGTCGCCATATTGAGGTCGACAAGCCACTTCCACTCCTTCGTGAATAGTGGCGTAAACCTATCGGCAAAGTAGTCGTAGTAGGGCGAGTTGCGGTATGCCGACTCCATCGCCACAAGGTGCTGATGTTGCCAGCGCTTCGAGTAGTCGATGCGCATCGAGCGCATTGCTTGGCGTGGGCGGTTGGCGTGGGCAAGCTGTACGGATAACTGCATCACACCTCCCGAGGTCATAATCTCGGTGCGGTTGCGCTCCGAGCGCTTTACATAGTTCTCGCCAAGGTCGATAACCACATCGTCGCCACCCTTAATGATGGCTGTCCAATACTCCGTAGAACCGAAATATGCCGAAGGTAGAATTATCATCGTTGCACCTATTTTTCAAAAACCAAACATACCCAGCCCTCCTCTTCGCTCTGGGCGATGGGGCGTAAGCCACGCTCCGTTACGGCGGTAGTAATATCTGCGATATCCTCCGTAAGGAAGCCACTCAAAAGCAATTTGCCACCCTCGTTGAGGGCTGCGGTGTAGCGGTCTATATCGTTGAGGATGATGTTGCGGTTGATATTCGCTACGACCATATCGTAGGTGCGATCCTCTGCGACCTCTACCGTGCCAAGCAAGACCTCCATTTTGTGTGCTATGCCGTTAAGCGATGCTGCCTCCTCGGCACTCGCCGTAGACCAAGGGTCGATATCCACGGCATCGGCACGCTCGGCGCCACACTTGATGGCTGCAATCGACAATACGCCTGTGCCACAGCCTACATCAAGCACTCTGCCTGTGGGTTTTAGCGAGTGTATCGTGCGGCACATCATTCGTGTTGTGTGGTGGTGTCCCGAGCCAAACGACATCGAGGGTTTTACGATGATATCCACGATGCCTTCGGCGGGAGCGGGGTGGTGCGCTGCACGGATAACCATCAGATTATCAATCTCTACGGGGCTAAAACTCTCCTCCTCCCATCGCTCGTTCCAGTTCTCATCCTCTATCTCCTCTTCGCTTACGATAGTGCCATAGTCGGCAATCGCCAATAGCGCCTCCTCTCGGCACTTCGCCCAACTATCGGCAAGGATAAAGGCGTGGAGCACGGCACCCTCTGCCGTGGGCGTGGTGTCGAAACTCTCAAAGGGGTAGTCGGACAAAAAGGCGGTGGCAATCTCTGCCATCTCATCATCTTTGCACGATATAGTAAGGTCGATATATTTTCGCATTTTTTACAGTGATATTATGTAAAATTTACAAAAAATTTGTATCTTTGAAACAAAGATAGTAATAATATGGCAGAAAGTCATAAAAAGTGGGAAGTTTTTGCACGCGACTATCGTCGCTATATTCGCCTTGAGAAGCATCTCTCGGAGAATACTGTCGATGCGTATATGCGTGATTTGGAGGAGTTTGCCCACTATATTATGCGCTGGTTTGATGTTCCGCCTGAGCGTGTCGAACAGCTTATGATTGAGCGCTATATGGCGTGGCTCTACGACGAGGGTCGTAGCCGTGCTTCGCAGGCGCGTAGGCTGAGTGGCATCAAGAGTTTCTACAACTTTCTGCTCCTCGGCGACCGCATAGAGCAGCTGCCTACCGAATATATCGAAGCCCCGAAGTCGCGCCGTACACTGCCCGATATACTTACGCTCGACGAGATAGATGCTCTTGTGCGCACCTTCGATATTACCACGGCCAAGGGTAGCCGTGATAGCGCCATTGTCGAGGTGTTGTATTCCTGCGGTCTCCGCGTCTCGGAGCTATGCTCTCTGCGCCTCGACAACCTCTTCTTTGGCGAGGGCTATATCCGCATTGTCGGCAAGGGTGATAAGCAACGCTTGGTGCCCGTTAGCTCGGCTGCCCGCGATAAGATTCAGCTCTATATGGAGCATCGCAAGCCTAAGCATCGCTCGGAGCCTACGCTTTTCTTAAACAACCGTGGCGAGCCACTCACGCGCGTTATGGTCTTTAATATCATCAAGCAGGCGGCACTGTTGGCGGGTATCGATAAGCAGATTAGCCCCCACACCCTGCGACACTCCTTTGCTACGCATCTACTGGAGGGTGGCGCAAACATTCGCCAAGTGCAGGAGTTGTTGGGTCACGAGAGCATCGTAACTACCGAGATATATACCCACCTCGACCGCAAGCACTTGGCCGAAGTTGTTGAGGACTCGTTTGTTGATGTCGAAATTTAATCGTTTGGCATATGAGAAAGATTGTTGCAATACTCCTATTTTTGGCACTCTCGCCGCTCGCCTTTGCGCAGGAGCAAGAGGTGAAGATTGAGGCGGATTGGGGTACACTCTACGGGTCGCTTGCCGTGCCCGATGAGGGTGCATCTACCGCCGTTGTCGTCGTTGCTGGCTCTGGCCCTACCGACCGCAATGGCAACTCGTCGTTACAACTTAACACCTACGCCTATAAGATGCTGTCGGACGCCTTGGTCGATGCGGGCTATGCCGTTTTGCGCTACGATAAGCGTGCTATCGGTATGAGCTATGCACCGCGCGAGGTTGTGCTCTCGGCGGTATTCTCGGATTTTGTCGATGATGCTGCGTTGTGTGTTGATTATCTGCATGATGTGGGCTACGACAAGGTCGTTGTGGCGGGTCATAGCGAGGGTGGCGAGATTGCTCTCTACCTCGCTCTGCGTGACGATGTGGCTATTGATGGCATCGTTCTGCTCTCGGCTGCGGGATATAAGATGGAGACGATACTTATGCGCCAACTATCGGCACAGTTGATGCCCTCGTATATGGGCCTTATGATATCAGCAACCGACATTATCCAGCGCTTAAAGCGTGGCGAGGATGTGGCAGAGGATAGGATTCCCAAGGAGCTTGTTTCGTTGTTCCACCCCTCGGTGCAGCCCTTCTTGCGTAGTAACCTTACGACCGACCCTGCTGAGCTTATCGCCAAGGTCGATGTGCCTACGCTTATTATCTCGGGCGGTCGCGATATTCAGGTCTCGGTCGATAATGCCGAGCGACTGTTGGCCTCGGCACAAAATGCCCGACATATCTCGTTCGAGAATATGAGCCATGTGCTCAAAGATAGCACGACAGACGATAGGGTGGAACAGTTGCTGACGGTATACACCAATTCGCAACTACCTCTTACCGAGGGTCTTGCAGATGCAATAGTAGAATTTTTGAAAACAATATAAACCTTAACACCTTTAATATTATGGGATTCTTTTCACGCCTTTTTGGTGGCTCAAAGCCCACCGCCGAATACCCTTCGGATATTGTCGAAATCAATGGCAAGCAACTAAAACTGACCTTCTTTGCCCACGCCTCGATTGCTATCGAGTTTGAGGGTCGCACAATCTATGTAGACCCCGTGATGGGCAATGCTCGCTACGAGGAGTTGCCCAAGGCAGATATGATTTTGGTTACACACTCCCACTACGACCATTTCGATATGGCGGCTATCGAGGCTGTTCAGCGCACTGATACACATATCTTGCTCGATAAGACCTCGGCCGAGGGCTTCCAGGGCGACTGCTATACGATGCTTCCAGGCTCTGTTGCAGAGCCTTATGCCGATATTCGTGTCGAGGCCGTTGCTGCCTACAACACCTCGGAGAGCCAGTTGCAGTTCCACCCCAAGGAGCGTGAGGATTGTGGCTATATTGTAACTTTGGGCGGTGCTGTACGCATCTATATCTCGGGCGATACCGAGCCTACCGAGGAGCAGCGCGCTATCCGCGATATCGACATTGCCTTTATCTGCGTAAATCAGCCCTATACGATGAAGCCCGAACAGGCTGTCGAGGCTGTCAAGACGCTTCAGCCCAAGATTTACTACCCCTACCACTATGGTCAGGTAGATGAGCCTACGGATGTCGAGGCCTTGAAGAAGATGCTTGACTCGGTGTGTGATGTTCGTATCCGACCACTCGCATAAACAGCTATCGCTTAATGCATTAGGGCATCGACTGCGGTCGATGCCTATGCTTATTATATCCCTTAGTTTCGCCCTCGGCATCGTGGTTGCCGACGGCTATTCAGTACCTCTGTGGGCGATATTTAGCGGTGTTATCCTCTCGGGCGTTATGGCTTGGGTTGTGCGCTCGGCGTGGCGCTGGGCCTATTGCTTCTTGGCAATCGCTCTACTTGGCTATGCCGCCTCGGTAGTGCGTGCGCCATATGCCACAGTGCCCTACGATAGCGAGAGTCAAATGGTCGTTATCGTTCGTGGCATACCCTCTCTGCGTGATGGCTATCGTGTGGCAGAGGGCAAGCTCGAGGCCTATCGTGCCGACGACGGCTGGCGTAGAGCCGATGACAGGGTGCAGTTGTGGTTGCGTAGCGACTCGGTTGATGTGGGAGATAGGCTCTTGGTCTACGGCAAACTTGTTAGGCGAATGTCGCGCTACGAGGGCTACGACGAGCTGCTTTGTCGTAGAGGCTATGTGGGTGGTGTGAGTGTTGTGGAGCACAACCTTCTAAGCCTTGATAAGCACCGAGTTACAACCCTTCAACAGCGTGCCGTGTCGAAACTTGGTCGCTACTATGGCGACTCGCTCTCACACGCCACGGTTGAGGCTATGGTGACGGGGTCGCGAATTGGCATTTCGGCCGAACTTCGTGAGGCATATTCGCGCACAGGCCTTTCGCATATCTTGGCGGTCTCGGGTCTGCACCTTGCCGTGGTTGCTATGGCGGTGGGGTGGTTGCTTACGCCTCTTTCGCTTATGCACCGTGGTCATCGTCTGCGTAATTTGCTTGTTATCATCGCCTTGTGGCTCTTTGCCTTCGCGAGTGGCGCTTCGCCCTCGGTGTTGCGTGCCGCCACGATGTTCACGGTTGTGCAACTTGCCTACTTTAGTTCGGCACGCTACGCCTCGCTTAATGCGCTGATGGCGACCATCTTCCTGATGCTCGTCTACCGCCCCGACTACCTCTACGACCTTAGTTTTCAGCTCTCGGTCGCTGCCGTTGTGGGCATCGTTGTTTGGGCTGTGCCTATTGTGCGTAGCCTAAGGTGTAAGGGTGCTGTGGCGCGTGTTGTCGTATCGAGTTATGTAGTGGGCGTATCGGCTACGCTATGGACTATGCCTATTATCTCGCACTACTTTGATAATCTGCCACTTATCGGTGTTATTGTCACGCCACTATTATTGCCCTTGTCGTATATTATTATAGGCTTTGGCGTTGTTGCCTTGGCTCTGCCCTCGGTCGTTTCTGCCCCCTTTATTGCTGTTGCGGAGTGGGCGGCGTGGGCACAAAATTGGGTGGTCGAGCTTGCCTCAAAGCCGTGGTGGGCTGGCATCGAGTACCGCTTAGATGAGGGTGCTGTGGCCGTAATTTATGCTCTCTATACGATAATTACTTTGGTAATGTGGAGCACGGAACGAAAAAAAGTGATAACTTTGTAGTCAATGACAGATATCGACATCGAAATATTGCTCTCTTCGGAGGTGCGTGAGGCTATCGAACGCAACATCGAGCGCGACCCTGCAAGGGTGGCTCTCGGTAGAAGTGTGCCCCATGCCGCTGTCGTCGCTACACAGGTTAAGTATCTGCAACGAGCACGCCGCAAACTGCCCTCGTTGTACGCCAAGCGGTGCATTATTCCGCCTCGTGCCTTTGAGCAGTCGTCGAGCGAGGAGAGTGCTGAGCGTAAGGCGCTTAGTGGCGATTCGGTGCTCGACCTTACTTGCGGTCTCGGTATCGATGCTATGGCTCTTGCACGGCGCTTTCGTCGTGTTGTGGCGTTGGAGCGTGATGCGGTGTTGGCAGATGTCGTAAGGGCAAATTTGCGCCTCTTGGGCATCGAAAATGTCGAGGTCGTTACCGCCTCAGCCGAGGAGTATGTGGCGACTACGGAGGAGCACTTCGACTGGGTCTTTGCCGACCCTGACCGCCGCAGCGACACGGGGCGCAAGATGGTATGTATGGAGGATTGCTCGCCCAATATCATCGCCTTGATGCCTCGCCTTCGTGAGATTTCCGACCGCCAAGCTATCAAGCTATCGCCAATGTTCGACTGCGAGGAGGCGTTTCGTCTATTGTCGCCATCGGAGGTCGAGGTGGTATCTATCGCTGGCGAGTGCAAGGAGCTAAATATCTATACCCAGAGCGAGCGCGATATGTTGCGTATTGCAGTTATCGGTCGTGGCGAGTGGTTGTTCGACCCCTCGGCAATGCACGCCGAGCCTACACCTACACCCTTCGACCCATCGGCATATCGCTATATGATAATCCCCGATGTGGCGTTGCAGAAGGCGCGTGTTGCCATTGCCGCCTTTGCCCCGTCGGCATCAATATGGTCCAACAACGGCTATGCCTTTGCCACGGAGATGCCCTCGGAGCCTATCGCAGGGCGTGTTTACGCCATCGAGAGCATCGACCGCTACCGCCCCAAGGAGCTTAAGCGCCAACTTAAGGGTGTGGGCGTGGAGCTACTAAAGCGCGATACCTCGCTCTCTATCGAGGCGGTGCGCCGTCAGCTCGCTCTGCGTGCAGGAAACGAACGATTGTTGGCACTTACGACCATCGAGGGCGAAAACTGGGTAATTGCGTTAAAACCAATATGATATGAAACTTTTTGAGCGCATTAACGATATAATACACAACACTCTCTTGCGTGTTGATAACCTCAGTGGCTCGCGCCTATACCTTGCGCAGAGCTACCGTCTGCTCTACTATACGGTGCGTGGCGTAAACCTACACCGCACCTTTGTCGAGAGCGCTGCGCTAACACTCTATACGATGTTTGCGTTGGTGCCTTTGTTGGCGCTCGTTCTGCTTATCCTTGGTCGCTTGGGGTCGTTACAGCCCGCTATCGACTCACTATATGTAGCCTTTGCCGAGTGGTCGTCGCTATTGGATAAGGTCTTAGATACTGCCCGTGCTGCTGCCGACAACCTCCCCAACGGCATCTTCGCAATTATCGGTGTGGGTACCCTGCTTTGGGCAATCTTTGCCGTCTTTAAGTCTGTCGAGGAGTCGTTCAACCATATCTGGGGCATTCGCCGCACTCGCCGCTTCTGGAAGCGATACCTTGCCTACCTCGTTATCGCCATTGTCGTGCCGGCGCTGTGGGGCTTGTCGACATCGTTTACCCTCGACCTCTTCCGATTTATCGGCCTAACGGGGAATATGAGTGTCGCTGTCGAGCGACTTATCTCGGTGGCTATCACCTCGTTGGGTGCTACGCTACTCTATAAATATCTGCCCTATACGCCTGTTGCTTGGCGCAATGCTTGGCGTGCGGGCATCATTGCGGGCGTGTTGCTGATGCTCTGGCAGTGGGGCTATGTCTATGTGCAGGGCTATATGACATCGTACAATACGATATATGGTAGTTTTGCTGCTATACCATTGTTTATCATCTGGTTGCAGTGGTCGTGGAATATTATCTTGTTTGGTTGTGAACTCTCGTTTGCGTGGCAAAACTCGTTGCGCTACGAGCTTATTGACCGTCGTCGTCTGCGTCCCACCCACTGCGGTGGCGAGCGCGAGAGTGTCGTGGTTATCGGCTCGGGAAATGTTGCCGAGTGCTTCGCCATTGCCTTAGCCGAGAACGAGGCTATCGACCTACGACAGGTCTATGCCCGTAACCCCTTGCGTGGCAGGGCTGTGGCAACGGCAGCTGCTACATCGTGGACCGACAACCCCGAGGAGTTGGCAGAGGCAGATATCTACATTATCGCCGTTAGCGATAAGGCTGTCGAGAGTGTCGCCTCGTCGCTCAAATTCCCCGAGGATGCTATCGTGGTTCATACCGCGGGCAGTGTGCCGATGAGTGCTATCCGAGGCCGTGAGGGTCGCCGAGGCATCCTCTATGCCTTGCAGAGTTTTAGTGCGGGTAGGCATATCTCGCTCAGCGATGTGCCCATATTCGTGGAGGCAGATAACGACGAGGTGCGTGATATGCTCCTCTCGTTTGCTCGCAAACTATCCACCGAGGTCGACTATGCCGACTCGGAGCGTAGGCGCACCATACACCTTGCCGGTGTCTTTGTCAACAACTTCGCCAACCACCTCTTCGCCCTCGGTGCCGATATCGTCGAGGACGAGGGTATGCGCTACGATATCCTTAAACCTCTAATCCGCGAGACTGCCGACAAGGCAACATCGGTCGATGAGCCCTCGACGGTGCAGACAGGCCCTGCTGTGCGTGGCGATAAGGCCGTAACGGATAAGCATATAGCGATGCTCGCAAAGAATCAGCGTCGACAGAATATTTATAAAGAAATCACTAATAGCATATGGGAAACTTCAAAGAAGATATAGCGCTTGTCGAGGCCATTGTCCTCGATGTTGATGGCGTGATGACCGATGGTGGTATCATCCCCACCCCCGATGGCGACTTTATCCGTCGCTACGATGCCAAAGATGGCTATGCCATAGCCTCGGCACTCCGCGAGGGCCTCAAGGTCTTTGTAATATCGGGTGGACGAGGTCGTATGTTGGAGAACCGCCTCACGATGCTTGGCGTAACACGAATGTATCTCAACTGCATGGATAAGGTGGCGACAATCAATGAGATAATCGCCGAGTACGGCCTTACCTCCGAGCAGTTGCTCTATATGGGTGACGATATTCCCGACCTTGAGTGTATGCGCATTGTGGGTGTCCCCGTATGCCCTGCCGATGCCGTAATGGAGGTTGTCGAAGCATCTCGCTATGTATCTGAGTTTAATGGTGGTCACGGCGCGGTACGAGATATCATCGAGCAGGTGATGCGCGCAAAAGGTATATGGGCAAGAAATCTAAAAGGCGTCCTCGGACTTTCTTGTGATAGCGGCGCTACTGCGACGCTTCAGTCAAAAGTCTGAATGGGAAATACGCTTGGTATGTCCCATCCAGACTTTCTCGTGTCAGCGCCACATTAGCACCACTCTGACAAGAAATTTGTTCTTTCATGTGAAAAGGGGTCATTCTCGGCCCATCCCAAAAAGTCCCGACAATGAGCAGTACGCCAAGTACAGCCC
>JAGBYO010000008.1 GCA_017628735.1 Alistipes sp. | reverse complement strand
TTAAATAATGTTGTGAAGTTAATGTCTGTTTCTTTTTTCCACACCGCAAAAGTATTGTCGTAAAGTTTCATAAATGTTTCAATACAATTAGGCTTTGGTTAAGAATCCATAACAGTATGAAACAAAAAGAGAGTGCCCAAATCCTGGACACGCTCCACGCCATATAATGACAATCTTACTATTTGTGAATGAATGCTCGCTCCAAATCCTGTGAGACATTAATCATATAGTCACCCATATGCTCCAATTCATTCATAATATCCATATCGTAAACGCTTGTCGGGTAATGCTTGTTACCATTGTCAATTTCCTCAACTGCCGCATCTCGGTAATTGTTACGCAGAGCGTTGATATGAGACTCGGCATTGTAAGCATTCGCAATGTTGGTCAATGTGCCCTTGTGGGCTGCCTCCAAATTCTCAATCATCACATCGTATGCATAGATAACAGCATCGACCATAATGTTAAGATTCTTAATTGCCTCTGCGTCGAATGACTTCTTGTGTATATTCTTTCTCGACAAGATACGGCTAATAGCCTCGCCTGAATCTCCCAACGATTCCAACTCACCGATGATTTTATACATCGATTTAATCTGCATTGATGTGCCAGCACTAATCTCCTCAGCCGTTACACCATTGAGGAACGAAGCAATCTCAAACTCGATACGGTCTGAAATCTCCTCATACTTCACCAACTTACCCCTCAGTGTCTCAAAATTATCACTATCGGTCTCGTTGATAGCCGACTTTGCATAGTTGGTACCATTCTTTGAAATCTTGGCAAAGTGGATAATCTCGTCGAATGCCTGCTCCACGCTCAACTCGGGCGTAGCCAAATGACCTGCCGAGATATACTTTAAGCGGAATACCTCTTTCTCCTGATTCTCGGGGGTGCGGATAATCCAGCATACAGCCTTGCTAATCCATCCCGTAAACCAAACCAAAATCAAGGTGTTGGTTACATTGAAAAGCGTATGAAGCATTGAAAGACCATACAGCGCAGCCGTACCCTCGGCCGATGCAGAGTCGCTAACAGCAAAACCCTCGGCTGTAGGATTAGGCAGGCCAAAAAGATTCTCGGTGATTATGCCTACCAATTTTAAAAATGGAGTAAAGAGCAACAAAGCCCATACTACGCCGAATACATTGAATATGGTGTGCGACATAGCGGCACGCTTGGCCTGAGTATTACCAATCGATGCGGCGATGTTGGCAGTGATAGTTGTACCGATATTCTCACCCAACACCATTGCGCAAGCCATATTAAATGGTATCCAACCCATACTCAGCATAATGAGAGTGATAGCCATCGTTGCCGATGATGACTGCAATACAAGTGTAAGGATTGTACCAAAAGCGAGGAACAACAACACCGAACCAAAGCCGTGAGCCGACCAAGCTGTAACGAACTCCAACACCTCGGGAGTCTGACGCAAATCGGGTACCGACTCCTTCATAAACGATAGACCAAGGAACAAAAGGCTGAAGCCAACTATTAACTCACCTATATTCTTACGCTTATCTCTTTTCGAGTTTGAGAAAAGGAAACCGAATATCATCAAGGGAATGGCGAGAGTTGATATATCCGCCTTAAAACCCAGCCACGATACCATCCATGCGGTGATGGTAGTACCGATATTGGCACCCATAATAACGCTGATAGCCTGTGTAAGGGTAAGGAGTCCCGCATTAACGAAACTAACCACCATTACCGTTGTCGCTGACGATGACTGAATGACGGAAGTAACACCAACGCCTGTCAAAACACCCTTCAGCGGGTTAGATGTCATTGCTGAAAGAAATCCACGCAACTTCTCACCAGCTGCTTTCTGCAATCCTGAACTCATTAGGTTCATTCCGTAGAGGAACATACCCAATGCTCCTAATAATGTAAAGATTTGTAATATTCCCATAAAATTTATATGAATTTTCAATTGCAAAGAAAGTGTGAAATTGTTTCATAAATGTTTCAAAAAGATTAGTCTTTCGTTAAATGCATCTATTTTTGGAAAAATTATTACATTTTTGTTAAATCTATTTTGGGGCATTACATCATATGCCAAATCTCCGTAATTTTGCATTGCAATCTTATAATTATAAGTATATGGCAGCAGAACGCATATTGATAGTGGATGACGAGGAGACCTTGTGCGAGGTGTTGAAACTAAACCTCGAAAATGAGGGGTATGATGTAGATGTGGCATTTAGTGCTGAACAGGCTCTCGGCTACAATATAAAAGAGTATTCGCTCATTCTACTCGATATTATGATGGGCGAAATAAGCGGTATCAAGATGGCTAAGATGTTGAAAAACGATGTTGCTACGGCTGATATCCCAATCATCTTTTGCACGGCTCGTGATACCGAGGACGATATGGTTATGGGACTCAACCTCGGTGCCGATGACTATATTATGAAGCCATACACCGTGCGTAATGTCATAGCACGAGTTAAGAGTGTTTTGCGAAGAACGGCATCCCACAAAGGGAATTATGTGTCGGCTGAAAAACAAAATCGTTTAGTGGTTGATGGCCTTTGCCTCGATTTAGAGTTTAAGCGTTGCACGGTTGATGGCGAGGAGGTGAAGCTCGCACGCAAAGAGTTCGAGTTGCTCGCATATTTGATTCAACATCGAGGAAAGATATG
>JAGBYO010000089.1 GCA_017628735.1 Alistipes sp. | reverse complement strand
GCCACCGCCAATATGCTTGGCGAGGGCAGCACCCACCTCTCGGCACAGCAGATTGCTGATGAGTTGGACTTCTACGGCTCCTACTTCGATGTCAATATCGACCGCGACTACGCCTATATCTCGTTCTGCTCGCTTAAGAAGTTCTTTGAGCCTACCGTGGCTGTGGCACGCGAGATTATCCTGCGTCCCGCCTTTCCCGAACACGAATTCAAGATTTACTGCTCGAAGCGCAAGCAGAGCCTGACGATTGAGCGCAAGAAGGTAGATATGCAGTCGCGCGAACTCTTCTCCGAGGCACTCTTTGGCAAGGAGCACCCCTACGGCAAATCTTCTGACGAGGCACTCTACGACGAGCTTACAACAGACGACCTACGACATACCTACCGCACGCTATATACTGCCGAAAACTGCTTTGTGGCGTGTAGCGGAAATATCGACGAGGATATTCTGCGCCAGATTAGCGCACTTATCGAGGCGTTGCCCTCGGGCGAGAAGCCCTCGACATCGATGCCCGCACCCTCGACCACACACCACCTCTCGCGCGATGTGGAGGGGGCATTGCAGACATCTATACGCATCGGTCGCCTACTCTTCCCACGCACCCACCCCGACTTTGTCGGTATGCAGGTTGTGGCCGCCATCTTGGGTGGCTACTTTGGCTCGCGCCTTATGCAGAACCTGCGTGAGGCGAATGGCTACACATACGGCGTAATGGCAGCAATGGTAAACTTCGACAAAGAGGGATATTTGGCCATCGCAACACAGGTAGCGAAGGAGCATAGAGAAGATGCCCTTCGTGAGATATACTTCGAGATTGAGCGCCTCAGAAACGAGTTGGTCGATGAGGGCGAGTTGCAAATGGTTAAGAATGTGATGATTGGCGAGATACTACGCATCCTTGATGGCCCCTTTGGCATTGCCGATGTAACGATAGAGAATATTATGTGTGGCATGGACAACAGCGCCACCGAGGAGAGCGTTGCACGCATCTTCGCCATCACTGCCGAGGAGATTAAGGCCTTGGCCGAGAAGTATCTTAGACGAGAGGATTTAATCGAGGTCTACGCAGGATGATAGAGCCAACACTACAACAATATATCGAGGAGGAGATTATACCGCGCTACGATAGTTTCGATGGCGCACATCGTCGCGACCACGCCGAGATGGTTATCAGGCGTAGCTTGGAGCTTGCCGAGAGCCACGATGTAGAGCCCAATATGGTCTATGCCATTGCCGCCTTTCACGACACGGGATTGGCCTACGGCAGAGAGAATCATCATCACGACTCAAGGCGCATAGTGCTTGCCGATGAGCGCCTCAGGCAATGGTTTAGTGAGGAGCAGATTGCAACGATGGCAGACGCCTGCGAGGACCATCGTGCATCGTCGAAAAATGCGCCACGCACTATCTATGGTGCTATTGTAGCGGAGGCAGACCGACTCATCATCCCCGAGAGTATCATTCGTCGCACCATACAATTCACCCTCGCCAACCACCCCACGCTCGACCGCGAGGAGGGCTACGAACGCCTCAAGGAGCATCTCCACGAGAAGTACGACTACGGTGGCTATCTGCGCCTATGGATAACACCCTCGGAGAACTCTCGCCGACTGGAGGAGTTGCGCCAACTTATCGCCCAGCCCGAAGCATTGCGCGAGGTCTACGACCGCATCTACGACGAGCTAACTGCAGAATAGCGATTCGCACACTCCAATACCAACATCAGCAATTTCAGCATATTACACACCCACATTCAACCGCCAAAAAAATATTTCAAAAAAGTGTGCTTAGTTTGGAAAATTTTGTGTATCTTTGTTTGGTGAATTCTATGTATTCGAACAAACCGAACTATTAACAATCTATAAAACTACTGTCGTATGGCAAAAATCAAAGGAACAGTTGTCGTCGATACTGAGCATTGCAAGGGTTGTGGTGTTTGTGTAGCATCGTGTCCCACCAAGACGCTCGGTCTGTCGAACGAAGTGAACGGCAAGGGTTATCCCTTCGCAATGATGGTTGAGCCGGATAATTGTACTGGTTGCGCTTCTTGCGCTATCATCTGTCCGGATAGTTGTCTAACGGTGTATCGCCAAAAATTCGAGTAAACTATGGCAGAGAAAGAGGTAAAACTTATGAAAGGCAACGAGGTGATTGCTCACGCAGCAATTCGCTATGGTTGCGACGGCTATTTCGGCTACCCCATCACACCTCAGTCAGAGGTTATGGAGACACTTATGGAGGAGAAGCCTTGGGAGACTACCGGTATGGTTGTTCTTCAGGCAGAGTCTGAGGTATCTTCTATTAATATGGTGTATGGTGGCGCATCTACCGGTAAGCGCGTTATGACTTCTTCATCTTCGCCCGGTGTCAGCCTTATGTCTGAGGGCTTGAGCTACCTCGCAGGTGCCGAGCTTCCTTGCGTTATCGTAAACTGCCAGCGTGGTGGTCCGGGTCTTGGTACTATCCAGCCTTCACAGTCTGACTACTTCCAGGCTTGTAAGGGTGGTGCACACGGCGACTTCCACCTTATCGTTTTGGCTCCCAACTCAGTTCAGGAGATGCACGACTTCGTAGCTGATGCTTTCGATCTCGCGTTCAAGTATCGCAACCCCGCTATGATTTTGGCTGATGGTGCTATCGGTCAGATGATGGAGAAGGTTGTTTTGGCACCCCAGCGCCCCCGCAAGACTAAGGAGGAGATCGCTGCAGAGTGCAAGAGCTGGGCTCTTATCGGTAAGACCGACGACCGCGAGCGCAATGTGATTACTTCACTTGAGCTTAAGTCAGAGGTTATGGAGGTTAACAACCAGCGTCTTCAGGCTAAGTACAACGCTATCAAGGAGAACGAGGTACGCTACGAGGCTATCCAGTGCGACGATGCAGACTATGTAATCGTAGCATTCGGTTCATCTTCTCGTATCTGCTCTGCTACCGTTGAGATGGCACGCGCCGAGGGCATCAAGCTTGGTTTGTTGCGTCCTATCACCCTCTACCCCTTCCCCACAAAGGCTATTCAGGAGCTTGCAGAGCGTGGCGTAAAGGGCTTCCTCACAGCTGAGCTTAACGCTGGCCAGATGGTTGAGGATGTTCGTCTTGCAGTAAACGGCAAGGCTGCCGTAGAGCACTATGGCCGTATGGGCGGTATGCTCTTCTCACCCGATGAGGTTCTCAATGCAGTTAAAGAAAAACTTATAAATCGATAAGACTATGGCAGAGGTTGAAATCAAAAAGGAGAATTTGGTATTTGGCAAGTCAAAGCTTATCTTGCCTAATGTAATGCACTACTGCCCCGGCTGTAGCCACGGTACTGTGCACAAGCTCGTTGCCGAGGTTATCGAGGAGATGGGTTTGGAGCATGACACTATCGGCGTATCGCCTGTGGGTTGCTCGGTATTTGCATACAACTACATCGATATCGACTGGGCACAGGCTGCTCACGGTCGTGCTTGCGCAGTTGCTACTGCTATCAAGCGTGTTAATCCCGACAAGATGGTCTTCACCTACCAGGGTGATGGTGATATGTCGGCTATTGGTACTGGCGAGACTATTCACGCTGCTGCTCGTGGCGAGAATATCGTTGCTATCTACATCAACAACGCTATCTACGGTATGACCGGTGGTCAGATGGCTCCTACTACCCTCTTGGGTATGAAGACCGCTACCACTCCTTATGGTCGTGATGCAAAGCTCAACG
>JAGBYO010000088.1 GCA_017628735.1 Alistipes sp. | reverse complement strand
GCGTGCTGAGATTATCGAGCGTGGCACAAGGGAGCATATCGTGCGCCTGCGCTGGTCGGCAGACTGCACCTTTGGCGAACTTCTCGAGGAGCTTGGTCGCATACCTATTCCGCCATATCTCAACCGCGAGAGCGAGGAGATAGACAACACCCGCTATCAGACCGTCTATGCCCGCTACGAGGGCTCTGTTGCCGCTCCTACGGCAGGTCTGCACTTCACCGAGGAGCTGATGGCTGAGATGCGTACTAAAGGCTTTAGCTTTGAGGGTGTTACACTCCATGTGGGTGCAGGAACATTCCTCCCCGTTAAAGACGAGAATGCTGCCGAACATCCGATGCACACCGAGCACTTCTCGGTAACGCTTCCGACCATCGAGAACCTGCTTCAGCGTGCCGATAATATCGTTGCCGTAGGCACAACCTCGGTGCGTACCTTGGAGTCGCTTACGGCACTCGCTTGGCGTATTCGCTGTGAGGGCTCGCCCGCTACCGAGCGTGTGGTAGGGCAGTGGGAGTTGTACGATATCCCTCAGGAGTTTAGCGGTCGTGAGGTGTTGCAGACCATTGCGGAGTATATGCGCAAAAATGGTGTCGAGCAGCTAAAAGCGGCAACGCAGATTATGATTACCCCTCTGGGCTATCGCTTTCGTGTGGTGCGCTACATAATCACCAACTTCCACCAGCCAAAATCTACGCTTCTACTGCTTGTAGGCGCCTATGTGGGTGATGACTGGCATCGAATTTATGACTACGCCTTGGCTCACGATTTTAGATTTTTGAGCTATGGCGACTCCTCATTGCTTAAGGTGGCGAGATAGAATTTAATTGTTCTATTTCGGAACACGGATTTATATTAAATCATCGAAAAGCATCAACAAAATTCTATTTTGTTGGTGTTTTTCTCGTTTTTATATTTATATTTGCCACCTCTTTTTATACAAATTTAATAAAGAAGAAAAGCAATGAAATCACTGAAAATTGGAGACCTTACCGCCCGCCTTCCCATCGTGCAGGGTGGTATGGGTGTCGGCATCTCGCTCTCGGGCCTTGCCTCGGCCGTAGCGAACGAGGGTGGTGTCGGCGTAATATCGTCAGCCGGTCTGGGCTTGATATATAAGGATAAGGCAAAGAGTGTGGCGGAGGCTGCCATCGAGGGTCTTAAGGAGGAGTTGCGCAAGGCACGACAGAAGACCGAGGGTATCATTGGTGTCAATGTTATGGTTGCGATGACCAACTTTGCAGATATGGTGCGCACCGCCGTTAAGGAGGGTGCTGATATCATCTTCTCGGGTGCTGGTCTTCCGCTCAACCTCCCCTCGTTCTTGACCGAGGGTGCAAAGACCAAGTTGGCGCCTATCGTGTCGTCGGCACGCGCTGCAAAGCTATTGTGTGAGAAGTGGTGGACGGAGTACCGCTATACGCCCGATGCTATCGTTGTTGAGGGCCCCAAGGCGGGAGGTCACCTTGGCTATAAGGGCGACCAGATTTTCGACGAGGAGTTTAGCCTTGGCAAGACTCTGCCTGAGGTTGTTGCAGTTGTTAACCGTTTCGCTGAGGAGCACGGCTGCACCATTCCCGTAATCGCCGCGGGAGGCATCTACACTGGCGAGGATATATTCAATGCAATGTCGTTAGGTGCTTCGGGCGTGCAGATGGGTACACGCTTCGTGACGACCGAGGAGTGCGACGCCGATATTCGCTTCAAGGAGGCATATATCAATGCCAAGGAGGGCGATATCCAAATCATCCAGAGCCCTGTGGGTATGCCGGGCCGTGCGGTGCGTAGCTCGTTCCTCGACTCCGTTAAAGAGGGACTTACCAAACCCAAGCAGTGCGCCTTCAACTGTATCAAGACCTGCGATGTTGTGCATAGCCCCTACTGCATTATGCTCGCCTTGTTCAACGCCTTTAAGGGTCGTTTGGACCACGGCTACGCCTTTGCAGGAGCAAATGCCTGGCGTGCCGAGAAGATTGTTTCGGTAAAGAATCTGATGTCGTCGCTCTCGGCGGAGTACGATGCCTTTGTGGAGAATATAAAGTCGAAGTTGTAGGCTTTCGACTATTAAGCAAAGAGGACTAACCCCGCGGGATTAGTCCTCTTTTTTGTTACTTGTTTATCGGTGTGATGATGTAGCCGTAGCTGTACTCATCGTCGGTTAGGCGGTAGGGATCGTGTGGTGACATACCCCAAGAGTTGTCGCCACCCAAGCCACGCTGTTTAAGGTCGATATGTAGTACCACCTCGCGACGAGGCTCGATATCCGAATAGTGCATCTGCTTCTTCATACCAAGACCTGGGTCGAGATCCTCCGAGCGATAGGGCATAGCGCTGATATTCAACGGTTGCAAGCCATCAACACGGATACCTACACCCTTGTCGTTGGTTAGCTCTACCCAGCGAACATCGCTCTTGTTGCCCGACTCCTGAGGTCGAACATAGGGGAAGAGCTGCTCATCGGTAGACTGCTCATAGATGCCCAAGAACGATGACTCGCATCTATCCGAGTAGTTCTCCCAAGGACCGCGACCATAGAACTTGAGGTTCTTGTAGTTGGCGGGGAAAATCATACGCATACCGAAGCGGGGCAACTCGGGAACATACTCGCCATCGCGCTTCCACTCAACCTCGACCTGCAACGAGCCATCGGCACGGAAGGTGTAGATGGTGGTGTAGTACGATGGGGCATCCACCAAGTAGTAGTCGCCACGCACGACAACTCTATCCTCGTACTCTTCAACCTTTGCGCCCAAGGACTTACGGCGGTTGGTGCGCCATACATTGGCGGTGCGCTGAAGACCCTCGCCCCAGTCGTTGTCGGTGGGTGCACGCCAGAACCAAGGCTCAGGCATCTCCGACATAAGATTTCTGCCACCCGACACGAAGCGCTCCAAGCGACCATTCGCGGTATTGAAGAGTACGCCCGTTTCGCCAGCAAAGGCTGCCAACCAGTTCTCGCTCTTTTCAATCTCGATTTTACCCTCGGGGAGTGCCTTCTCGAAGCGGTAGGGCTGCAACACAAACTGCTCCTCGGCAACGATATGTCCCTCGTTGAGCATGCCGTAGAGGTGTGCGGGAATCTCGGTGTAGCTCGCCATAACGGTGAGTGTCCACTCAGCTAACGAGTCATCGGTAGAGTAGTCAATAGCAACATCTACGCTACGACCCGCAGGGCAACGAGGCAGCTCAATGCTCTCAACCCACTTCTGCTGCTCGCCATCGCGTGCGGTGAAGTAGTATAGCTCGAAGGCCGAGAGGTCGGTGTCGTGGGTGTTGTTGTAGATGCGAAGTGTCTTGCTGTCAATAAGTTCGAACTCGATATCCTGATATACCTTTCTAACCTCCTGCAAGCCGGGGTGGGGTACTCGGTTAGGAAGAATAAGACCGTTACAACAGAAGTTCTCATCGTGGGTGTACATCCAAGCGCCGAAGTCGCCACCATAGCCCCAGTAGTGGCGGCCATCGTTGCCTACGGCATCGATACCCTGGTCTACCCAGTCCCAGATAAAGCCACCCTGCATATGGTCGTGACCCTTCATAATGTCGTAGTACTCACGGAAGTTACCCGTAGAGTTACCCATTGCGTGGGCATACTCGCACATAATATATGGCTTTGTGGGGTTCTCCCACTCGGCATACTGCTTAAGCTCGGCGATAGGGGGATACATCGGGCAGATAATATCGGTGTTCTTGCCACCGTAGCCCTGCTCAAACTGCACGGGGCGGGTCTTGTCACGCTCCTTAATCCACTTGTAGCACTCGGTATATACCTCGCCATCGCTACTCTCGTTACCCATCGACCAGATGATTACCGAGGGGTGGTTCTTGTCGCGCTCAACCATCGAGCGTATGCGGTCGTGGTGCGCACCCTTCCACTCTTCGCGGTGTGAGGGGTGGAAACGGGGGAAGCTCTCGTGGTAGCCTGTGCCACAGCCGTGAGCCTCGATATTTGCCTCATCAACGAGCAAGATACCATACTCATCGCAGAGGTCGTACCACTCCGTAGGCTCTGGGTAGTGGCTGGTGCGCACAGCGTTGATATTGTGGCGCTTCATAAGCTCAATATCCTTGAGCATCAGTTCGCGTGTTACGACATGGCCTGTTGCGGGGTTGTGCTCGTGGATGTTTACGCCATTAATCATCAGGCGGCGACCGTTGAGCATCAAAACAGCATCCTTAATCTCCACCTTGCGGAAGCCCGTGCGAACAGATGTCGCCTCCACGGTGTTGCCCTTGGCATCTTTGAGCGTTACAACGGTGGTGTAGAGGTTGGGGTGCTCGTGGCTCCACTTCGCAACCTTCGGAATGGTGCGCTCGAAGGCGATATCACCCTTTGCACCAGCATCGAGGGCGATGTTCTTCGAGAACTTCGCTACAGCCTTGCCCGCCTTGTCGAGGAGCTGAAGCTCTACCGAGCCGTTGAACGCCTTGTCGTTGTTGTTTGCGATGGTTACGGTGGCGTTGTAGAGGCCGTTGCGGTAGTTCTTGTCGAGGTCGCCAACAACGAACATATCGGCGATGCGTGTCTTGGCCACCGAGTAAACCTTAACCTTGCGGTCGAAGCCCGAAAGACGCCAGAAGTCCTGGTCTTCGAGGTATGAGCCATCTGACCAGCGGTAGCCCTCGATGGCGAGGGTGTTGTCGCCAGCCTTGATATAGGGCGTGATGTCGAACTCTACGGCAGTCTTCGTGCCCTCCGAGTAGCCTACCTTATGGCCATTGAGCCATAGGTGCATCGCTGCCAAGCCCGACTCGAAGTGCAGGATAACATCTCTGCCGCTCCACTCCGAGGGGAGCGTAAAGGTGTGGCGATAGCAACCTGTGGGGTTGTCGTCGTGGGGAATGTAGGGAGGATTCATCGGGTAGGGGTAGGTGACATTGGTGTAGATAGGCACACCAAAGCCCTCAACCTCCCAGTTGCCCGGCACCTTGATTGTTGTCCACTTGCTGTCGTCGTAGCCCTCAGCCCAGAAGCCCTCGGGGCGCTCTGCGGGGGTCTTAGTCCAGTTGAAGCGCCACTCACCGCTAATATCCATCACCAACTCCGAGTCTCCACGCTCTGTGGCTGCCTCGGTTGTGAGGTAGGGTGTGAATGTCGCCTTTGCAGGGAGCTTGTTCTCGGCAAACATCTCAGGATTCTCCCAATAGGGGTCGGGCTGGTCTGCCACGGCACGGTAGCCTATGGCTGATAGTGCGACCACGCACATCATTAAAAAGAGTCTTCTCATATTCATTTTAGTTGTTAGTTTCGGTTGTGCTACTTTATAATAAGGTCTTCAGTCTTAATCTTCGGAACATAGTGTACGCCACCCTCGCGGTAGTAGCTTAGCGGTGCGCCCTCGTCTACCTTCACAAGCTCGATATGCTCTGCTGGGCGACCAATGGCGAGAACAAGAATGGGGTCGTAGGGTAGCTGAAGGCTCTCCTTTATCGCCTTGCGGTCGAAAGCACCGATGCAGATACCGCCAAGACCAATCTCGGTAGCTTGCAGAAGCATCGACTGCGCCACGATGCCGAGGTCGACACTCACATAGTGCGACTCCTCGACCGTCGAGCAGATAACGACAAAGGCGTTGGGTTCAGTGCCTACGAAGGGTAGATTGAGTTCGGGCAATGCGCCACCCAAGCGGATGTGGGGTAGCACCTTCTCTGCCTCCTCCTGCGTTACGGGGCGAAAGCGCAGTACCTGCTGGTTGCGTGCCGAGGGGCAGAGTATCGCCACCTCGATAATGCGGTGTAGCTGGTCGGGACGCACAACGAACTTACTGTCGTAGCCACGATAGCTACGGTTGTGGAGCAATAGACGGCGGATGGTCGCCACGCGGCGCTTTGCGGGCTGCTGGTTGTGGTAATCCTCCATTCGCTTTTCGAGGTAGTTATCTGCCATAGTCTGCTTTTCTTATCTTTGGTACAAAGATAAATAAAAAAGAGCAGAGAGCAAAGTTCAAAGAGTAAAGAGAGATAAGAAATAAAAAAGACGGAGAAAATTTTCTCCGTCTCTCTCGTGCCCAGGACAAGACTCGAACTTGCACGAGCTAATGCTCACTACCCCCTCAAAGTAGCGTGTCTACCAATTTCACCACCTGGGCTTTGTGGTTTGGGTGTGCAAATGTAGTAACTATTTTCTAATCTGCAAACTTTTTTCGGAAAAAGTTTTGCTAAAAATCAAGGCCCTACATCTAATTGCTTGATGCAGAGCCTTTTGTGAGGTTAAGATTTTTTTTGTAGAAATTAGTGCTGTCTAACAACTAACAACTAATAACTAAAAACTCTTATAGTCCAAATTCCTGCTTGAGGCGGTCTACCTCGTCAATCTTCTCCCACGAGAAGAACTCAACCTCCTTGGCGAACTCCTTGCCCTTCTCGCCTACGAAGCGTACAAGCTCGGTGTAGGGGCGACGACCAAAGTGGCCATATGATGCGGTAGCCTCGAAGATGGGGTACTTAAGGCCAAAGCGCTCCACGATTGCCGCAGGGCGAAGGTCGAACATAGTTGCGATCTTCTCGGCAATCTCGCCATCGGTCATCTTGACATTGGCAGTGCCGTAGGTGTCGACATATACCGAGAGGGGCTGTGCGATGCCGATAGCGTAGCTCACCTGCACCAATACCTCGCGTGCGATGCCAGCTGCAACCATATTCTTTGCGATATGGCGTGCTGCGTAGGCTGCCGAGCGGTCTACCTTCGATGAGTCCTTGCCTGAGAAGGCACCGCCACCGTGTGCGCCACGGCCACCGTAGGTGTCTACGATAATCTTACGGCCAGTAAGACCTGTATCGCCGTGAGGGCCACCGATAACGAACTTGCCAGTGGGGTTTACATGGAGGATGTAGTCATCGCCAATAAGCTCCGACACCTTGTCGCCAGCACGCTCCAAGCGAGCCTTGACACGGGGGATAAGGATGTTGCGGACATCGTCAGCGATGATGCGCTGCATCTCACGCTCTGCCTCCTTCTCTGAACGGGTGCGGGTGGGGAGGATAAACTCGTCGTGCTGTGTCGATACCACGATGGTATGCACACGCTTGGGTCGGCGATCGTCATCGTACTCGATGGTTACCTGACTCTTGGCATCGGGGCGGAGGTAGGTCATAAGCTCGCCACCACGGCGAATATCTGCCAACTCCTTGAGGATAACATGCGAGAGGATAAGCGTTGCGGGCATAAGCTCGCGTGTCTCCTCCACAGCATAGCCAAACATAATACCCTGGTCGCCAGCACCCTGCTCCTCGCCATCTTTGCGGTCGACACCCTGATTGATGTCTGCCGACTGCTCGTGGATTGCCGACAACACGCCACACGAAGCGGCATCGAACTGATACTCGCTGCGGTTGTAGCCGATGCGGTCGATGACACGGCGTGCAACGCCCTGAATGTCAACATAACCCTCCGAGCGTACCTCGCCCGAAACGACAGTTAAGCCTGTGGTACATAGAGTCTCGCACGCAACCTTTGAGTTGAGGTCGTGGCGAAGGAACTCGTCGAGAATAGCGTCTGAAATCTGGTCGGCTACTTTATCGGGGTGACCCTCCGATACCGACTCTGATGTAAATAAAAAAGCCATACTTTAAATAATTTTTAAGTTAAAAAAGTATGGAAGGGGAATTGCGTATAAAATATGCCTTTTAGCAGTTTTTTATTGTGGTTGCAATAAGTCCAAATCCTTCCACAGTGATTTTCTGGGCGCAAAGGTAATAATTTTTCGTAACAACCAAGAAAAACGGAGGAAATATTTTTTTATCGCGGTATAAGCGGAACTTATAGGAGAGTTGTTAGTTTTTAGTTGTTAGAATGAGCAATTAGAAATTAGCAATGAGAGTAGTTAGCGCAGTCGATAGGACTGAATATGGCTTAGTAGGATTTAATAGGGGGAGAATGCAATTCTATTGAATCCTATTTTTACTTCCTTCCAGCCAGCACTCCCAGATTTCTTGTTAAAAGGGGTATGATTTGGCGCCGATAAAGAAATTGCCCTGGATGGGACATACTCGAGGTATTTCCCATTCAGGGCAATGATTGAGGCAAAAGAAGGATGCCCCTTTTCACGAGAAATTAAATTTCATGTCAGAGTGGCGCTAATGTGACGCTGACACGAAAAATGGCGGATGGGATATACTAAGCGTATTTCCCATTCGCCATTTTGACTGAAGCGACGCAGTAGCACCGCTATCACAACAAATTAGAGCTGGGGGCCAGCAGCTACAAGAGCCTTACCCTCCTCGTTGGTGGTGAACTTCGAGAAGTTCTTGATAAAGCGACCTGCGAGGTCCTCTGCCTTGGTGTTCCACTCTGCTGCATCAGCATAAGTGTCGCGGGGATCCAAGATTGCGGGGTCTACGCCGGGCAATGCTGTGGGCACCTTGAAGTCGAAGATAGGAATCTGCTTGGTCTCTGCCTTGTCGATAGAGCCATCGAGGATAGCGTCGATAATACCACGAGTATCCTTGATAGAGATACGCTTGCCAGTACCGTTCCAACCAGTGTTCACGAGGTAAGCGGTAGCGCCAGACTGCTGCATACGCTTAACGAGCTCCTCACCATACTTTGTGGGGTGGAGTGAGAGGAATGCAGCGCCGAAGCAAGCCGAGAAGGTAGGTGTAGGCTCGGTGATACCGCGCTCAGTACCTGCCAACTTAGCGGTGAAGCCAGAGAGGAAGTAGTACTTAGTCTGCTCAGGAGTAAGTACAGATACGGGAGGCAACACGCCGAAAGCATCTGCCGAAAGGAAGATAACCTTCTTTGCTGCGGGAGCCTTAGATATGGGCTTCACGATGTTGTTGATGTGGTTGATGGGGTAAGAAACACGAGTATTCTCGGTAACTGACTTATCAGTGAAGTCGATCTTGCCGTTCTCATCAACAGTTACATTCTCCAACAAGGCATCACGACGGATAGCGTTCCAGATGTCGGGCTCGTTCTCCTTCGAGAGGTTGATAACCTTTGCGTAGCAGCCGCCCTCGAAGTTGAATACGCCGTCATCGTCCCAGCCGTGCTCGTCATCACCGATAAGCTGACGCTTGGGGTCGGTCGAAAGGGTGGTCTTACCTGTACCCGACAAACCGAAGAAGATAGCGGTCTCGCCCTTCTCGTTGGTGTTAGCCGAGCAGTGCATAGATGCGATGCCCTTCAAGGGAAGGAGGTAGTTCATATAAGAGAACATACCCTTCTTCATCTCACCACCATACCAAGTGTTGATGATAACCTGCATCTTCTCGGTGAGGTTGAAGACAACAGCGGTCTCAGAGTTAAGGCCGAGCTCCTTGTAGTTCTCAACCTTAGCCTTCGAAGCGTTGAGCACTACGAAGTCGGGCTCACCATAGTTTGCCAACTCATCCTCGGTGGGGCGGATAAACATATTCTTTACGAAGTGTGCCTGCCAAGCTACCTCCATGATGAAGCGGATCTTAAGACGAGTGTTCTCGTTAGCACCGCAGAAAGTATCAACTACATAAAGCTTCTTGTTTGAAAGCTCCTTAGCAGCCAACTTCTTCAACTCAGCCCAGCACTCCTTAGTTACAGGCTTGTTGTCGTTCTTGTACTCCTCAGATGTCCACCAGATAGTATCCTTAGTGGTCTCATCCATTACAAAGAACTTATCCTTAGGTGAACGACCTGTGTACTCACCTGTCATTACATTTACTGCACCCATCTCGGTTACAACACCCTTGTCGAAACCTGTAAGGTCTGCCTTTGTCTCCTCAGCATAGAGTGTCTCATACGAAGGGTTGTAAACTACCTCCTGAACATCGGTAATGCCATACTTTGAAAGATCAATTGTAGCCATAGTTCTAAATTTTATAAATTAACTTAATTCCTAATTCTCTTAGTTAAATTGCTCTAAGCAACCCTTTTTAGGTTGAAAAAGCAAAATCACCGCAAAGTTACAACAAATTTTTACTCTGTGAAATTTTTAACAGATATTTTTTAATTTTTTTATAAAAATAATTCTTTCCTACATAAGTGGGGTTAGAGCCTCTGTTATGATTTTAGGGAGTTGAGACTTTATATCCGCCGCTGAAGGTGGTGTAGCGTCAGCTTCGAGCCTACGAAAGAAGAGTTGTGCGGTTCTGCACACCTCCCTATTTGAGGTCGACAACATAACCTCGCGATTGATATTTAGGCTTCGAGAGTCGAGGTTTGCGCTACCAATGACAAGCCGATGTGAGTCTACGAGTGCAAGTTTGGCGTGTATGAAACCATTGCGCACTATTCTAATATCTACACCGCGGTTGATTGTTTGAAGTATGCTGTGTCGTATGATGTTATCTAAGAACCATATATCGCACCTGTGGGGTATGATTATTTTTATCTTCACGCCTCTCTTTATGCTCTTAGTGAGCATATCAAGGACTTGTCGCGGAGGTATAAGGTATGGTGTGGTGATGATGATATTGCGCTCTGCGCTCTCCATAACATCGCGAAGTAGTCGTGCAATGCCACCACCGCCTCCCGACTCTGACCAGTAGAGTGCTGGGGTGTGGTGGGGCTGTGGCTCAAGAGTTTCCCTATGTGGTTCGGCACGGAAGTCGTACTCAAAGAGCGCGCTTAGCGTATCGATATTATTACTATATATATGTAGTACGGCATCATGCCACACCCCAAGTTGATTACCGAAGAGGTATCTATCTGCAATGTTTACTCCTCCAACAAAGGCGTGAGCGTCATCTATGAGGATGATTTTTCTGTGGTTACGGTGATGCCCAATGTTGTGTGCTATGCGTAGCTGTATACCGTTATTTATCATCTGACGCCTTACTCCTCGTGGCAGGTTACGCGAGCCGTAGCCGTCAACAAGGAGCCTTACGCGCACCCCTTGTCGCGCCTTGCGACATAGGATATGTGCTATGGTTGTGCCTATGCGGTCGCCCTCAAAGATGTAGAACTCCATATCTATATTTTTGCGAGCATGCTGAAGTTCGCGGATGATGGTTGTAAATATCTCTGAGGGAGATATAAGGAGCTGTTCAAATCTTCTGCTTTGGTGTTTGTGTTTCATAGTTGAGTTATTTTCTTTCGCCACACACTACGGCACACTTTATGCCAAAAAAATTTGCCCATTCCGAAAATTTAGCCTACCTTTGTGCTATCTTTAACGGAGAGTTCTAACTTTATACGGGTTAGAATTCATTATTTTTTTGTGTTGTCAGGTAGGGATAACCTGTTGAGGAGAACCATTATAGGATAATAATTATAAAAAGTATATATTATGAGCAACGAGATTATCTACCTCACTGCTGAGGGAATGAACAAACTAAAGGAGGAGCTTCACCACATGATCTCAGTGGAGCGTCCTGCTGCAGCGGCGGCTATCGCTGAGGCACGCGATAAGGGTGACTTGTCGGAGAATGCTGAGTATGACGCAGCACGCGAGGCACAGGGTCTTTTGGAGATGCGTATTGCGCAGCTTGAGCAGACCTTGACCAAGGCTCGCATCATCGATGAGACAAAGATTGACACCTCTAAGGTGCAGATTCTTAGCCGCGTGAAGCTTATGAACCACAACGCTAAGCGCGAGGTTGAGTACACCCTTGTATCAGAGAACGAGGCAAACCTCCGCGAGGGTAAGCTCGCTATCGGCACACCTATCGCTAAGGCTCTCCTCGGCAAGAAGGTTGGCGATATCGTTGAGGTGCAGGTACCTGCGGGGATGCTTAAGTTAGAAATCCTTAACATCTCAATCTAAAAATTTCTTGTGATAAGGGGTCATCT
>JAGBYO010000087.1 GCA_017628735.1 Alistipes sp. | reverse complement strand
TGAGAAAACTACGCAACATTGCAATCATCGCCCATGTCGACCATGGTAAGACTACGCTTGTCGATAAGATGATTTGGCAAGGCAACATCCTCCGCGAGAATAGCGATAATGGCGGAGACCTAATCCTCGACAACAACGACATCGAGCGAGAGCGCGGTATCACCATCCTCTCGAAGAATGTATCGGTAATCTATAAGGACTACAAAATCAACATCATCGACACCCCTGGTCACGCCGACTTTGGTGGCGAGGTGGAGCGTGTGTTGAATATGTGCGACGGCGTTATCTTGCTCGTCGATGCCTTCGAGGGCACTATGCCCCAGACACGCTTCGTGTTGCAGAAGGCCCTGTCGCTTGGCAAGAAGCCTATCGTCGTGGTAAACAAGGTAGACAAGCCCAACTGTCGCCCCGAGGTGGTAAACGAGCAGGTCTTCGACCTTATGTTTACGCTTGGTGCTACGGAGGAACAGCTCGACTACAAGACCATCTACGGCTCGGCAAAGCAGGGCTGGATGTCGCATGTGGCCACCGAGCGTACCGACTCGATTACCCCACTTTTGGATACTATTATCGACGAGATTCCCGAGCCTGAGGTTGTTGAGGGCACGGTGCAGATGCTCGTTACATCGCTCGAATATTCGCCCTATGTGGGTCGTATTGCCGTGGGCAAGGTTACCCGTGGCTCGCTCTCGGCAGGTCAGAGCGTTACGCTTGCTAAGCGCGACGGCACGATGCACAAGACCAAGATTAAGGAGCTTATGGTATTCGAGGGTCTTGGCAAGGCTAAGGCCGAAAAGGTGGAGTGTGGCGAGATTTGCGCCTTGGTAGGTATCGAGGGTTTCGAGATTGGCGACACCATCTGCGACTTTACGAACCCCGAAGCTCTGCCCCCTATCGCCATTGACGAGCCTACGATGTCGATGCTCTTTACGATTAACAACTCGCCCTTCTTTGGCAAGGACGGCAAGTATGTCACCTCGCGCCACATTAAGGAGCGCTTGGATAGGGAGTTGGAGAAGAACCTCGCACTGCGTGTCGAGCCAGGGCAGAATGCCGACTCGTTTATCGTTTATGGTCGTGGTGTCTTGCACCTCTCGGTGCTTATCGAGACTATGCGCCGTGAGGGCTACGAGTTGCAGGTCGGTCAGCCCAAGGTTATCACCAAGGAGATTGACGGCGTAAAGTGCGAGCCTGTGGAGGAGATGATGGTCGATTGCCCCGACGACTGCGCAGGAACTGTTATCGAGCTTACCACACGCCGTAAGGGTCAGTTGGTGAATATGGAGTCGGCAAACGAGCGCACACGCCTTGAGTTTGTTATCCCCTCGCGAGGTATCATCGGCCTTCGCTCGTCGATGCTTACGGCCACTGCTGGTGAGGCCATTATGACACACCGCCTCAAGGAGTACGCACCGTGGATGGGCGATATGGAGGTGCGCTCCGTTGGTGCTATCATCGCCTCGGAGACAGGTACGGCATACGCCTACTCTATCGACAAGCTACAAGACCGTGGTCGCTTCTTTATCTCGCCTATGGAGCAGGTATATTGCGGTCAGGTTGTTGGCGAGCACACCCGCTCGAACGACATCACGGTGAATGTCACGAAGGCAAAACAGCTTACTAATATGCGTGCTTCGGGCTCTGACGAAAAGACCTCGATAGCACCTCCCGTAATCTTCTCGTTGGAGGAGGCATTGGAGTATATCCGTGAGGATGAGTATGTTGAGGTAACACCCAAATCGATGCGTCTGCGCAAGATTTTGCTCTCGGAGGTCGACCGCAAGCGTGCTTCAAAGGAGTAAAGAGCTAAACCTAATAACTAACAACTAATAACTAACAACTATGAAAAAAATCGGTATTGCTTGCGACCATGCAGCATACGAACTTAAGGAGTTCCTCGTTGGCTACCTTGCATCTAAGGGCTTCGAGGTTAAGGATTTCGGTTGCCACTCTGAGGAGTCTGTGGACTACCCCGATTTCGCACACCCCTTGGCTGAGGCTATCGAGAGTGGCGAGTTGGAGCGTGGTATTGGCCTTTGTGGCTCGGGCGAGGGTATCTCGATGACACTCAACAAGCACCAGGCTATCCGCGCTGCGCTCTGCTGGATTCCCGAGATTGCGAAGCTTTCGCGCCAGCACAACAACTCGAACATCCTCTGCATGCCTGCGCGCTTTATCTCTAACGACGAGGCTTTGGCGATGCTCGACATCTGGTTGGAGACCGAGTTTGAGGGCGGTCGCCACCAGCGCCGTTTGGACAAGATGCCTATCGCGAAGTAAGAGCAAAGAGCAAAGTTCAAAGATGAAAGAGCAAAGATTTTCGGGTCTTTGCTCTTTTTCTCTGCCTCCTTGTCGCCAAACTCGCGCCTTAGCCACTCGGTATATGGCGATTCGCCCTTGAAGAACTCCAAGAACTCCACCCATCGTAGCAACCCCACAACACCCTAAGGCTTGGGTGGCGGAGGGGGTGATGATGATGAATTGATGAATTTCCCTATGTATTTCATCAATTCATCATCAACAAGCGGAATTTCTAAAAACTAATAACTAACAACTCTCTTTCCTCTCTACCTTGCTCCGTCGTAGGTTACAGGGTACTCGCCACACATAAAGTCAAGCGACATCACAGTGTCGGTAATCTCGCCCTTAAGGTTGGTTATCGTATACTTCTCAAATGGACCACCCATAGCATAGGGCACAATGCCATCTCCCGAGAGAGTCAGCGTGCCATCGGTAGCCTCGGTATAGTCCACACCCTCGACGACCATATCGAGCTTTATAGGCATACCATTAGCAAACTTCACCTTATACATCACAAAGTTGAGCTTGCCATCTTTTAGTTCATAATCCACCTCGACATCACTCTGCTTATAGAGAGTACCATCGTTCTGGTCAACGGTAAGCAAGCCCTTATAACAGCCCTCCTCTTCGGGTTTATTGGGCAGGTCGTTGTTGTGGCCATTCTCGCAAGCAACACTTAACATAACAAGTGCCAAAAGGCTCGAAATCAAACGCTTCATTCTCAATGTTTTTACAACTTTATATTCAATCTTACGCCACACTGCAACGGCTTACCCCACGAGAAGAACTCCTCGCCTACGGACTTAAAGTAGAATACATCGTAGCGGGTATTCGTTAGGTTGCGCCCCCACAGCGAGAGCGTATAGCGCCCCATACGCAGTTGCAGTTGCGCGCCAAGGAGCGAGTACAAGGGTTGCGAGAGGGTGTTAGCCTCGTTCCAATAGATACGCCCAATGGCACGCCAATCTACCGATAGGCTAACCTCGTTAAGCACCCTATTATCGACCAGCCAGCTATACCCCGCAACCAACGACACGGTATTTTGCGGTGCGTATGGCAGGTAGTTGCCAGCATAGTTCTCTACGCCATCGTCATACTTGCGGAAGCGAGCATTCGTATAGCCATAGTCGCCCACAAGCGACAAACCACGATAGCGATACTCTGCCGAGAGCTCGACACCGAAGCAACGGGCTCGGGCAGCATTCGACATCATACGACCTGTGCTCATACCCTTCGGAAGTACGGTCACCTGCTGGTCGAAGCACTCAATCCAAAAAAGCGCACCCGAGAGCGTAAGACCCTCGACGGGGGCAAGATGTGTGCCAACCTCGAAGTTCCACGATGTCTCAGGCTTATAGCGTGTTGCCGAGGCACTATCGTAGGTCGTAGTCGCCATATCGTCCATATAGATACCCAACGACTCCATCATACCGTTCATCATCTTCACCTGCAAGATGTCCGAGAATATCTGCGTATTGAAGCCTCCCGACTTATAACCGCGTGTAATGGTGGCATATACGCTATTACGGCTATCGAAGCGATACTCTGCCGAGAACTTCGGCATAACCTCGAAGAAGTGCTGTCGCTCACTACCCTTAAACTCGGTGGTTAGGGGCTTGAAATCGGGCATCGTGAGCGTAAACCTAAAAGGCACCGTAGCGTGCGAATTATAGCGCATCGACGACATCTCCCAATCGACACGCAGGCCTGCCGAGAGTTGCCAACGGCCAAGCCTCCACGAGGATTGATGATATAAAGCAACGCCGTAGGTGGGAATACGGAAGTCGCTTACTATAACAAAGTTATCCACGCCAAACTCTATCTCGCCATCTAAACCTCCCGAGGCGATACCCTTATTGGCATTTGCCAATATTAGGTCGTTGATGCCATCTGTCTTAAACCTCACGGGCGACGACATATCGAGCCATTTAGCAAAGCCGAAGAGGCCACAGAGCCACTGCCAACGCCGACCATTCTCGGCATTGCGGATAACGATATCCTCTGTTAAGGAGTGTTCCAACTGCATCTGTTGCAGGGTGAACATATTGCGAGGCGTGAAGTCTTGGTCGAGGGTCATCTTATCTTTAAGAAGATGATAGCCCGTAACTGCCGAGAGGCGAATTTTGTTGCTCCGATACTTCGCCACAAAGCCCTCGCTAAGCGTTAGGCGCTCATACGACGAGGGGTCGTTATAGGCGATAGGCTCATATTCGCCACTCTCCCTCAGGAAGTGGTGATAGGCGTAGCCACCCTCCGAGGTATAGCCCGCCGAGAGGATATTATCAAACGACCAACGCCCTGCTAACCACTGCATTCTTAGGCGCACCGAGCCGTTATCTCCCCTGTCGCACATCTTATCGGTATAGGTATTGCGGAAGTGTCCGCCATCGTGCGAGTAGAGCGCAGCAACCGAAACGCCAAACCTCTCCGTAGGCTTAGCGTAGTAGGCCACCGATGCCTTGGCCGACGAGAGTGTCGAGTACTCCGCCACGAGGCGCATACCCTGCCACGCAAGGGGCGAGAGGGTCTCGATAAGCATCACGCCACCAGAGGTGTTACGCCCATAGAGCGTACCTTGTGGACCACGCAACAGCTCCACACGGCGCACATCGTAGAAGTCGAAGTCGTAGGCGTTCTTGTTCATCACCACGACATCATCAACGACCATACCCAAGACTGGTTGGTCGATACGCGAACCGAAGCCACGAACATAGATTGACGAGGTGATAGATGAGCCGTAGTCGGGCTGGTAGAAGTTGGGGGCTAGTGCCGAGATATCCTTCACCGACGACACTCCACGCTCCTCTAAGCGGTGCATCGAGAGGCGTGTGGCCGAAATTGGCTCACGCTTATCGCTCTTTAACGATGCGGTAATCTCCACCCTGTCGATATGTAGCAGGGTGTCCGTAGGCTCGATAACCGTCGTAGGCTCGGCAGCCAAAAGAGATAGTGTCGCCAAAAGAGCTTTCATGGCGACAAAGGTAGATATTTAATATCTACCGCACAACTATAATTTATGTGGGGAAACGACTATTTTTGGAGCATACGGCCAAAATCGTCGAGCGACATAGTCTCTATACGGCATTTGCCAATACGCTCAGGCAGAACAACACGGATTGTGTCGCCTTGGCGTTTCTTGTCACAGCGCACCTCGCGGAAGAGTTCGTTCGTCGCAATATCCGAACGCAACACAAAGCCCAAGCGCTCAAAGAGAGCATCGATGCGCTGAGCATCCTCCGCCGACATAATGCCCTTAGCAACCGATGCCTCCGAAATCATCGAAAGACCGATAGCCACCGCCTCGCCATGGTTGTAGCGCTGTGTCGCTTTCTCGATAGCGTGGCCAAGGGTATGGCCAAGGTTGAGCACACGGCGCACACCACCCTCCCTCTCATCACGCTCCACAATATCGGCCTTTAGGCGAATGGCACGCACCACAACATCGTGCAGTAGTTCAGGCATATTACGCAGAGTATCTGCAGATTGCTCAAGAAGCTCAAACAACTCACTATCGCCAATAACTGCCGCCTTGACCACCTCGGCCAAGCCTGCACGCCACTCTCTATCGGGCAGAGTGCGTAGCATAGTGATATCCGCAATGACGAAGCGCGGTTGAAGGAATGTACCCACCATATTCTTATACTGCGCCACATTCACGCCATTCTTGCCACCTACCGAGGCATCAACAGCACCAAGCAGTGTGGTCGATACAAAGCCGAAATCCAAGCCTCGCATATAGGTTGCAGCGACAAAACCCGTGATGTCGGTTACGATACCTCCGCCAATACCGAGCAGAAAGGTCGAGCGGTCGGCACCCATAGCCATAAGCTGGCGGTAGATGCTCTCCACCGTCTGCAATGTCTTGTTCGTCTCGCCACTGCCGATGATTATATGCTCAAAACGCTCGACAAGAGGGTGATATAGGCGGTCGATATTGGCATCAGTGATGACCACAACACGACCCCGAGGGAGCAGACGCTCCAAGTTATCGGCAAGCGCTCCTACGCAAATCTCCGACCTCTGCTTAATATTTATAATGGTATTCATTACCGCAAAAGTAGGCAGAAATTGCGAAATTATCAAGAGTAAAATGTCTGTCGGAGCAAGAAAATTTCACCCTTGCACACATAATGCGAAGAGTATCCAGCAAATAGTCTACGGCACAATTATTGAAAATAGGTGTAGAGAAATTCCTAATTTTTTACGCCTATGAAACGAACTATCTTTATCCTTGTCTCGGTCGCTACGATGGTCATCACCGCCTTTGTGGTATCGACCGAGGCACAGGGCGAAGCAGCTACCACCACGGCTGCCGACCGCTCTGCAAAGCAACAGCAACGCCAACAGAAGCGTGCCGAGAGGCTTGCCGCCTACGAAAAGTATGTCGACTCGCTTGTCCTCTCGCGCAACTTCCGCTTCGTACCACAGACCATGCAGCAGATGCCCGCAGGCATGATGCGCAACCTTCTCAACCCCAACTACGAGGTCGCATTTTGGAATACCGAGGTAGATGTCTGCATCCCCTACCTCAAGGGCTACACTCCGCCCTACTATCCTGTGGTTTTCAACTATGTACTCACATATGTCGATAATCTTACCACCGAGCAGACGCACGATGGCTGGCATGTAACATTCTCCACCTCGATGTTTTCGGCCACCACCTACACCTTCTCTATGGAGATATACTCGCACTATGGCGGTGCAACTCTAACGATATCCAACCCCTTCTACAATACGGTGCAATATACCGGCAATATCTTCTCGATATAGTGATAAAGCAATGATTTCCCACCTAACAACAAAGCAAGCCACCTTTTGGCAGCTTGCTTTGTTGTTTATTGATTGGTTGGTGCTACTTTGCGGGCTCCCACTTGCAGCGTACGGGTGATACGATTGCACCCTCATCCTTGAGCTGCTTCATAGCCTTGTCTACCTCCTTGCGGGCGATGCCCGAAAGCTCTGCAATCTTACCTGCGTTAAGGGGCTCGCCTGCCTCCTTCATTGTTGCCAATACCTTATTCTTAATCTCCATAGTTGTAATATTTTAAAGTTAATTTACTCCTTATCGAAAAGTTGCTTGCCTACGCCACATACGGGGCATGTCCAATCATCGGGCAACTCATCAAACGATGTGCCAGGTGCGATACCATTCTCGGGGTCGCCCTTCTCGGGGTCATAAGTCCAACCACAAGGCATACAAGTATACTTAGTCTTATCCATAGTCATATTAGTTTTAGTCGTTATTAAAAATCTTTTTAGTTTTAGTTCTTGTTTCTGGTGCAAAGGTAATAAGATTTTCTAATATACAATCATAAAACCAATCATATTTTCTTATAGGCATATTAGTGTAAATTATACCCGTAAGGTCAGTACAACCCAAATTTGTCGTCAGAGTGGTGCTAATGTGGCGCTGACACGAAAAATGGCGGATGGGACATACTATGCGTATTTCCCATTCGCCATTTTGACTGAAGCGAAAGCAGTAGCGCTGCTATCACGACAAATTACTTGTACTCGACAAGCGACTCGCCGGTCATCTCGGCGGGCTTGGGTAGACCCATAAGGTCGAGAACGGTAGGTGCTACATCTGCCAAGATACCATCCTTAACCTTTGCTACCCTATCCGATACTACCACGATAGGCACGGGGTTGAGTGAGTGTGCAGTGTTGGGTGTACCGTCGGGGTTTACAGCGTTGTCGGCATTACCGTGGTCAGCAATCTGCACAACCTCGTAGCCATTAGCCTTAGCAGCCTCTACAACATCCTTAACGCACTCATCGACAGCCTTTACCGCCTTCTCGATAGCCTCATATACGCCAGTGTGGCCAACCATATCGCCATTTGCGAAGTTAAGGCAGATAAAGTCGTACTTCTGCTCGCCAAGAGCCTCTACCAACTTATCCTTAACCTCGTATGCCGACATCTCGGGCTGAAGGTCGTAGGTAGCAACCTTGGGCGAAGCAACGAGGATACGCTCCTCCTCAGCAAACTTATCCTCACGACCGCCGTTAAGGAAGAATGTTACATGGGCATACTTCTCCGTCTCGGCAATACGCAACTGCTTCAAGCCCTGATTTGCGATGTACTCACCGATGGTATTGGGCACATTATCCTTGTCGAACAAGATGTGCAAGCCCTCGAACTTTGCATCGTAGGGAGTCATACAGCAGTAGTACAAAGGCATTGTGTGCATACCCTCCTCAGGCATATCCTGCTGTGTAAGCACGATGGTAAGCTCCTTAGCACGGTCGTTACGATAGTTGAAAAAGATAACAACATCGTTAGGCTTGATGATGCCGATAGCGTTGCCCTCCGCGTCAACATTCACGATAGGCTTAACAAATTCGTCGGTAACGCCCTCGTCGTAAGACTTCTGCATAGCCTCGACCATATTTGTCGACTTCTCGCCAACGCCCTCTACAAGCTGGTCGTAAGCAATCTTAACACGCTCCCAACGCTTATCGCGGTCCATAGCATAGTAACGACCGATGATAGAAGCAATCTTACCGGTCGACTTCGCCATATGCTCCTCCAAAGCGGCGATAAAGCCCTTACCGCTGCGGGGGTCGGTATCACGACCATCCATAAAGCAGTGAACGAAGGTATTCTCGATGCCGTAGTGCTTCGAGATGTCGCAGAGCTTGAAGAGGTGGTCGAGTGATGAGTGTACGCCACCATCCGACACAAGACCCATAAAGTGAACATTTACGCCATTCTGCTTTGCATACTCAAAAGCAGCAACGACCTCCTTATTCTCAAGGATAGAGTTATCACGGCAGGCACGGTTGATCTTCACCAAGTCCTGGTAAACAACACGGCCAGCACCGATATTAAGGTGGCCAACCTCTGAGTTACCCATCTGACCCTCAGGAAGACCTACATTCTCGCCATCGGTCTTAAGCTCGGCATGAGGATATGCCGCAGTCATTGCGTTGATATATTCGGGATTGGTCGAGTAGATGACATCCGACTTCGAGTGGTCGCCATTGCCCCAACCATCTAAAATCATCAATAAAACCTTATTGCTCATAATCTTAGTTACTTTAACTTTACTTAATCTTCGACATAATAATCTCAACAGCCTTGTCTACCGCTGCCTGCAAGCCCTCGGCATTCTTACCACCTGCCATAGCATAGTGCTTCTGACCACCGCCACCGCCGTTCATCAACTTCGCAGCCTCACGAACCGTAGCACCTGCATCTGCACCCATAGCGACAACATCGTCCGAGAGCATTACATTAAGCGTAGGCTTACCCTCGTGGAGGTTACCAACGACCATAACGAGGCGCTCCGAAACACGCTGACGCAAGCCAAATGCCAAATCCTTCATCACCTCAGGAGTGTGAGATGCTGTGCGGGCGATAAGCGTAAAACCATCGGTCTTAGGCGTAGCTGTTGCAAGAGTCTCGGCAAGCTGTGCCACCTTCTCCTTGCGCATCTCCGCAACCTCACGGCCAAGAGCATCATTCGACTCCATCATCTTCTCGACAGCCTGAACAACCTTGGGGTTGTGAACAAGCTGCTCAAGTGAGAGTATAACATCCTGTGCAGCATATACCAACGACTCAGCAGCCTCGCTTGTTACGGCCTCGATACGGCGTACACCAGCCGAGATAGCGCTCTCCGACACAATCTTGAAGAGGCCGATAGTACCTGTTGCCGAGGTGTGAGTACCACCACATAGCTCGGTCGATGGACCGAAGTTCACGATACGCACCCTGTCGCCATACTTCTCACCAAAGAGCATAATAGCGCCAGCGGCCTCTGCCTCAGCCATTGTAGCCTCACGGTTCTCAACCAAAGGATAGTTCTTGCGAATAAGCGTGTTTACCAAGCGCTCAACCTCGCGAAGCTCCTCGGCCGACACCTTCTGGAAGTGCGAGAAGTCGAAACGCAAGCCCTGAGGTGTTACCATTGAGCCCTTCTGCTCGACATGTGAGCCAAGCACGGTGCGCAAAGCGTAGTCTACGAGGTGAGTTGCTGTGTGGTTGTTGGCAGCCTTCTGACGAGCATCGGCATCTACCACAGCGTGGAACTCCGCAGCGGGGTTCTCGGGCAACTGCTTAGCGATATGGATAATAAGACCGTTCTCCTTCTCGGTAGCGACAATCTCAATCTTCTCGTTAGCATTTGCGATATAGCCGATATCGCCAATCTGACCACCCGAGTTACCATAGAATGGGGTGTGGTCGAATACAAGCTGATACGAGGTGTTGTTCTTGCTCTTTACACGACGATAGCGAGCGATGCGAACATCTGCCTCAAGGTTGTCGTAGCCGATAAACTCGCTCTCCTTGATAGAGATTATCTCCTGCCAGTCGTCGATATCCTGCTGTGCAGCGTTACGCGAACGCTCCTTCTGCACCTGCAACTCCTTCTCAAACTCCTCGATATCTACCTCTACGCCCTGCTCCTTGGCGATAAGCTCCGTAAGGTCGATAGGAAAGCCGTAGGTATCGTACAAAACGAAGGCATCCTTACCAGAGATTTTGCCACCTGCCGACTTCTTAATCACGCCCTCCAAGAGGTTGATACCAGTAGCGAGGGTACGGAGGAATGATGTCTCCTCCTCCTCGATAACACGCTCGATGAGTGTCTGCTGAGCAACCAACTCGGGGAACTGGTGGCCCATCTGCTTAACGAGGCCATCAACGAGCTTGCAGAAAAAGGGCTCGGTAAAGCCAAGGTAGGTGTAACCATAACGCACAGCACGGCGCAAGATACGGCGGATAACTTAGCCAGCCTTAGCGTTTGCGGGAAGCTGACCATCGGCAATCGAGAACGAGATAGCACGCAAGTGGTCGGCGATAACACGCATAGCAACATCTGCCTTCTCATCCTTGCCATACTCCTTGCCCGAAAGTGCTGCAATGCGAGCAATCGTAGGCTGGAATACATCGGTATCGTAGTTCGACTTCTTGCCCTGAAGAATCATACACAAGCGCTCAAAGCCCATACCGGTATCTACATTCTTTGCGGGCAGAGGCTCCAACGAGCCATTTGCCTTGCGGTTGAACTGCATAAAGACGAGGTTCCAAATCTCGATAACCTG
>JAGBYO010000086.1 GCA_017628735.1 Alistipes sp. | reverse complement strand
TGAAATTTTCCGTACATTGTAGTAAGTTTTAAGTTATTGTATTGATGAATCTTAGTCGAATGACAAAGCGCTATTAGCGCTATCAACTACAAAGATAGAAAATTTTTTCTCATTATGCAAAAAAAATTGGGGGGGTATGATAGAGCGCTGTTGGAAGCGCAGTCAAAAGTGAATTTAGGGAGATTAGAGAAATTAGAGGAATTAGGGAGAGCGCTACCGACATTTATCCCTAAGTTCCTTACATTCACTAAACTCATTAAACTTCCTAATAAACCACCTCCCAATCAGCAAGACCCAATTTCTTGTCAGAAGGGGTCTAATTTGGTCTCGACACGAAGAAGCCCGGATGGGACATACTTGGCGTATTTCCCATTCGGGCTTCTGACTGAAAGGCCGAAGTAGACCCCTTATCACAAGAAATTCAAGAAATTACCTGCGGTCGAGGGTACGATACCCTATCGCTTCGGAGATATGGGCAGGTTCGATGTTCTCCTTGCCTTCGAGGTCGGCGATGGTGCGGGCAACCTTGATGATGCGATCGTAGGCGCGGGCAGAGAGGTCGAGGGCGGTCATCGCCTGCTCAAGCATCGTCTGCGAGGGTTTATCCAATGGTGCAAACCTACGAAGCATAGCGCCCGTCATCTCGGCATTGGAGTGTATATCGAGACCCTCGAAGCGCTTGAGCTGTATGTTGCGTGCCGCAACGACTCGTTGGCGAATCTCAGCACTCGACTCCGAACGGCGTGTAGAGGATAGTTCGCCCACGGCGACGGGAACAACCTCGATATGTATGTCGATTCTATCCATCAGAGGGCCAGAGATATGCGCCTTGTAGCGATGCACCGCAGCAGCCGAGCAGGTACACTCCTTCGTAGGGTGGTTATAGTAGCCGCAGGGGCAGGGATTCATAGATGCCACAAGCATAAAGTTGGCGGGATAGTCCACCGAATATTTAGCACGCGAAATGGCGATATGGCGCTCTTCCAAAGGTTGGCGCAACACCTCGAGTACGCTACGCCCAAACTCAGGCATCTCGTCGAGGAACAACACGCCATTATTTGCCAACGAGACCTCGCCAGGCTGTGGCGACTGACCGCCACCGATAAGTGCCACTTGCGATGTTAGGTGGTGCGGAGCGCGGAAGGGGCGGTGCGACATCAAACCTCGGTGTGTACCTATCTTGCCCGCCACAGAGTGTATCTTCGTAGTCTCCAACGCCTCCTCAAGGGTCATCGGCGGAAGGATTGTCGGCACACGGCGGGCAAGCATCGTCTTACCCGAACCGGGCGAGCCGATCATAATAACATTGTGGCCACCCGCAGCAGCAACCTCCAAGGCACGCTTGACATACTCCTGACCCTTGACATCGGCAAAGTCATCTGAAAACTCACACTCCGCATCATCTGCCGTTGCTAAGCAGTGCTCGGCAGGGGTATAGGGGGTATTGCCATTAAGTATTGCGCAAATCTCAAGCAACGAGCCTACGCCAACGACATCAATACCATCAACCACAGCGCCCTCGGCAACATTCTCCTCAGGCAAGAAGACCCTCTTCAACCCTTTCTCGCGCGCCAAGGCAACGAGGGGCAGAGCACCCTTTACGGGGCGTAGTGTGCCGTTAAGCGAGAGTTCGCCAACGAACATCGAGTCCGAGAGCATATCGGTGCGTATCTGCTCCGTAACGGCAAGGATACCAACGGCAATAGGCAGGTCGTACAACGAGCCCTCCTTGCGTAAGTCGGCAGGAGCGAGGTTAACGACTATCTTTTTGTGAATCATACGATAGCCGCTATTGCCAAAGGCCGCCAAAATGCGCTGCTCGCTCTCCTTGATGGTGTTGTCCGGAAGACCGACAATATAGAGTCCGATACCGCCACCCGACATATTCACCTCGATAGTGACATCTCGTGCAGCGATACCGTCAATAGCGCCGCTATGTACTCTTACGAACATTAGTGGGTAGGTATTACTGCCGTGGTGGGATGTGCAACACTATCTACAACCTCAACGACCTCTTTGCGGACACTCTTAAGCTGGTTGAGCGTGATATCCTCGCGCTTAGGGAATGCCTTTGGGTAGTCGCCATTGATAGAGTTCATAAGGATGATTGCCTCCTCCATCGAGAGGCAGTCGCCCACCGAGACCTTGAAATAGGGGCTCTCGTAGACTAAGTAGGCGTTGATGCCGGGGTATTTCGAGCGGAAACCTGCCAAGACACTCTGCGCCTTATCGCCAGCATACTGGCCATTGTTGAAGTAGATGACCACACGGTAGCCACTCACCTTCGAGGGCTTCACCTTGTTGTCGACAACGCTAACAGCAGCGGTTGCTGCGCTCTCCTCATTAACGGTAACGACATTGCCACTTACATCCTGCTTGGCAAGGCGGCTGCGCTGTGAAGCGACACTCTGTGCCGAGGCAACACCGACCGAAAGAAGGAGTATAAATAGTGTGAAAACAAACTTTTTCATATTCTATAACTTGCTAATTAGGTCCTCGATAACGCTGTTAGATATTGCGAATTTATCCAAAAATTTCGAGATGGCAATATTTTCGGCCGAAATAGTCTTCTTATATATAGATATTCCGCCACGCAGATTGTAACTAATGGTTAGCCCCGCATCGCGCTTTAGCACCAAGCGCAACATCTTCAACAGAGCAAACGAGCTGCGCGACTCAAAGCGCAGAGGCACCAAGACCGTCTCGGTGCGGTTACGGCGCAACACCACCTTATCGCGCAACGAGATAACACCCAGCGACTTGCCATTATCGAAAATCTCGACATTGGCGAACTTCGCCACCAAGCGCAGGTGGGTGTCGTTGGTCATCTCGACCCAGACATTTGCGCCCGAAGACGAAAGGTGCGTAACACGCTCGATGCGCTCAATCTTGATTTTCGAGGCAATAGAGCCCACGATGCCCGCTTGTGCCGTAGGAGCAACAAGCATAAACACCAACAAAAGTATGATATATAACCTCTTCATATTCTATATATTAAACGCACGAAAGGCTACTTTGTTGCCTCGTAGATATGTGCAATGCCGAAACTCTGCGACCTACGCTTCACATCGCTAAAGCCCACACCCTCCAAAATCTCGGAGAAGCGCTCGGGCGATGGAAACTCGTCGACCGACTCGGGCAGATAGATATATGCCTGCTTATCCTTCGAGATAAGACCTCCGATGGCGGGTAGCAGATGGTGTGAATACTGCGCATAGACCCAGCGAACAAGCCTGTTGCGAGGAGTAGAAAACTCCAAGACCACGATTTTGCCACCACGGCGTATTGCACGGTGCATCTCGCGTAAGCCACCCTCCAAGTCCTCGAAGTTGCGCACACCAAAGGCTACGGTAGCGACATCGACACTCTCCGTGGCGATGGCGGTAAGTCCCTCAGCATCACCCTTCTCCAACGATATGCGCTCGTTAAGCTCGGCACTCTCGACCTTACGACGAGCAACATTGAGCATCTCTTCCGAGAGGTCGACTCCCACAACCTTTGCCCCCTCAATCTTGCGGGCAAGGAGTATTGCAAGGTCGCCCGTGCCAGTCGCTACATCGAGCACTCGCTGGGGCTTGAGCTTTCGCACAATGCGCACCACACGGCTACGCCAGATGCGGTCGATTTGGAAAGAGAGGATATGGTTTAGGCGGTCGTAGCTTGGTGCGATATTGTCGAACATCGCCTCGACCTGCTCCTTTTTTGTCTGTTGTTCGTTATAGGGTTTCATACTGTGTAATTATTCGTAACGCATTGTTTCCGAAGGAGATATCTTTGCTGCAAAGGCTGCGGGAAGCAACATAACGACCGTTGCAACGGCTACCGAGCCCACAACAGCCAATGCCCACCAGCCCCAACACATAGCAGCAGGTACTGCCGAGAGCAGATAGCCCTCTGCGGGGAGTGGCACAACGGCAAAGTGGTGCTGAATGGCACATAGCGCAATGCCAACAGCGGTGCCCCACACCACACCTCTGCCCACGATAAAGAGCGAGCGGAAGAGGAAGAGGCGTACCACACGCCAACCCGACATACCGAGGGCGCGCAACTCGCCAATCATACGCTGTCGCTCAAGCACGATGATAAGCAGAGCGGTCGTCATATTGAGCAACGCCACAACAATCATTATCACGATGACAATCAGCGCATTAAGGTCGTGCGTAGCAAGCCAGAAATATACCGTAGGGAAGATATCGCCAAGCGTAAAAGCCTCGCCGTCAATGTCTTCTGCATAGTATAGCTCGATAAGGCGCTCGTTGAACTCGTCGGCAACAAGTTGATTGTCGACGCCCTCTATTAGTCGCAACTCATAGCCCGTAACTAAGCCCTCGAAGTCGTTGTAGAGACGCTCGACATTGCCTATATCGGTGATAGCAAAGCTGTTATCAATCATCTCGACACCTGTGCGATAGATGCCCACGATACTATAACGGTCGCGAATCATCTGACCACCGCCATCGATAAATACCATCTCGACACGGTCGCCCACCTCGGCATCCATCTTCTTGGCGACAACCTCCGAGAGCAGAATATCGCGTGTTCGTGGCTCACAGCCGATACGGGGTAACTCACCCTCGACGACATGGTCGGCATAGAGCCTAAGGTCGTAGCCCTGCTCCACACCTTTGAGGATAACGCCCACAATATTGTCGTCGCTCTTAAGAACGCCCTCCTTGGCGGTGTAGACGGCATAATGGTCGATGCGCTCATCGGCAAAGAGTGCCTCCAACACCTCGCTACGCTCGATGCCCTCGGCAGAGAGCGTACCACGACTATGTGGCGAGGTGATGACGACATCTGCCACGGCACCCGACAATAGATGCCCAAGGTCGCGCTTGAAGCCCACGACGACAGAGAGCGTAACGACGATCACGGCAAGGCTCACCGCCGTTGCCACCACCGCGACACGCTCCATCACGCCCGCACGCGCACCACCCTTTCGTGAGGATAGTCGCCGTGCTATGTTAAGTTCAAGCCACATAATGCAACAAAGATAGCAAAAAAAGAGGAAAGATGAAAGAGCAAAGAAATATAAATGACCGAAGAGACCCAAGAGACGATGCGGACAAAGGTCTTCAGTGATACCCGACATCTCTCTGGTCTCTATTATCAAAAATGCACACCTTCCAGCCAGCACTACCTAATTTGTCGTCAGAAGGGGTTAGCTGTGGCCTCGATAAAGAAATTGCCCTGGATGGATAGTACTTGATGTACATTCCATTCAGGGCAATGATTGAGAGGTCGCAGATGACCCCTTATTACGACAAATTACGACAAATTTTCTTTTTGAGCTCGCGCCTCTTTACGAATCTTGAGCGGTGTCTTCTTCAGATACTTGCGGCAGAAGAGGGCGAAGTGGCCATGGTTGGTGAAGCTGTACATCTTGATGATGCTCTTCAACGGCACATTGGTCTCGGTGAGGAGGTGCTCAATTTCGACGATGCGCTGCTTCTGCATCCAGCTATAGGGGGTGTCGCCAAACTCCTGCTTGAACATATTGTTGAAGTGCTGAATGCTGAAACCACAGATGTCGGCAAGCTCCTCAACGGTCTTAACACGGGGTGCATTGTTCTTGACAAGCGATGCGAACGACTGGTTGCGGTCGAAGAGGTTGTAGAAGGTGCGTAGCTGAATCTGGGGTGTGAAGAAGAACTTGAAGATTACGAACATCTCCTGAATCTTCGCGGCGTGGAGATGGTTGCACTTCATATCGTTCTGCAAGTAGAAACGCACCGAGTTAAGCAACAACTCAAGGGGCTCGTTGAATGCGACTTGAGTAAATTTGTAGTTAATCTTCTTGATTTTGCCTACGATACTATTAAAAGGTATCATATCGCACGCAGCACCTGCTGTGATAAAGTGGGCACGCACAATCTCCATATCGGTAAGTGCTGTTACCTCGTAGCGGAAGGCACGGAAGCAGAAGACAAAGTGACCCTCACGCACAGCGTAGTCACGGCGCTCCTCGGAGGTAATCTCGAAGCTACCCGACATAAGGAAGAGGATATTGTTCTTGTCGCCACGCTCAAGGATGAGTTTCTCACCCGCCTTAAAGGTCTGATATACAAAGCCTGCTTCGGGCTCAATGGTATAGGAATGACAGGTTGCTGGACACTGGTTCGACATCTTGGTAGTAGTTTTTGGGTTAGTATTTTTGGTTAATTATTTCTTCAAATGGGTTAGGGTGCACACACATAATATCGTTTCACACCATACAAATATACGCAAAAAAAATGAATGTGCAACTATTTTTTATGAATAAATTACAAAATATATGCAAAATAGCGGGAAATATAGGGAAAATAGGAGAGCTCAGTCGATATGTCTTGTACGAAAAAACCTTCCAACCAGCACTACCCAATTTCGTGTCAAAAGGGGTATAATTTGGCGCCGATAAATAAATTGCCCTGGATGGGACATACTTGGTGTATTTCCCATTCAGGGCAATGATTGAGGCGAAAGAAGGATGCCCCTTTTCACACGAAATCACGGCTCGAAGTTGCAGCGCAGCATAACCTCCTCGGGTTGGTTAGCCTTTATTCGACCAATCATCCTATCGAGATAGGTCTGGATATCGTCGCGTAAGCGCTTATAGAGTGGACACGATGTGTAGTTCTCGTTATCGAGCAAGACATCGCGGATTGAGCGCAGGGTGTTGGTATAGTTTTGGAGCTCGTTTTTCTTGGCTATACCCTCGACCTTCGAGGCGTTAATCTTGGCCACGGATAGTTGGCGGAGCTTATCGCATACAGCGCTCAGCACAGGCATCACAACATTATCCATCAGCGTATGTCCGTGCATAAAGAGGTAGCAGTTATCTCGCTCAACACCACGCTTTTGCAGTCTGATACCAAATGCCTCGACATCGTCGACAAGAGTTGGGTTGGCACGCTCCAAGGCGATACGACGGCGCTCAACATTCTGCCCAAGCCAAGCCAGCGTATTCTCTCCATTATGGCGGATATCGGCATAGCCGAGGCGCACCGAGGCACGGAACTCAGCAAGCGTAAAGATATTCTCCTCCTTGAGTTGTGCCGAGAAGGCATACCATAAAAATAGCGGGTATATCGTACGCGAGTATTCGGCAAAGAAGCGTTCAAAGTCGAAGATGCGGGTGTCGTTCTTCGTCGCCTTGACACAGACATTGCGCAACGAGGGTGCATAACAGAGGTAGTTCTCGGTGGCGTAGGTGTAGGTGTGGAACATATTCTCCGCCTCGAGAATCTCGCGCGACTGCTCGGTAGAGCCATTGAAGAGGTAGTCGAAGTCGGAGTCGACACAGAGCAACACCTCGTCTGCCGAGGTGCGACCAATCATCGACATCAGCACCTTCTTGCCCTTGGGCAGGTCGTCGCGGTTGGGTACCGAGATTTCGAAGCGCAGGTAGGGGTTGTGGAAGTGGTCAAATATTCCACGCCAGAAGGCGACATCCTCGTAGCCCTCGACATATACACGCACCAAGTAGCGGTCGTCCTCGGGGGGTAGGATTTCGGGCAGGCGGTCGGGGTTGTATGCCGTAAGGTCGCGCTTCGACCTATGTCGTTTATTCGGTTTCATAGCCGAAAGTTACGAAAAAAATTTATAACTTTGTGCATCGACAATCATTTTATACCAAAACTTAGGCACTATGAGCGACTGGAAAGAGCGACTTGGCGTAGTTTTTTCTACAAATCCCGACTATAAATATGAGACCTCGGCGGAGGCAGAGACCGAGACCCTCGACCCCTCGAAGCAGAACCTGAAGGTGTGGCTCGACAGGCTCAAGGGTGGGCGTGTGGCGACCGTAGTGCGTGGCTTTGTGGGTAGCGACGACGACCTCTCGGCACTCGGCAAGGAGCTTAAAAAGAGTTGTGGCGTGGGTGGCACGGCAAAGGATGGCGAGATAATCATCCAGGGCGACCACCGCGACAGAGTCGTAGAGCTGCTCACCAAGGCGGGCTATCGCTGCAAGAAGGCTGGAGGGTAGAGAGAGTTAATAGTTTTTAGTTGTTAGTCTTTAGATATTTAGACCATTAAGACTTTAAGACCGTAAGATATTTTTTCTCTTCGTCTTGTTGTCCTATCGTCTTAAAAAATCTTACTGCGACTTCATAATTTTTTTGATTTTATTTTTTATTTTTATATCTTTGTAGGGTTCAAAAAAATCTAAACGATTATGAGTAGAGAGTTAGAACTTAATGCCAACAAGGTGGTTGCCTATCTTGGCAAGGCTGCCTCAGAGTTTACCAAGGCCGACATCGTGCGCTACATCACCGAGAACGAGATTCGTATGGTCAACTTTATGTATCCTGCGGGTGATGGTCGCCTCAAGACCCTAAATTTTGTTATCAACAACGCAGCATACCTCGATGCCATACTCACCTGTGGTGAGCGTGTCGATGGCTCTAGCCTCTTCCCCTTTATCGAGGCAGGCAGCAGCGACCTATATGTAGTGCCTCGCTTTGCCACCGCCTTCCTCGACCCCTTTGCCGAGATTCCCACGCTCTCGATGCTCTGCTCGTTCTTCAACAAGGATGGCGAGCCCTTGGCATCGGCACCCCGCTACACACTGCTCAAGGCGCTCAACGCCTTCGAGGAGGTTACGGGCATGCAGTTTGAGGCTATGGGCGAGTTGGAGTACTATGTGATTGCCCCCGACGAGGGTCTCTTCCCCGCCACCGACCAGAAGGGCTACCACGAATCAGCACCATACGCCAAGTTCAACGAGTTCCGTCAGGAGTGTATGGCATATATCGCACAGGCGGGTGGTCAGATTAAGTATGGCCACTCGGAGGTGGGTAACTTCACCATCGATGGCAAGATATATGAGCAGAACGAGATTGAGTTCCTCCCCGTGGCGGCTGCCAATGCTGCCGACCAACTCGTTATCGCCAAGTGGATTATCCGCAACCTCGCCTACCGCTATGGCTTCGACATAACATTTGCACCGAAGATTACTGCGGGTAAGGCTGGCTCGGGATTGCACATCCATATGCGCATCACGAAGGATGGCAAGAATATGATGTTGGAGAATGGTGTGCTCTCGACCACCGCACGCCGTGCCATTGCAGGTATGATGGAGCTTGCTCCCTCGATTACCGCCTTTGGCAACCTCAACCCCACATCATATTTCCGCCTTGTACCACATCAGGAGGCACCTACGAATGTTTGCTGGGGCGACCGCAACCGCTCGGTATTGGTGCGTGTGCCTCTGGGCTGGGCAGCAAAGAGCGATATGTCGCAGATTGCCAACCCGTTGGAGCCATTGTCGAACTACGACACCACACAGAAGCAGACCGTCGAGATGCGCTCTCCCGACGGCTCGGCAGATGTCTACGAGCTTATCGCAGGCTTGGCTGTTGCTTGCCGCTATGGCTTCGAGTTGGATAACGCCCTCGAGATTGCCGAGCGTACCTATGTAAATGTCAATATCCACAAGAAGGAGAATGCCGACAAGCTCAAGGATTTGGCGCAGTTGCCCGATAGCTGTGCTGCCTCGGCAGACTGTCTCGAGAGCCAGCGCTCGATATTCGAGGCACGCGGCGTCTTCAGCCCTGCGATGATTGACGGCATCATCAAGCTATTGCGCTCATACGACGACCGCACCCTAAGAGAGGATATCGGCAACGACCGCGAGCAGATGCTTACACTCGTTCACAAATACTTCCACTGCGGATAATCACATATGATAATAGTAAAAGGAGCAAAGCTAATTTAGTGGCTTTGCTCCTTTTTTCGCTATCTAACAGGTGAGACAGGTATAATCTCGATTGCCGTGTCGTTTGTCTTTTCGGGTGATAACACGCTTTTAAACTCGTTGAAGATTACATCATTTGAGCGTGTCACACCCCTTATACGGTCGATAACCTCGGCTAACTCGCTCACATCGCGGTTATCCTCAATGTTGAAGGTAAAGGGGTCGGTGCGATATATATCCGAGAGATTACCCCTATCGTCTATAACGCAACACCACACAATCATCTCGCTATCGTACTGCACTAAATAGCTCTCCAAATCAGATGTCGCGGTTCTCATAAGCTCTTGCTCTGCACTATCAGGGTCACTCTCAACATCTTCGGTGGTGAAGATTCTGCAGTAGATTCTATACGGCTCACCCAAGGTCACTATCTCATACCACATCAAGCAATATATGAAGTCTGGTAGTGACAAAAATGATGAGTCAATATATGTGCTATCGTAGTCATAGAGCTCACGAATGGAGTAAGGACCACCAATCGTGATATTCTCTACCGCAACGCTACAAGGCTCGGCAACGCCCGTAGTAAATTCAAAGGTCATAAGGTCGGTGGTTATCATACCGCCATGAGTACCTACCACGCACAACACATACTCGGTCTGAGGTTCAAGCAGGAGCGCCTCGCCACTATACTTGCCATAGATAACACCATTCATAGGGTCGACATACTCTGTCAATATACCGATAATGGTAGACTCGGCAGCAGTGTCGAAAATCTCCTTTTTGATGATACCCGAAACATAGCTATCCTCATTATTTGAAGGCGTTATATCGAAACGCACCATACGACCATAAATCTCCTTAAAGTCGACCTCTACGGTAAGGTCAGCACGCTCCAACTCCTCGGTCTGGAAGTGTTGGTAATAGAGCGGAGATACCACCTGTGGCACACCCTCGACCATATCTATAGCATAGCTAACCAAGACATAATCCTCCATAGCATAGAGGGTGTGCTTTGTCGTAGTGCGACCCTTCGAGCAATAGATATCAATAAACTCCTCGGTAGGCATACCATCGTCGATAACACGGAGGTGGTACTCTGTATACCAACGCTTAGCCCACTCACGGTGAAACTCCTCATCTACGACAGTCGAAGGCGGAAAATAGCTACTAGAGCGACTCTTTGACAATAGGTTATAGGCATAGTAGCCATCCCACTCGCCTGGGTCAATCGTAAGCTCAAGGTCGGCACCATCAACCTCGATATCGCAACTGAGAGTGATATCACGCTTGTCGGGAGTCTTGCAGAAGAACGACTTGTGATATAACGGCGTCACTATCTCATAATAGTTGCTATGCTCGTCGCAGGATATACCAAATGCGCAGTAACTCATATTATAGCCAGGAAGCAAGTCGTCGTAGTGTCGCTCAACGCTGCTGTAACCACCAAAGTTGTTCTGCTCTAGATACTCGACAAACGAGACGCCCTGCTGTTGGGCTGCTCGATAACGCGAGCCGACAATGTCTGTAGCGATAGTCTCCCAGTCGTCGAGACCATCCTCGATATACTCACTGATTTCCATAAAGGTAATAAGAAGTATATCGTCAAGATTGGTGGTAGCCTTGGCGTTACAACTGCGGGTTGTGATGTCGCTTACCGAGATTTCGATGAGCGACTTACCCTTATAAGCCTCCTGACGCACGGTAACCTCAACATCGACATAATTTCGAGGGTTGGTAAAAACAACCTTCGCTTCGCGCTGCTTGCCTAAATTTTTCCTCGCACGAAGTGTTACCGACGAGCTTGTAACGCTCTCGACCGTTAGCCAGCTACCATAGCTCATAACCGTGGGCTCGCCAAACTGCCCCTGCATCGTATAATTTATCGTAACAGTACCGCCCTTGTTAGAGGCCTCGTAGACCTTGTGGTCGAAGACAAAACCATTGGATATATACTCCTCGTCCTTGGCACACGAAAGTGCCGTAAGCAATATCGCTATAGCAAACAAAAACCTTCTCATAATCAATATATTTATATTGTGAAACAGGGCTAATATGCACATTCGCTGTTATAGGCACTTAGATAGTATTCTACCTCGCCACGACTATCATTGGGTAGAACAATCGTGGTCAGCAAATCATTGTCAACAGGCACATAAATCTCTGGGTAGTGAACTAAAATAACGCCATCCGTATCCTTTAGTGTGATTGATAGCTCGCGGTCAATAGAGAAGTGTAGAGAGCGATAGTTAAGCATCACATAGGTTGTTGCCAAACAACGAGGCTCGTTGGGATACGAAGCCTTTTCGCCTATCTGAACGATGTCGTCGAAGCGATTGTTTTGCATAATGTGAAGGTCTAAACCAGTAGCAATAACACCGTGGTCTATCTCAACCGTTGCTACACTGGCTGCCAACGCCTCATCCTCGGTTACGATACGAAGTTTTGTTGCAACACGACCGAGCATACCATCGCTATTCACAAGCTTACCATCCTTGATATATGCCGAAATGGCATACGCAGCATAGCTATCATCATTCAGCGCAAACTCTTTTTGAACAATATTGGCTGGCTTATCGACATAGAGATAAGGGTCATCGTTCTTACTTGTCTGGTAGTATAGGTCCTCGCCCTTTTGCATTATGTAGTCTGCCCAACCAAACAAGAAGTACTCGCCTTCACGCGGGACATCAACATTTATCGTAGATGAATCACCATAAATCTCCATTTGCTTATACTCATAACCATTCTTAAACTCCTTGCAAAGCCATAGCTTAAGACGCAGGTCGTACACCTCATAATCAATGTTCGAGGCATAGTTACACGATGTCATAGCATTAGGCTCTAAATCCTCGATGTAGAGTTGCAAGGTTGTGGTCTTATACGAGTTGTTTTCGTTGTCGCTGCACGACAGGGTCACCATAGCGACACCAAGTAGCAAAACAAATTGCTTAACGAAGATTTTAAGATTCACTCTCATATGCTTCAAATTTTTATTGGAGATATTTTTCTATTGCAAAGTTACTATATAAGGTTGTGAGCGCAAAATTTTCGAGACAAAATGTTTTCCTGTTTATCGCTTGTATACTATTGATATTCAACGGCTTACAAATGGCTAAAAATTTACTTTTTCCACCCCACTGATTATCAATAAGTTACGAATATATTGGCAAAACACCTTACAATTTATTTTTAGTTTATTGACAGTCAGGCAATTAAGGTATTACAGATGAGTGGATTCTATTA
>JAGBYO010000085.1 GCA_017628735.1 Alistipes sp. | reverse complement strand
GACAATGAAAACGGTTTCGTAATTGTTCATAATTGTTTAATTAATTAAAGTTTTGTGCATAAAGCGGTGCAAAGATAGCGATAATTTTTTATTCTGCAAATCCTCCTGCAACTTTTTTTGTGTGATTCAGCTAATTATATGTTAGTTGCGAGGCAATAATAGGTATAATGGGAAGTTAAAGACGATAGGATAAGTAAGGCGATAAGAAAAAATCTTATAGCCTTAACTCCAACAACCATTGCTCATTTATACCTATATATAAATAAAAGGGCTGTTGCTTGATTGCAACAGCCCTAACTTTGGAGCCCTTAGGCTTACTCCTCAACTGCGGGAGCCTCCTCAGCTACAACCTCAGCCTCAGCCTCAACAGCCTCACCCTCGATAGCGAGATCCTCAGCTACCTCCTCGGGAGCGATAGCGTTCAACGCACCCTCAACAACTGCGCTCTGCTCGGTTACAACCTCCTGAGTAGGATAAGCTGTAACAGACAAAAGGCTGAAGAATACGATGGCAGCAACCATTGCCCAAGTAAACTTCTCCAAGAAATCGGTGGTCTGACGAACACCCATAGTCTGGTTTGCTGCACCGAAGTTAGCAGCCATACCGCTCTTGGGAGCCTGAACCAACACTGCAAGAATCATAAGGATACTTGCAATAGTAATCATGATAATGCAAAAAGTATACATACTCTGTTATAAAAATTTAATTATTATTCTACTCTTTTTGGTTTTGCTTTTGCTCTAATTGAGCAATAAGTCCCGCAAAGTAAATACTTTTTTCTGAATTTAGCAAACTTAATTTGCGATAAGTGTCTATTGCCTCGGCATAAAGATGCTGATTTGCATACAATTCGGCCAATTCTTCGCTTACCAAGTCGTCGACATCCTCGATTTCGACCTTCGATATATCGTCGGCATCACCCTCTTCTGCCGTGATGCGATAGTCGTTGCGTTTAAGGAAGCGGTCGATAAGGTCGCCCGTCGTAAGGCGACACAGAGTGTCGATATCTATCTCGTGGCGCTTGATGGTTGCTGTGGGATGCAACTCTGCCAAAAGGCGTGATTGGGCATCAGACATGTCGAAGCCCTCTTCACGCACCAAGCGAAGGCGTGCCGCCGTAAACCACGGATAGCGCTCCACAAGCTCCTTGAGAGTATCTATGTTACGAAAGTCTGCCATTACCAGTTGCCGGCCGCAGCCATATAGATATCATTTACCAAGTCCTCGACAATCTCCTCAATAAGCTGGTCCTGAACATCGATAAGCAACTGTGACGAGTCGTAGTCAGCATACGACGAGAATGTCTTATTGTTGAACGAAAGTGTCTGGTCTACAGCATTTTGGAAATTTACCTTAACGGTGATTGTCAGACGGTTCTGCAAGGCGTAGTCACCCGACGATACAGAAGCAGTGGTAGAGTTGTAGTTCGTAATCTCGCCCTCGAAAGCAAAGTCGCCACCCTCCTCAACCTGCTGTAAGCGGGTCTGGCGTGAGAACTTATCGCGTAGGCCCTCGGTGAGTGCATTACTCAATGTAGGCGCCACCATAGGTGCGTTGTTCGGGAAGTATGCCACCGAGAAGGTCTGAGCTTCGGGAGGAATTGAGCCACCCGAAAGATTATAGGTAACCTTATAGCCACATGCAGTAGCGATAATCACCACAGCAAGAACCATTATAATTTTATGTAACTTTCTCATAATCCTTTACTTAATCTCGTCATCAATGCCCAAAGTTTTCATCTTGCGATAGAGCGTGCGCTCCGAGATAAAGAGCTCTTTGGCGGTCTCCTTACGGCGGTAGTTGTTGTTACGCAGAGCACGCAAGATCTGCTCACGCTGAACATCCTCCTTTGTTATCTCGCGCTCGTCGTCATCCTCGACAACCTCGGCAAAGGAGTTCTCCTCGTATCGTGGCTGTGGTGCCGAAGGGGGCAAAAGACCCACCACATCGCGGCGCACAGGCTCAGCCTCAGGTGTCTGCACACGCGACATCGCTGCGGTCATCATACGCTTTAGCTCGTTGATGTCGTTGCGCATATCGAAGAGTATCTTATAGAGCAACTCGCGCTCCGACATATCGTCGTACGATGATGAATAGTTGCCAGTCATGGGCTGGTGGCTACCCTCGTTGGGTAGGTAGCGACGAAGAATATCTGCGGTGATATTACGGCTCTCCTCGATAGCAGAAATCTGCTCGGCAACATTCTTCAACTGGCGGATATTGCCTCGCCAATGGTAGCTCTCCAACACGGCACGCGCACCCTCGTCAAGCGTAACGGCAGGCATGCGATATTGCACCGCTACATCGCTGGCGAACTTGCGGAAAAGGAGGTAGATATCGCCCTTACGCTCACGCAACGGAGGCACGGCGATAGGCACAGTGTTGAGACGATAGTACAAATCCTCGCGGAAGCGACCTTCCACGATAGCCTTCATAAGGTCGTTGTTCGTAGCTGCCACCACACGCACATTTGTCTTCTGCACCTTGGCAGAGCCTACGCGCATAAACTCACCAGTTTGCAACACGCGCAGTAGGCGCACCTGGGTCGAGAGGGGCAACTCGCCAACCTCGTCGAGGAAGATGGTGCCACCATCGGCCTCCTCGAAGTATCCCTTGCGGCTATCTATTGCGCCCGTAAATGAGCCCTTCTCGTGGCCGAAAAGCTCCGAGTCGATAGTGCCCTCGGGGATAGCACCGCAGTTAACGGCGATATATTTGTTGTGCTTGCGTGCCGAGTAGGCATGGATAACCTGCGGAAAGAACTCCTTACCTACACCGCTCTCGCCCGTAACCAGCACCGAAAGCTCGGTGGGGGCTACACGCATAGCAACCTCCAATGCATTGTTTAGTGCCTCGGCATTGCCTATGATGCCGAAACGCTGCTTTACTGAAAAAAGCTCGTTTGTCATTGCTATAAGCTGGGATTTACCAATGTTACACTATCCGAGGTTAGGGTGTCGCGAGGCTCCGTAATATCGGTGCTGTCGCGGAGCTCTGCCGTCTCGGCTACGGTGGGCTCATTGTTGCTATTTAAGGTTAGGGTGTAGTTCGAGTCGAGGTATTGCCATACAAACCATACGGCAATGCCCACGATGATGGCGGCAACAAGCATAAAGAGCATATTGCGACCACCGTGGCGCTGTGTCTCAGGAATCATAAAGTCCTCGTCGCGCTTCTTGTTCTTCTTCTGGTCGTACTTCAAACCTCGCAGATAAGAGTCTGGCTTGGTCATCGAGATAATGTCGTCCTCCTCCTCGACCTTCGCGGGGCGTACCTTCTCTCGCTTTTGCTCCTTTTGCTTCTTGCGCTGAGAGGGCGCACTCTCCGCCTCACGGTGCTGTCGCACACGCTCAATCTTGCGCTGCTCGTCGACGAGAGTCTCAACAGGGGGCTTGATATTTCCGCCAATAACAACCTTCTCGCGCTTCTGGCGGAAGGTGAGGGTGTTGTTCGGACCTTGTGTGAAGTCGCCAAGACCCTCGATAGTGTAGCTCTCACCGCGCGATGTGGCATGGCGCACTTCAAAGACAAGACGGTCAATAAGGCCGTTTGCCTCCAGCTCCTTCATGCCATAGGCCATAAGCAACGAGCGTAGCACGCCATCGTCGCCACGCATAAGGTCGGAGAAGAGAATGGCTCCGCCCTGCGCCTTAACGATAAAGGTGCCAAGGTTAGGCACAACAAGGCGTTTGTTGTGCTTAAGGTACTCGCCGATTATGTTGGTTAAAAGCTTCACTCTTAAGTTACAAGCGTATAATCGTGCAAAGATACAAAAAAAATATAAATGAGCAATGAGTGAGAGTTTTTTAAGACGATAGGACAGGTAGGACGATAAGACGATAGGAAATTTTCCTAATGGTCTTAATGGTCTTAGTCTACCGCAAAAGTAAGTGCCTCGGGATAGTACGGTAGTACAGCCCGAGGCACTCATCTTTTGTGATAGGTCGAGAACGACCCTTTACCACAAGAAATTATTATTTCTGCTCGTTAAGAATACGCATTGCAGCATCAAAAATGGTAGTGTCGTCCAAAGTTACAACGCCACCATCGGGGCCCTGCTCGATGTGGATACCAGAGCAAGCCTTAGCCTCAAGGTGCTGGCCACCAAAGTAGTTACGAACAGTCTCAACATCAATACCCAATTCGTCTGCAATGCGCTGCGAGCTACCTGAAGGCAACTTATCCTTAATGCGGCGCAACTCGTTAAATGTGATAATCATAATTTAGTGCTTATTAAGATTAATATTAATTTCGTTTTACGATACTAAATTACAACAAAATTTCCAATCCGCCAAACTATTCTTAATATTTTTTCAAAAATAGTTGAATTGAGGGGAGGCAGAGAGGCGCAGTCAAATAGGGAATTTAGGGAGATTAGGGATTACGCTATCATCATTTATCTCTAAACTCTTTACACTCACTAAACTCACTAAATTCCTTAATAATTTACTTTCCAGCCAGCACACCCCAACATTTCTCGTTAGAGTGGCGCTAAATGTGGTGCTTCACAAAAGAAGATCCCCTCGGGATAGTACTTAAAGTACAGCCCGAGGGGTCTTACTTTTTGGGAAGTGCCGCAGGAGCGACACTATCACGAGAAATTAGCGGATCTGACGGATAATCTCACCACCATGCTTGATAGCCTCCTCGTTCTGGGGAAGCATCTTCCAAGCGCGCTCGGGCAATGTCTTCTTCAAACCAGCCATTACATTCTCCATCTTAACAACAGGACGAACCTTGAGGTAAGCACCAAGAATCATGGTGTTGAACAACTTAGCCTGACCAAGGCGTGCGCACTCTGCCGTAGCGTCAATCTGGTAAACGCTGATGTCGGTACGAGTGGGGTGGTTAGTGATACCGTTGGTGTCGTAGATAAGTACGCCACCGGGCTTAACCTGGCTCTCGAACTTGTCCATAGACTGCTGGTTGAGAACTACTACGCAGTCGAACTCGTGAGCGATAGGTGATGAAATAGCCTTATCCGAGAGGATAACGGTAACATTGGCGGTACCGCCACGCATCTCAGGACCGTAAGAGGGCATCCATGTTACCTCCATGTCCTGCATAATGCCAGAGTAAGCCAAAATCTTACCCATAGTGAGGACACCCTGTCCTCCAAAACCTGCAATGATTATTGTCTCTTTCATAATGCTTACTCTTTAGTTGTATCCTTCAAATCACCGGGTTCGTAGAAAGGCAACATATTCTGCTCAAGCCACTCGTTAGAAGCAACTGGAGAGAGCTTCCAACCGCTGTTACAAGTAGCAACGATCTCAACAAGACTGAAGCCCTTGCCTGCCATAGCATTCTCAAATGCGTGGCGGATAGCCTTCTTTGCCTTACGAACGTTAGCTGGAGGG
>JAGBYO010000084.1 GCA_017628735.1 Alistipes sp. | reverse complement strand
TATTCCTCAAACATACCGCGAAGAGCTTGCCAATCTCGGATTCGACTACCACGAAAAAAGTACATATCGAGAGGCTGATTTAGTGGCTACCTTCAATCAGTTGGGGTTAGGCGACCAAATGAACGAGATTCTACAGTCGGCTACGGAAGAGGTTGCTAATCAATTTCTCTTGGACCTACGCAGCGGCTACATAAGGTTCAACGGCTACCTCTTTGGCATCGACCATATCAGTCTGAACCGTAGCGGAGAGGATGAAAATGCCTCGCTATCAATGAAATTCTACAAAACCGACTATTTCACATACCGCGTCTTTGCCAACATCTATCAAAAGTATAGCAACCGTTTTCAACTACGCAATATAGTTGATGTTAACGCCATTCCACACTTTCTATCTTCGTTTGGTCTGGGGTGCTATATTATCGCCTACGATGGAGTTCAAGAGTATATGATTATAGCACATCGTGGCTCTAATGTAATAGTCGACCGTGACAAACTACATTTCTCAATGAACGAGGCATTTAGTATGCTCGATGTTGATATGTATGGCAATCCATCATTCGTATCGTGCCTATATCGTGGTCTCAAAGAGGAGTTGGGCATTAGCGAGGCATACAACTCCAATATTCTCAAGTATGGATTCCTGGATTTGTCAATTGATGTCGATAGGTTGGAGTGTGGAATATCGTGCTATGTAAAACTACGCTTTGGCAATAATTTCACAATCGAGCAATTTGCCGAGTTATACAAGACCTCGAAAGATAGAGAGTTGGAGACTACCGAACTTGAGTTTGTGCCAATGACGGAGCTTCGCAACTATCTGAAGAACAATGCCGAACGCTTCAGCTCGGGCGCTATACACGGGCTATATTCACTACTTAGCCGATATGAGTCACACCAGATATAATGCTTTCGATTAAGCGCCTAAAAGATTGCACTCAGGGCGTGTAGCAAACCTAACGATAGAGCTCTTAAACGAGAGGCTGACTAAAAATCCCAAGTGGAGCTTTAGTCAGCCTCTCACTCTTTAGGTTAACAACCCGTAAAGAGTCGTAACAAAAAGAGAGCAAAGATTTTCGGTCTTTGCTCTTTTTTGTTGGTTGTTTGAGTGCGCTGTCAATAAGGAAATTAGGGAATTTAACGAATTTAGTGAAGAGCTCTATCGACATTTAGTTCAGCACTCGCCAATACCCCTCCGTATCGAGGTTATCCAACATCTCGAAGGCGAGGTATCGCTCCCTAAATTGCTCAAATACTGCGCGATACGCCGTAGGGCAATTCGCAATTAGCGAATCTACAAAGCTCTCTAACGACAGCGACCCGAGCCTCTGCTCTGATAGGCGTTTATCGTTACTCCACCACCTCGATATAGAAGCTAACGGGGCGGAAGCCATCGTTGCACGAGAGCATTGCAGAATGGGGGTTGCGCATCCAGCCATCGAAGAAGTTTCCACCACCCTCTGCCAACTCCCGAACAAAGGGGTAGAGGGTCTCCCAGGCACTCTGGCACATAGCCTCGGGCTTTTCGCAGTTTTCGACCACGAAGGTCTGCCCAGGTTGCATATCGCAGGCGTGCTCAATCGGGTTTTCGTACTCGGCCATTAGGTCGCGGTAGACCGTAATGCGCTTAACGGTTATCTTGATGCGTTTCATAAGCTATTTTGTTTCTGCAAATGCCACATTCGATGCCCCAAGAAGCGCTTCTCGCCAACTCGCTGAAAGCCAAGCGACAAGTATAGGCGCTCGGCATCGGGGTTGTCGAAATCGACAATAAGACCGACCCGTGTGTGCCCCTCGGCAAAGGCTCGCTCCGAGGCAGCATTGAGCAACGCCCCACCTACGCCCAAGCCACGAAAGACGGGCAACACACCGAGCGAGTCGAGGTAATACTCGCCCGCCTCGGTCTCATCCTCGATATGGGGAATCTCGCCAAGATGCTCCTTAAGAAGTGGATATATCGGACGGCGAAGCTCCTCAAGGCGTGCGCCATCGTAGCCCACAATAGCACCAGCAACCTCGCCATCGACCTCGGCAACAAGGCTATTGAGATAGCTATACTGCGCCACCTCACGCCCCGCTAACTCCAAAAATACGGCATACAAAGGATGCTCGGTGTCGTAGCCCACAGCCATCGCCACCGCCTCGGCAATCATCGGCGCATCCTCTCGCCTCGCTGGGCGAATCGTAATCACTTTCTCCATACCACAAAGTTACAAATAAATATCTGCATCAGGCGTATAGAGTGATAGAAATGAAGTGGCGCAAGGAAAAATTAGACAACATTGAGCAAGCGAACACCCTTAAATAATGGGCTATGATCTTTTATTTAGGAATTGCAAATAATCGCAACACATTATTGCGAGGGTGTCATCTTGAGCGTAGCGAAGTATCTATCGGGTTGTATGGCGGTCGATGGTTTTGCTAACTGCGAGATCCTTTGTTACACTCAGGATGACCCTGCGGGCACCTAAATAGTTACCCGTGCGTGTAGGTGGTAACTGATGTAGAGGTATTAAAATTAATACCCGTGTTGGTACCTAAAAAGATACCCGTGTGAGGTTGTATGGCGATGCTATTTTGCTATCGCATCTTGCTTTGCGGGTATCTAAATAGTTACCCATGCGGAGTATGTTGGATAATAATTTTACAGCTCTGCTCTTTTGTGATGCGGGTACCTAAAAAGATACCCGTGTGAGGTTGTATGGCGATGCTATTTTGCTATCGCATCTTGCTTTGCGGGTATCTAAATAG
>JAGBYO010000083.1 GCA_017628735.1 Alistipes sp. | reverse complement strand
TTGAACAACGACGAGATCATCAAGGGTTATGTTAAGTGCCGCACTAAGGGTGGTATGATTGTCGATGTATTCGGTATCGAGGCATTCTTGCCCGGTTCACAGATCGATGTTAAGCCCATCCGTGACTACGATGTTTATGTAGACAAGACTATGGAGTTCAAGGTTGTTAAGATCAACCAGGAGTTCCGCAATGTTGTGGTATCACACAAGGCTCTTATCGAGGCAGAGCTTGAGGCTCAGAAGCAGATCATCATGTCTAAGCTTGAGAAGGGTCAGATTCTTGAGGGTACCGTTAAGAACATTATGTCGTACGGTGTATTTATGGACCTCGGCGGCGTAGATGGTCTTATCCACATCACTGACCTCTCTTGGGGTCGTGTTAACCACCCTGAGGAGATCGTTTCTCTCGACCAGAAGCTTCAGGTTGTTATCCTTGACTTCGACGAGGCTAAGAAGCGTATCGCTCTCGGTCTTAAGCAGCTTACTGCTCACCCCTGGGAGGCTCTCGATTCAGAGCTCAAGGTAGGTGACAAGGTTAAGGGTAAGGTTGTCGTTATGGCTGACTACGGTGCATTCGTTGAGATTGCTCCCGGCGTTGAGGGTCTTATCCATGTATCGGAGATGTCTTGGAGCCAGCCTTTGCGTTCAGCACAGGAGTTCATGAAGGTAGGTGACGAGGTTGAGGCTGTAGTTCTTACTCTCGACCGTGAGGAGCGCAAGATGTCGCTTGGCGTTAAGCAGCTCACTCCCGATCCTTGGTCAGAGATCGAGAAGAAGTACCCCGCAGGCACAAAGTGCACAGCTCGCGTACGCAACTTCTCTAACTTCGGCGTATTCGTAGAGATCGAGGATGGCATCGAGGGTCTTGTACACATCTCAGACCTCTCTTGGACTAAGAAGGTTAAGCACCCCTCAGAGTTCACTCAGGTAGGTGCAGAGTTGGAGGTTGTTGTTCTTGAGATCAACAAGGAGAACCGTCGTCTTTCACTCGGCCACAAGCAGCTTGAGGAGAATCCTTGGAACGCTTTCGAGGGTCAGTACGCAGTAGATAGCATCCACGAGGGTACTATCACCGAGGTTACCGAGAAGGGCGCAGTAGTATCTTTGGGTGAGAACATCGAGGGCTTCTGCCCCGCACGCCACCTCGTTAAGGAGGACGGCACCACTTTGAAGGCAGGCGAGAAGGCTGAGTTCAAGGTTTTGGAGTTCTCTAAGGCTACCAAGCGCATCACTCTCTCACACAGCCGCATCTTCGAGGAGGCTAAGCGTGAGGCTGCTGCTGCTGAGAAGGCAGAGCGTCGTGCTGCTGCTGACGCTACCAAGTCAACCGTTAAGAAGATCAACGCTTCTGTAGAGAAGACTACTCTTGGCGATATCGCTGGCTTGGCAGAGCTCAAGGCTCAGTTGGAGAAGAAGTAATAAACGGCTTCTTTAGGTCGTAAGACCGTTCCAAATCATTCCCCTGAGGTTTTCCTCGGGGGATTTTTTTTAGTTATTAGTTATTAGAGTTTTTAGTTATTAGTTGTTAAGATAATTAAGACCTTAGGACCATTAGGATTCTTATTCTTCCTATTGTCTTACTTGTCTTATAGTCGTGTTGCCTCTCTCGTTTGGTGGCGCTTCCACTTTTACCTCTTGTACCCTCTTGTATCCCTCTGCGTAACAGGTGCTCAAGCAGAACGCAGTCAAGAGAGAATTTATGGAGATTATGCAGATTATGGACCGAAGAGACCTAAAAGACTAAAGAGACCAAAGAGACGATGCGGACAAAGTGAATCGGTGATACCCGACCTCTCTCTTGTCCCTCCAGTCTCTCTGGTCTCTCTGGTCTCTCTGGTCAGAAGTGTACCGCCTCCCAGTCTGCACTACCCCAATTTCTTGTAAAAAGTCGTGAGATGTGGTGCATCGTAAAAAGGAACCACCGAGGGATAGTACAAGAAGTACAGCCCTCGGTGGTTAACTTTAGGATGCGCCGCAGATTGCGACTTTTCACAAGAAATTAGCGGATAACAACGCAACGGTTGATCTTAGCACCATGAGGCTTAGCAAATGCCTGCTCGGTGTCACCTACCCACTTAACCTCGATGCGGTCCTCAGCGATACCCTTCTCTACGAGGTACTTGCCTACGGCCTCAGCACGAGCCTTAGAGATGCGCTCGTTAACAGCTGCAGAACCAGTCTCCTTATCTGCATAACCAGTAACTACGAGCTTAGTCTCTGCATCCTTAACTGTTGCGATGTAGTTGTCCAAAGTAGCCTTAGAGTAAGCCGAGATGTTCGACTTGTCGATGCTGAAGAATACTACGGTCTCAGGAGCTACGATCTGCTTCTCAGCCTCCTCCTTAGCCTTGAGGCAGTTAGCGAGGTCGTCCTTAAGACGGTCGTTCTCGTTGTTCAGATCGTTAATCTTGTTGTTAGCATCCGAAAGCTTGTTGTTAGCATCGCCAAGACGGTTGTCCAAATCAGCGATAGCAGCAACATAGCCGTCAACCTCTGCCTGAGTGTGAGCAACATCCCAGTCACGCTTGTTGAAGCGGTATGATACGCCAACAGAAGCAACGAATGAGAATGCATAAGCGCCAGACTTAGAGTACTCTACGGGGAGGTCTGCCTGGCGTGCGAGCCATGTGCGAAGGTCGAGGTTGATGTCGATCTGCTCGCATACGCGGAACTTGTTCAACAAACCGAAGGTTGCAGCATACTCGTTGTTGCGTGAGCCTACCGACTTCTTGGTGAACGAAGTAGAGTAGAAACCGAAACCTGCGTAGGGTACAGCGTAGTATACGCGATCCTCACGATAGCCACCAATCCAGTTAGAGAGGTTTACCATCAAGTCGCCGTGCAAGAACACATAGGGAGTGTTGAAGCAACCATCGCCATACTGAGGCTTGTTGTACGAGTAGTTCTGGAACTTACCACCATCGAGCTGGAGGCGTACACCCACGATAGGTGCAAACCACTTAGTAGCGTTGATGTTAGCATTCCAACCAAGACGCTGGAAGAAACCGCCGGGCTCCTTTGCCGAGGGCTTAGTAGCGAGGTCGAGGAACGATGCGCCACCGCCTACGCCTACCTCCCAGTTATCCCAAAACTTGTTTGTGATGTGACCCTGCCAACGAAGCTTCTCGGGCTTCTCAGCGGTCTCCTGTGCCATAACACCGCTAACAGCGAAGATGGCAAACAAGGCTAAAAGTAGAACTTTTTTCATCTTATTGTAAATTTAAATTATTGTGACTTTTGTCGAAACTGACACACTCGCACTTTTGCGTCAATTTGATTAGCAAATATACAAATAATATACAAACTATCATAATAAAAAGTGCTTTTTTTGCTTTATGAGTTACATTTCGTTGATAAATGGTCGATTTGGAGTACTGAACAAAGTGATTTCTTTCTGGAATTGTTCGCAGGTTGAGGTTTTCTACTTTAAATTATTTGTTGTTTGATTGGGCTAGTCTTGGCTTATCGTAAAAGAAAACCCCTTGGGATTGTACATGATGTACAGCCCAAGGGGTCTTACTTATAGGATGGGTCGAGATTGACCCATTATCACAACAAATTACTCGAGGTCGGCTTTCAAACCAACTACAAGATCATCGTAGTCGCGAAGACCTGTACCACCGGGAATAGGATTACCAGTGATGACATTCTCCTTAAGGTTAACCAAGTCATCGCTCTTAGCCTGAATAGCAGCCTCGTTGAGCACCTTGGTAGTCTCCTGGAACGATGCAGCCGAGATGAAGCTCGATGTCTGCAATGCCGCACGGGTGATACCCTGGAGCACCTGGTTAGATGTTGCAGGCACGATAGGACGAACCTCGACAAGTGCCATATCACGACGCTTGAGTGCAGAGTTCTCGTCACGAAGCTTGCGGAGCGAGATAATCTGACCGGGCTGTACATTCTGTGAGTCGCCAGCAGCTGTAACGACAACCTTATCGTAGAGCTCGTCGTTGACATCCATAAACTCCCACTTGTCGACAACCTGATCCTCGAAGAAACGGGTATCACCCGGATCCTCAATCTGCACCTTCGACATCATCTGACGAACGATAACCTCGAAGTGCTTGTCGTTAATCTTTACACCCTGCATACGGTAAACCTCCTGTACCTCGTTCACGATGTACTCCTGAACCTTGGTAGGACCGAGGATGCGCAAGATATCGCTGGGCGTGATGGCACCATCCGAAAGGGCCATACCTGCACGAACATAGTCGTTCTCCTGCACGATAATCTGGCGTGACAGTGGCACGAGATACTTCTTGATATCACCGTCCTTCGAGGTGATGATAATCTCGCGGTTACCACGCTTGATCTTACCGAATGTTACCTCACCGTCGATCTCCGACACGATTGCGGGGTTCGAAGGATTACGAGCCTCGAAGAGCTCGGTAACACGGGGAAGACCACCGGTGATATCGCCACCAGTCTTACCTACGGCACGAGGAATCTTGATAAGAATATCGCCAGCGTGAATCTTGGCGTTGTTCTTAACCATGATGTGTGCCGCAACGGGCAAGTTGTATGCCTTAACCTCGTCGCCATCCTTATTTACAATCTTGATGACGGGGTTTTTGGTCTTATCCTTAGACTCGATAACTACGCGCTCAGCAAGACCTGTCTGCTCATCGCGCTCCTCGCGGTATGTTACACCCTCGATGATGCTCTCGTAGACAATCTTACCCTCAGACTCGGCGATGATAACTGCGTTGTAGGGATCCCACTCGCAAATCATATCGCCCTTCTTAACCTCGGCACCATCCTTCATAAAGAGGGTTGCACCATAGGGCAAGGCGTGGGTATAGAGTGTAATCTCGGTAGTGGGGTCAACGATGCGGAACTCCGACTGACGCGACATAACGATGTCGATAGCCTCGCCAGCTGAGTTCTTACCCTTGATAGTGCGCAAGTCGTCAATCTCCAAGCGACCCTCGTACTTCGAAACTACATTGGTCTCGACAGTTGAGCCACCCGCAACACCACCGACATGGAAGGTACGAAGTGTAAGCTGAGTACCGGGCTCACCGATAGACTGTGCTGCGATGACACCTACAACCTCACCCTTCTGCACCATACGCGCGGTAGCAAGGTTACGGCCATAACACTTAGCACATACACCACGACGAGCCTCACAGGTGAGCACCGAACGAATCTCTACTGACTCCAAAGGCGACTTGTCGATAGCCTCGGCAATCTCCTCGGTAATCTCGTCACCAGCACGGCAGATAATCTCACCTGTTGTGGGGTGGATAACATCGTTAAGTGCTGTACGGCCGAGAATACGGTCGTAGAGAGTCTGCACGACATCCTCGTTACGCTTGATAGCCGTAGCTGTCAAACCACGCAAGGTACCGCAATCCTCCTCGTTGATGATAACATCCTGTGCTACATCGACCAAACGACGAGTCAAGTAACCCGCATCCGCAGTCTTAAGCGCGGTATCCGCCAAACCCTTACGAGCACCGTGGGTAGAGATAAAGTACTCCAACACCGACAGACCCTCCTTAAAGTTCGACAAGATGGGGTTCTCGATAACCTGCTGACCACCCTCGACACCCGACTTCTGGGGCTTAGCCATAAGGCCTCGCATACCTGAAAGCTGACGAATCTGCTCCTTAGAACCTCGCGCACCTGAGTCAAGCATCATGTATACGGGGTTGAAGCCGTCGTTATCGTTCTTAAGCGTGGTAATTACCTGATTGGTAAGCTTATTGTTGACATTTGTCCAAATATCGACAATCTGGTTGTAACGCTCGTTATTGGTGATAAGACCCATATTATAGTCGTCGATAACGGCATCGGCAGCTGCATAACCCTCGTCGATAAGCTGCTGCTTAACTTCGGGGATAACCACTGCGTCGAGGTTAAACGACAGACCACCCTGGAATGCCATACGGTAACCCATATTCTTGATATCGTCCAAGAACTTAGCAACCTTGTCGGCACCTGCCTTCTTCATAACAACAGCGATGATATCACGCAACGAACGCTTGGTCAACACCTCGTTGATGTAGCCCACCTCGGCGGGAACATACTGGTTGAAGAGGATACGACCGATGGTAGTCTCCTTGATAACGAATACCTCGTTGCCGTTCTCGTCGATATCGCGAACCTTACACTGCACGACAGCGTGCAAGTCGGCGCGCTTCTCGTTGTAGGCGATGATAGCCTCCTCGGGACCGTAGAACTTCAAGCCTGTACCCTTAACATTGGGGCGGGGCTTGGTGATGTAGTAAAGACCGAGGACCATATCCTGCGAAGGCACGGTGATAGGTGCACCATTTGCGGGGTTGAGGACATTGTGCGAACCCAACATAAGGAGCTGAGCCTCAAGGATTGCGGCATTGCCAAGGGGCAAGTGCACCGCCATCTGGTCACCATCGAAGTCCGCGTTAAACGCAGTACATGACAGCGGGTGAAGCTGCATTGCCTTACCCTCGATAAGCTTGGGCTGGAAGGCCTGGATACCCAATCGGTGAAGGGTAGGAGCACGGTTCATCAATACGGGGTGACCCTTGATGACATTCTCCAAGATACCCCAGATAACGGGATCCTTTCTATCGATAATCTTCTTTGCAGACTTTACGGTCTTTACGATACCGCGCTCGATGAGCTTACGGATAACGAAAGGCTTGTAAAGCTCGGCTGCCATATCCTTGGGAATACCCATCTCGTGCATCTTGAGCTCGGGACCCACAACGATAACCGAACGAGCTGAGTAGTCAACACGCTTACCGAGCAAGTTCTGACGGAAACGACCCTGCTTACCCTTCAACGAGTCTGACAAAGACTTCAAAGGACGGTTCGACTCATTCTTAACAGCGTTGCTCTTGCGTGAGTTGTCGAACAACGAGTCGACAGCCTCCTGCAACATACGCTTCTCGTTACGCAAAATCACCTCGGGAGCCTTAATCTCGATAAGACGCTTAAGACGGTTGTTACGGATGATTACGCGGCGATACAAGTCGTTGAGGTCCGAAGTTGCGAAACGACCACCATCCAGTGGCACGAGAGGACGCAACTCGGGAGGTGTAACGGGGATATCGGTCAACACCATCCACTCGGGCTTGTTCTTGCCATTCGAGGCACGGAACGACTCGATGACATTCAAGCACTTGAGGGCCTCGGTCTTACGCTGCTGCGAGGTCTCCTTCGAAGCACGGTCGCGCAATGCATAAGACATAGAGTCGAGGTCTACCTGCTTGAGCAGAGTGAGGATAGCCTCACCACCCATCTCGGCTACGAACTTGTCGGGATCGTCGTCGGCCAACGCCTGGTTGCCCTTGGGAAGCAATGCCACGATATCGAGGTACTCCTTCTCCGAAAGGGTCTGCAAGCGCTCAACACCCTGCTCCTTAGCAGCACCAGCGTTGATAACGACATAGCGCTCGTAGTAGATGATAGCCTCCAACTTCTTCGAAGGGATACCCAAAAGGTAGCCAATCTTCGAAGGAAGTGAACGGAAGTACCAGATGTGAACAACAGGCACAACCAACGAGATGTGACCCATACGCTCACGACGAACCTTCTTCTCGGTAACCTCTACGCCGCATCGGTCGCAGACGATACCCTTGTAGCGAATACGCTTATACTTACCGCAGTGGCACTCATAGTCCTTGACAGGACCGAAGATGCGCTCACAGAACAAACCATCGCGCTCAGGCTTGTAGGTACGGTAGTTGATGGTCTCGGGTTTGAGCACCTCGCCACTCGACTGGGCACGAATCTCCTCGGGAGATGCAAGACCAATCGAAATACGGCTGAAGCTGCTCATCTTATTATTATCCTTATTGAATGACATAATGTCGAAAGTTTTTGATGCTGTTAGACCTTTTACTCAAGTTTTACCGACAGTGCAAGACCGCGCAATTCGTGCAAGAGCACATTCATTGCCTCGGGAACACCGGGACGCGGCAAGTTGTCACCCTTGACAATAGCCTCGTAGGCCTTGGCACGACCGACAACATCATCTGACTTGATGGTAAGAATCTCCTGAAGGATGTTGGCAGCACCGAAGCCCTCCAACGCCCAAACCTCCATCTCACCGAAACGCTGACCACCAAACTGTGCCTTACCACCAAGCGGCTGCTGTGTGATAAGCGAGTAAGGACCAATCGAACGAGCGTGCATCTTATCGTCGATCATGTGACCGAGCTTAAGCATATAGATGACACCCACGGTTGCAGGCTGGTCGAAACGCTCGCCGGTACCACCATCGTAGAGGTAGGTACGACCGCTGCGAGGAACACCCGCCTGAGCTGTGTACTCGTTAATCTGCTCCAAAGAGGCACCATCGAAGATGGGGGTAGCGAACTTCAAACCGAGCTCCTTACCTGCCCAACCGAGAACAGTCTCGTAGATCTGACCAAGGTTCATTCGCGAAGGCACACCCAGAGGGTTCAAACAGATGTCGACAATAGTACCGTCCTCCAAGAAGGGCATATCCTCATCGCGAACAACCTTCGCAACGATACCCTTGTTACCGTGACGACCCGCCATCTTATCACCCACCTTGAGCTTACGCTTCTTAGCAATGTATACCTTAGCCATCTGGATAACACCCGATGTAGGAATCTCATCACCATTGGTAAGATTGTACTTCTCGCGGTTTGTTGCCGCAGCAGCCTTCTTACACTCGATGGTGTAGTTGTTGATAGTGAGCGAGATGAGTGCATCGTCGTGCTCATCGCCAGTCCAGCGTGTGTGGCCAAGGTTCATATAGCCGTTAGCAACACCTGTCTTGCTGTCGACGCTGATCAAGGCGATATCCTCCAACATCTTGCGAGTAAACTTCTCGCCAGCAGCGTAGAGTTCGACATTGTAGTAGTCGCAGACGCCGATGGTGGTCTTACCCTCCAACAAACGCCACAACTTGTCAACCAATATCTTGGTAAGCTCGGCTACCTTTGCTGCGTAGTCGGCATCGAGCTGCTCCATCTGAGCCTTCTCGGCTGCGCGGTTACGCTTGCCCTCCTTCTGTGCGTGGCTATAGAGCTTGGTGTCGATAACAACGCCGTGCAACGAAGGCTGTGCCTTCAACGAAGCATCCTTAACATCACCTGCCTTATCGCCGAAGATGGCACGCAAAAGCTTCTCCTCAGGCGAAGGATCGCTCTCACCCTTAGGAGTAATCTTACCGATAAGGATGTCGCCAGGAGTAACCTTGGCACCGATACGGATAATACCGTTGGCATCCAAATCCTTGGTTGCATCCTCCGAGACATTGGGAATATCCGAGGTAAGCTCCTCGACACCGCGCTTGGTGTCGCGAACCTCCATAATGTACTCGTCGACATGTACCGAAGTGAAGATATCCTCACGCTGGATACGCTCCGAGATAACGATAGCATCCTCGAAGTTGTAACCCTTCCAAGGCATGAACGCTACCTTAAGGTTGCGACCCAAAGCCAACTCACCCTTCTCGGTAGAGTAGCCCTCGGTGAGAATCTGACCCTTAGTAACCTTATCGCCAGTCAAGACAGTAGGCTTCAAGGTAACGGTGGTATTCTGGTTGGTACGACGGTAGCGGGGTAGCTCGTAAACGGTAACCTCAGGCGTAAAGAGTGCAATCTCCTGATCCTCGCTACGCTCGTAGCGTACCTCGATGCGTGTAGCATCGGCGAAAACAACCTCACCATCGCCCTCAGCAACGACCTGAATACGGCTGTCAACAATCATATCCTTCTCGATACCCGTACCTACGATGGGAGCCTCGGGACGCACCAAGGGCACTGCCTGACGCATCATGTTCGAACCCATCAACGCACGGTTAGCATCATCGTGCTCCAAGAAGGGGATAAGGCTCGCAGCGATAGATGCTACCTGGTTAGGTGCTACATCGACCAAGTGTACCTCGGTGTCGTGAACAACGGGGAAGTCGGCGCCCAAACGAGCCTTGATACGGTCGCGGTTGATGAAGTGGCCATCATCGGTAAGCTGCTCGTTAGACTGAGCAACAATCTGGCCCTCCTCCTCCTCGGCCGAGTAGTAACGAATATTATCGTTGTTGAGGTCTACCACGCCCTCCTCAACCGTACGGTAGGGAGTCTCGATGAAGCCCATGTCCGAAATCTTGGCATATACGCACAACGACGAAATAAGACCAATGTTCGGTCCCTCAGGCGACTCGATAGGACACAATCGACCATAGTGGGTGTAGTGTACATCTCGAACCTCGAAACCTGCACGGTCACGCGAAAGACCACCAGGACCCAACGCCGAAAGACGACGCTTGTGAGTAATCTCAGCCAAGGGGTTAATCTGGTCCATGAACTGCGAGAGCTGGCTGGTACCAAAGAACGAGTTCACTACTGACGCCAAAGTCTTGGCGTTAATCAAATCCTCGGGTGTGAAGACCTCGTTGTCGCGAACATTCATTCGCTCACGGATAGTACGCGCGATACGCACCAAACCAACAGAGAACTGGTTGGCAAGCTGCTCACCTACGGTACGAACACGACGGTTTGACAAGTGGTCAATATCGTCAATATCAGCCTTCGAGTTGATAAGCTGGATGAGGTACTTGATAATCTCGATGATATCCTCACGCGTAAGAGTGCGGATAGCGGGATCAATCGACAAATCCAACTTCTTATTGATACGGAAACGACCTACATCACCCAAATCGTAACGCTTATCCGAGAAGAAGAGCTTGTCGATAACATCACGAGCAGTAGCCTCATCGGGAGCCTCCGAAGCACGCAACTGACGGTAGATATACATCACTGCATCCTTCTCTGAGTTACAGGGATCCTTATGTAGTGTGTTGTAGATAATCGAGAAGTCGATGCCCGAGGGGTCGTCGTTGTGCAAGAGAATTGTCTTAGCACCCGACTCGATGATAGCATCGATGTGCTCCTCCTGTAACTCTACCTCACGGTCAACGATAACCTGGTTACGCTCGATAGATACAACCTCGCCAGTATCCTCGTCAACGAAGTCCTCAATCCAACTGTTGAGAACACGCGCTGCAAGCTTACGGCCCAAGTTCTTCTGGAGGTTCGACTTAGTAACCTTAATCTCGTCGGCAAGGTCGAAAATCTCCAAAATCTGCTGGTCGGTCTCGTAACCGATAGCACGCAAAAGGGTTGTTACGGGCAACTTCTTCTTACGGTCGATGTAGGCGTACATCACATTGTTGATGTCGGTAGCAAACTCAATCCACGAGCCCTTGAAAGGAATGATACGCGCAGAGTAGAGCTTTGTACCGTTGGTGTGCATGCTCTGACCGAAGAATACACCAGGTGAACGGTGCAACTGCGAAACTACTACACGCTCGGCACCGTTGAAGATGAAGGTACCGCGCTCGGTCATGTAAGGGATAAGACCGAAGTAGACATCCTGAACGACCTCATCGAAGTCCTCGTGTTCGGTGTCTGTGCAGTAGAGCTTAAGTTTCGCCTTGAGGGGTACACTATATGTCAAACCACGCTCCAAGCACTCCTCGATGCTATAGCGGGGCTGATCGATATAGTAGTCGATAAACTCCAATACGAAGTTATTTCTTGTGTCTGTGATTGGGAAGTTCTCGTTGAACACCTTATACAAACCTTCGTTCTTACGATTCTCGGCTGTGGTGTCAAGCTGGAAGAAATCACGGAAAGATTTAAGCTGAATCTCCAACAAGTCGGGATAGGGAACCCTGTTCTTGATGGTTGAAAAGCTTATTCGTTGTTGTTGTGTAGTGGACATATAATCCAAGTGTTAAAATGTGAAATTCAAAATTTCTGACCTATCACCGGCCGCTAGATATACGGCATCTGATCGTTCGATACTCTTAACTTAAAGCCTCTCGACCAAGTAAACATCAAGCATTGCTCAACGCCTATCCTTCGGAGGCACCGCCTAAGATATCTGCACCCTTCTAACATTACGGCAAGACGACACAACATCCGTCTCGCTAGCACCAAAGAGCAACGATATGGGCATAAGCCTAAATATTCGGGACTTTTTTATCCCGCTAATGCCCTCAGTGTAAACGCATTACACTCTGAGAGCATCAACTTGTCTAATCACCGGGCACAGCCTCAATTTGCACTCCCGATATTTAGACCACAAAAGGCATAGAGCTTACTTTTAGTCGTAAGCCCTACACCTTGGGTGTTGGAAACTTAAATATTCCTAAGAATTACTTAAGCTCAACCTCTGCACCAGCCTCCTCGAGTGAAGCCTTGATTGACTCAGCCTCCTCCTTAGAGATACCCTCCTTAACGGCCTTAGGTGCGCCATCAACCAATGCCTTAGCATCGCCCAATGACAAGCCAGCTACCTCCTTAACAACCTTGATAACCTGGAGCTTTGCCTGACCAGCGCTCTTCAAGATTACATCGAAAGTCGACTTCTCTGCAGGAGCAGCCTCACCAGCGCCAGCTGCGGGAGCAGCAACTGCTACAGCTGCAGCAGCGGGCTCAATACCGTACTCCTCCTTGAGGATAGTAGCCAACTCGTTTACCTCCTTAACAGTCAAGTTTACCAACTCTTCTGCCAATACCTTTACATCTGCCATAGTTGTGTAATTTTATTAAATTTTGTTTTTTGTTCTTGTTAATTAGTTGTTTCTCTCCTCGAGGGTCTTTACGAGACCCGCGATCTTCTGACCTGCATTTGACTGCAAAGCAGAAATGACATTCTTAGCAGGCGACTGCAAGAGC
>JAGBYO010000082.1 GCA_017628735.1 Alistipes sp. | reverse complement strand
TGTCAGAGTGGTGCTAATGTGGCGCTGACACGAAAAATGGCGGATGGGACATACTCGAGCGTATTTCCCATTCGCCATTTTGACTGAAGCGTCGCAGTAGCGCCGCTATCACAACAAATTACTTGAGTTTGGCAGCTACTTTCTCAAGCATATCCTTAGTCATAGACTCCAAATCCCACTGAGGCTTCCAACCCCACTCCTCACGAGCGCAGGTGTCGTCCAATGAGTTGGGCCAGCTACGAGAGATAACATCCTTGACGGGGTCTACATTGTACTCCATCTGGAAGCCGGGCACATGGCGCTCAACAACCTCGCGGATAATCTCGGGAGTGAAGCTCATAGCAGCGATGTTGAACGAGTTGCGATGCTTAAGCTTCGAAGGATCAGCCTCCATAAGCTCGACGGTAGCACGCAAAGCATCGGGCATATACATCATATCCATATATACATCGGGAGCGATGTTGCAGACAAACTTGTTGCCCTTGACAGCCTCGTAGTAAATCTCTACTGCATAGTCAGTTGTACCGCCACCAGGGAGTGTTACATTCGAGATAATACCGGGGAAGCGCACCGAGCGAGTGTCGACACCGAAACGCGTGTGGTAGTAGTTAGATAGGAGCTCGCCAGTTACCTTGCATACGCCATAGATGGTGTTGGGCTGCATCACGGTATCCTGAGGGGTCTTATCGCGGGGGAAGTCGCCACCGAAAGCACCGATAGAGCTGGGGGTAAATACCGCACAGTTCTTCTCGCGAGCGATCTCCAACGAGTTCTCCAAAGCGCCCATATTGATACGCATAGCCAACTGGGGATTCTTCTCACCAGTTGCCGAGAGGAGTGCTACAAGGTTGAAGATAGAGTCAATCTTGTACTTGTTGACAAGCTCGGCATAAGCCTTAGCATCAAGAGCATCAAGAGCCTCGAAAGGACCCGCCTCTGCCAACACTGCATTGTGCTTAACATCGGTTGCCAAGACATTATCTGCACCGTAGATTGAGCGAAGATATGGTACCAACTCAGATCCGATCTGACCGCCGGCACCCAAAACCAAAATACGCTTCATTTGATAAAGTTAAATATTAGTTGTTTTAGGTTAAATAATCCGTAGCCTTAAATTACCTTTGATAGTAATCAACAACAAAAATACACTTTTTTCCGCAAATAGCGCACGCCACAGCTATTTTTTTTCAAAAAAATATCATTTTACGCACATTCACTCTTTCGTATGAATAATTTTGCTATCTTTGCAAAGATGGAATCGTTACTCGAATATGGATATATAGGGCTCTTTCTCGGCTCGTTCCTTGCCGCCACGGTATTTCCTTTTAGCTCGGATGTGTTGCTTGTGGGTATGCTCGTTGCGGGTGGTGCACCTGTGGTGACCGTTGCCGTGGCTACGCTCGGCAACTGGCTCGGAGGTCTTACATCGTATTGGATTGGCTGGCTCGGCAAGACCGAGTGGATAGAGCGCTGGTTTAGAGTCAAGCCCGAGACCATCGCCAAGCATAAGGAGCGTGTGCAACGGTGGGGAGCAGGCCTTGCCCTGCTCACCTGGGTACCCTTTGTGGGCGATGTCTTTGCCATCGTCTTAGGCTTCTACAAGGCTAAGTTTATACCCTCGGCCATCTGGATGTTGGTGGGCAAGGGTGGCAGATTTATCGTCTGGGCGATTCTATACTTCTATGCCGACAAATTATTATAAATTAAACAGATAGAAATCTATGAAAAGACTACTAATTTTGGCTATGGCTGTGGCATCGGCATTTGGCGTAAGCGCACAGCAGGCAGGTGGCGGTATCTCGGAGGCTATGCTCCAGAATATCCGCGCCAACCACCAGACATCGGAGGCCGAGAAGGCAGCACGCAACGCCTTGGCTCTCAACCCCGTAGCAGAGTTGGCAACCAATGCCGACAACCTCGCAATGATTGACACCCACTTCTCGCACCGCGTGAAGACCAAGGGCATCACCGACCAGCAGCAGTCGGGTCGTTGCTGGCTCTTTACAGGTCTTAATGTCTTGCGTGCCAAGATGATTGACGACCTCGACCTTCAGGAGATGGAGTTCTCGCAGAACTACCTCTTCTTCTACGACCAGTTGGAGAAGTCGAACCTCTTCCTTCAGGCCGTTATCGACACCAAGCACCTGCCTATGGAGGATCGTCAGGTGGAGTGGCTGTTTAAGAATCCGTTGAACGATGGCGGTCAGTTTACTGGCGTGTCGAACCTCGTGATGAAGTATGGCGTTGTGCCCTCGGAGGTTATGCCCGAGAACTACCAGTCGAACAACACCGCACAGGTGGGCAACCTTCTGAAACTCAAGCTCCGCGAGTTTGGCCTCAAGCTCCGCAACCAGCGCGACCGCCGTGCTCCCATAGCACTCAAGGGGGAGATGCTCGGCGAGATTTACTCGATGCTCGTTCGTGCCTATGGCGTGCCTCCCACCGAGTTTGACTGGACACGCAAGGATAAGGAGGGCAACCCCGTAGAGACCAAGCACTACACCCCCAAGTCGTTCTATGCAGAGTTCTTCGGCGATATCGACCTTGAGAAGGATTTCGTGATGGTTATGAACGACCCCTCGCGCGAGTATCACAAGGTATATGAGATTGAGTACGACC
>JAGBYO010000081.1 GCA_017628735.1 Alistipes sp. | reverse complement strand
CGGTAGGTTGCCGAAGCGCCGACACGGAAGCCGTAGGGTGGGTCGATACGGTTGTGGTAATTGTCGAAATCGAGTTGTAAGCCGATGCCCGCAGTGGTGATATTAGTGGCTCGGTCGCCAATCATTTCGAGCGCTCCATCGCTCAAATTCCTTCCCTCCGAATTGAGGATGTCCGCTGCGATGCCGATGTAGGTATTTGGAGCAATAAGTCTACTATATCGGAACCACGCCGTGAGCGTTTTCTCAGTGTAACGAGAGTAGTTTCCGCGTATAGCATCGTCGTAGTTTAGACCCCAAAGGCGGGTGGGCATAGAGCCAGCCTCGGCGCCATACGATAGAATGTCTCGGCTGTTGTTTAGGCGGTTTATGCCGTTGAGCATCAGGCGATAATAGCCATTGATTGAGCCCGATAGGTATAGCGATAGGGCAGATGGCTTTGAGCCATAGTTGCCACTAATCTTTGGCACTCCGTAGCTTAGTTGGGCGTTGAGGACAATGCCGAAATTTGTGGTTGAGGAGTAAATGGGTGCAATCGTAAAATCGAGCGAGGTGTTGTCGCTTGTCTTTGCACTTAAAAGCTTTCGACCAGAGTCGCCACGAACATCATCGTAGCCACTCTGGTCGATTGGTGTATAGGCATAGGTGACGGTATCAGCGCCAATCACAGCCTCTGCGGTGTTCTGTGCCGATAGTGCGCTATACGACAGTAGCAAGGCTGCCGCTACGAGCCACCCACGCATTGTGTTTAGCGATATTTGTCAGCAATCTCCAAGAAGCGCTGCTGCTCCTCCTTCGACATCTCGCCCTTGCTCACATATACCAACTCACCCTCCTTCGTAACGAGCAAGATGCAGAACATATTGTTGCAGTCGCCCAAACGCCAAGCGCTCGACACCCAGTGGTCGGGGTCGCAGACGATGGTAGCGCCATTCTTGGCGGTTCGTGCATCGGCAATCTTGCGCACCAACGAGTTGGGGTAGGCGGCATCCTTGAGGTTTACGATGCCGAAGCCCTCGATATTGGGACCTGCAAGGCGCTTGTTCTCCTCAATCCAGCTAACAAACTCGTGGTTCTGCTTGGGTACCTCGGGGTCGACATAGAAGATAAGCAGGTTCTTCTCGCCCCACCACGGTAGGCGTGCCTTGTTGCCATCGAGGTCCTGTACCTCCATATTGCGCACACGGCGGGGAAGCGACTGTGCATCGGCAGTTGTCGAGAAGGCGAAAATCGCCACTAAAGCCATTAGTAATGCCTTAATTTTCATATTTGCTGAATGTTTGATTTTCTATTAAACGCAACAAAGGTACAAAAATTATGCAATCTGTGGCACTTTCTTATGGTTGAATTTTGGTCTATTTCAGCAAAATGTTGCTCTTCAATCACAAGAATTAAACGAACTCCCCAATTTATTAAACGAATATTTTTGGTATAACTAATTTTATTTAGTTATCTTTGCTGAAGAATTTTTAGTAATCGGGCACAATGAAGCAACGCATCCTGTTTGTATGTCTGGGTAATATATGCCGTTCACCTGCTGCTGAGGCTGTGATGCAACAGTTTATCGACCGCCGTGGTGTGGGCGATAGGGTGGCGGTGGACTCTGCGGGTACCTATGGTGGTCATGCGGGCGACCGTGCCGACAGCCGTATGCGCCGTGCTGCATCAGCCCGAGGTATCGAGATAACCCATCGCTCGCGTCAGGTGCGTGAGGAGGACTTCGAACGCTTCGACCTTATCGTCGCAATGGACGACAACAACTACGAATCGCTCTTCCGCCTTGCTCCACATCGCGAGGCGCAGATGAAGATATTCCGCTTCCGTGAGTTTTTGCGTAACCACCCCAATTGGAGCTATATCCCCGACCCCTACTACGAGGGTCATGAGGGCTTTGAGCTAGTGCTCGACTTGGTGGAGGATGGTTGTCAGACGATGCTCGATAAGATTCTTCGAGGCGAAAAGTTTGAATAATGAATTAAATAAAAGATAGTTAGGATGAAAATTAACTCTATGTTTTCTATTCTCTTGGGTATTCTTGCCCTTGTATTTGTAGGTTGTGAGACTCAGCCAAAAGGAGATTCAGTTATAGCTCTTGATACCTATGAGCTTAATGTCGATGGTGGTGGCGGTGATATCGCACTCTATTATGGTATTACCAATCCTGTTAAGAATGCCAAGCCTACGATGGTGAGTGCCGCTGACTGGATAACTCTTAAGGATGTTACCGACAGCAAGATTGTGCTGACGGTTGCTTCGAGCGATAGCAACGAGGAGCGTTTTGCTTTCGTTACGATTAAGTACCCTAATGCTGAAGATGCGAAGGTTTATGTTTTGCAGGACAAGCAGTTGCTCAATAAGTTCAAGTTCGAGGTTTCGGATGTTACTTACAAGAGTTGTAAAGTGAAGTATATTCCGTTGGAAGCTTCACGCCCTTATATGGCAAATATCATCGATGCCGAGTATTTCCGTCAGTCGGGTATTAGTGATGAAACTATGTTTGTCGATGCCGAGATGTCGAACTATCTCGCTCTTGCTCAGCGTAACAATATGACCCTTGAGGAGCTTATGGGTCGTGTTAGTCCTCAGCTTATCTATATGGGTAATGCCGAGCGTCAGTTCTCTGGTATGCAGCCTGGTGCTTCATATTTGGTTTATAGTTATGGCATTGAGTTTACGGGTAACAGTTATACAATGACTACACCTATGCACTCAACAATCGTCGAGTTGCCTATGCCCGAGATGTATGATGTAGATTTCAATATTGTAACCAAGATGACGGGTAATATGCTTAATATCAGTATTGACCCTAAGGATTGGAATGGTTACTACTACATTCAGATTGCTCCCGAAGACTCGTTGCAATATATCGAGCCTGGTACTCCCATGGGTAATGAACAGATTAAGGCACTTGCTACGAAGTTCTACACTTCTGCGCGTAATGCTATGAAGGGTGGTCTGTCTGCTGAGCAGTACTTGCGCACTAACTGCTACATGGGTTTTCGCTCGCTCGATGTGCAGCTCACGGCAGACCGTAACTATATGATTATCGTCTTTGCGGTGGAGTCTAAGGATGGCGAGGTGCCTCACATGCGCTCGATACCCGTGCTCAAGTATATCTAACAATTTGTGAGAATAGCTCGATATGCGTCACTTTCTAATCATTGTTGCATCTCTATTCTTTGTTGTCGGTTGTCACAACGATGAGCCTATTGCCGATGCAGGCTTTAGTGTTAATGTAGATAGTATCTCGGTAGATAGCTTGGGTGGCCACTTTGTTGTTGGTTACTCAGTAAAGAGTGCTATCGGCACTGTTACCGCCTCGGCCATATCAGATAAGGAGTGGATTACGGATATTGATGAATCTACATTTGGTGTTATACGCTTTCGTGTTGAACCCAACGAGAGTGGCGAGGAGCGCGTTGCAACAATCGAGTTTCGCTATCCCTCAATAGATTACCGCCCTACGATTACCATTACACAGTCGGCGTCAGCTGGCGAGATGCTCTCTATTACGCTCGATAAGGTCGACTACTCGGAGTGTAGTGCTACTATTACCCCCTCGCGTGACGATATGCGATATATTGTGATGATGGCCGAAACGAGCTATTTCATCGAGCAGGGTATCACTACGACAGAGGAGGCTGTGGCTGCCGATATTGCCTACTTCTCGACATATCTCAATGGAACTCTTACTCTCGAAGAGCTGCTTACGCAAAGTAATATTATTGTTGCAGGCAAGCAGCAGCGCAGATGGCAGGACTTGTCGCCAGCCAAGGAGTATGTCATATATGTTTATGGCGTTGATGTATTAGGTGATGCTTATCACCGTATTACACCTATCTATTATGAGGTTATCAACGAGCGCTTGCCTGAGCGAGTGGCTATGAATTTCGATGTAGAGATTGTGGCCGAGGGTCCCGAGGTGCACTTCGATATATGTCCTGAGGAGTGGAATGGCTACTATATGGTGCAACTTGTAGAGGACTCCGAAGCAGGCTATGTTGAGCAGGGCTTGGAGTTTACGGCCGAGGCCGAAAAGGGCGTTGCCGAGGCTTTTTTCTATGTTGCCGACCACCTCTACTACTTCAATGAGCTAAGTGCTGAGGAGGTGATGCAAGAGGTTGGTTATAAGGGTGAGGCGTCGTTTAGCAAGACACTCAATGCCAACCATCGCTATATGGCGCTTATCTACGCTATCGACTCAGAAGATGACCGTGTGCCTATGGTGGTGTCACGACCCATTGTCAAATACTTCTCTACGGGTACGGTCGAGAGGTCGGATATGACCTTCGAGGTGGAGTTCTCGAATATTATGCCCCGCTCGGTGGATGTGTCGATTGTGCCCTCTACCGATGAGCAGTATACGGCGGTGATGATGTACGCCAAGAACCTCCCCAATGGCGACAAGCAGGAGCAGTTGGAGTATGTTATGGAGAAGTATGCACCGCTGGAGCTTACGGGTGTCTACCGAGAGCATATCGACCAGCTACCTCCCGCTACGGAGTTTGTGATAGCTGTCTACGGCTATTATGCGGGAGCTGCAACTACCGACCTCTTCATCTATCGCTTTACTACGAAGGAGGATGGCGAGGGCACTAACAGCATTACCGAGGTTAAGTGCTCGGCATACGATTTGGCCGAGGTTGTCGCCCTTGAGCCTTACTATCAGTCGTTTATGGGATATGCCGACTACTTCCTCTCGATTGAGGTTATGACCGAGAAGCCAGCCACAGCCCTCCACTTCGATATCTTCCCCTTAAGCCTCTATGAGGAGTATGGCGAGGAGGCTGTTCGCGAGAGCCTATTGGAGTACTCCTACACATCGTCACCCGACTGGGCGCTATGCAATTACGACAATGAGTATGTGGTGTGTGGCTTGGCCGAGGATGAGAGTGGCTATGTCGGTGAGTTGTTCGTATCGGATATTTTGTCGTTTGCCAAGGGGCAGACCTCCGATGCAGAAGAATTTGTCGAACTCTATAAGGATTATGTCTGGTAGTGCGCCGCTTTTTGCCATACTATAAGCGTATCATAACCCTTGCTACCCCCGTTGTCCTTGCACAGGCGGGACAGCTCACCACACAGTTTGCCGATACGGCCATGGTGGGCAACTATGGCGGTAGCGACCCTGTGCCCTTGGCTGCGGTGTCGCTCGGCAGTTCACTCTTTCTGCTTATCTACCTTGCTGCGCTCGGTATGGCACTCGCTATTACGCCTATCGTTGGCGAGAGCTATGCTCGTGGCGACAGGCGTGAGGTGGGTCGTCTCTTTCAGAATAGCATCATCTACTGCTTCGGCTTGGGCATCGTGGCAACCATCGTTGCTCTGGCTCTAAGACCCTTTATCGGGGTGTTGCAGGGGTGGATGTCATCGTCGGGCGATGATGTGGTGGCCGTAGCCGAGATGGCGTTGCCCTATTACGATATGTTGGTGTGGAGTATTATCCCGCTGATGATATTTCTAGCTATCAAGCAGTTTTTGGAGGGTATCGGCAATACAAAGGTGGCAATGTGGGTGACACTTGCGGGTAATGTACTCAACATCTTCCTTAACTGGGTATTTATCTTTGGTGAGTTGGGTTCGGAGGCTATGGGTGCCGAGGGTGCTGGTCTTGCTACGCTTCTGTCGCGTGTTATGCAGATGGTGGTTTTCGTCGCCTACTTCTTCCTCTCGCGCCGATTGCGTATCTATCGTGCCTTCTTTGGTCGTCGTAGTCTGCGTATGGAGAACTTCCGTGCGCTGATAAATATTGGCGCACCTATCTCGTTCCAGATGGTCTTGGAGTCGGCAGCCTTTATCCTCACCTCGATTCTCGCACTCTCGTTTGGTGCTGTTGCGGCAGGCTCGATGCAGGTGGCTTTCAGCATCGCAAATATCGCTTGGATGATTACCGTTGCTATCGGCTCGGCATCGACCATCGTGGTGTCGCATATCTACGGCTCGCAGTCGTTTGGCGAGCTTCGACCCACGGTATATGCCACCTACCACCTCGGTTTGGCGTGGGCGGTGCTTATGGCTATGGTATTTGTATTTTTGCGTACGCCCATCGCTATGCTCTTTACCGACAACGAAGCTATCATAGCACTCACCGCTGAGCTGATGTTGCTTATCGCCATATATCAACTTTCGGATGCTATTCAAGGCTTGTCTATTAGCATGTTGCGTGGATTGCAGGATGTGCGCATCGTTATGCCTATCGTGCTTTGTAGCTACCTTCTGCTAAATATCCCGATAGGTTGCTTGTTGGCATACCGCTTCGATATGGAGTGCCACGGCTTGGCGATAGGTCTTATCGTCGGTCTTAGCTCGGCAGCATTGCTCACCTCGCTACGCCTATTGTGGCGTGTTCGCCACTTGGAGCGAGTTACTCGCTAATTAGCGCCTTGAGCTTTGCTCCAAGCTCCGCATTCTCCATTATGCCGTTGATTCGCTCGGCACCAGCGCCGTAGAGATATATGGGTACCATCTGGCCTGAGTGGCCATCGGTAGCCCAGCGATACTCTATGCCCTGCTCCGAGAGGTTGAAATCGGCATTGCCACTAACGATTGCAAGGCCTCCTGTCTCGTGGTCTGCGGTAACGACAACAAGGGTGTCGCCCGACTCTTCGGCATATTCGACAGCCACCTCTATGGCCTGCATAAAGCTATCCATCTCCCTCTGCATCGCCTTGGCATCGTTGCCATGTCCCATGCCGTCGATTAGTGAGCCCTCGACCATCAGCGCAAAGCCCTCGTCGCCACGCTCCTCGAAGAGGCGTATAGCCTCGGCTGTAGCCTCGGCAAGGTAACTTCCGGAGTTCTCGCCAACCTCCTTAGCGCCAAGCAACGCCATTACGCGCCTATCGCCCTTTGTGGCCTTTAGCGTCTCCATATCCTCGATAAGCTCATAGCCCGCCTTGTTGAGTTTCACCTCGGCTACCTCCTTCGAGCCATACTGCTCCTCGAAGAATGCCATACCGCCACCTATCGCCACATCTATCGTGCTTGCCACCAACTGCTCGGTGATAGTGAGGTAGTTGTGTCGGCTCTCGGTGCAGGCGTAGAATGCGCCAGGTGTGGCGTGTTGCAGATATGTGGTAGCGATAAGGCCAGTCTGCATACCGCGCTCGTGGGCGATATCCATCAGCGATACCAAATCCTTGCCGTCGGGAGTCTGGCCAAGCATCGTGTTGTTGGTCTTCGTGCCTGTGGCGAGTGCCGTACCCGATGCTGCCGAGTCGGTAACGCGGTTATCCAGCGAGTAGGTCTTTTGCAGAGCAATGTTCTCTGCACGGTCAAATATGGTTGGCTCGTAGTGGTTTTCGAGCTGCATCATCGAGACTGACGAAAGGCCCATGCCATCGCCAATAAGGAAGATGATATTCTTTATTTCGTGCTGTGCCAAGGCCTCGGTTGCGAGACTTGCGACGAATAGTAGCAAAAGGGTCAATTTGCGCATAATGCTTCTAAAAAAGTGGTTAAACGATATGCAAATTTAGAAAAATAATACTATTTTTGCAAAAGTTATTGACCCCAACCCAAATTCAAATGGCAGATGTTAGAATAGCAGAGGATTGGAAGAGCGTCCTTAAGGAGGAGTTTACGAAGCCCTATTTTGATGAACTTGTTGAGTTCGTCAAGGCGGAGTATGCCTCGACAACGGTATTTCCTGCCGGTCGCAATATCTTCCGTGCTTTCGATAAGTGCCCGTTGGATAGGCTCAAGGTTGTGATTATCGGTCAAGACCCCTATCACGGTGAGGGTCAGGCCAATGGCTTGTGCTTCTCGGTCTCGGAGGGCGTGCCCTTTCCGCCATCGTTGCAGAATATCCTTAAGGAGGTGCACGACGATACAGGTGCCGAGATGCCTTCGTCGGGCGAACTTGACCGCTGGGCAGAGCAGGGCGTCTTGCTTCTAAACGCTGTGCTTACAGTGCGTGCTCACGAGGCGGCATCACACGCAGGCAGGGGCTGGGAGCGTTTTACTGATGCTGTTGTTCGGGCTATTGCCGAGCGCAAGGAGGGTGTGGTATATATGCTTTGGGGCAACTATGCTCAGAAGAAGGGCGCTATTGCCGACCCTGAGCGCAACCTTATCTTGCGTGCTGTGCATCCATCGCCACTATCGGCGTATCGAGGATTTTTCGGCTGTCGCCACTTCTCGATGGCTAACGACTACCTTGTAAAACAGGGCAAAGAGCCCATTAACTGGTAATTTGGAGTATGTTAGGACACTATATATTTCTGAAATATGTCTGCCTTGTGGCGCTTATCCTTGGCGCACCCTCGACACTTTGGCTTATCGGCATAGGCAACCTTAAGCTCGGCATCCCGATGCTTTTGCTCTGCGTTGTGGCCTTTATCGGTCATATCTCGGCAGCCAAGCAGGTGAAAAGGATTAGGGAAATGGGTTGTCGAAGAATTGACGATGATATCAAGCCCGTATAATAAAATAGGTTGACCAAGCGGTCAACCTATTTTGTTATACGGCATTATCTTTATAACTCTTCGATTTCGGCAATCACAAAGTTACTGCCGCCGATAAATATCGCATCGCTCGGTGTGGCGAGAGCCTTGGCACGAGCGACTGCCTCGGCTACCGTAGGTGCGGTCTCGAAGTCAAGACCGAGGGCGGTGGCTGCCTGAGCGATATCCTCGATGGCACGGGCACGCTCAATCTGTGCGCGTGTGAAGATATAGTGCGCCTTGCGGGGCAAGAGGTGCAAAATCTTGTCGAGCTCCTTCTCCTTGGCAAAGCCCATAACGGCAAAGAGCCTGTCGCACTCCAACGCCTCCAACTGCTCGGCAACATAGGCTATGCCCGCAGCATTGTGACCTGTGTCGCACACGGTGTATGGCTCGTTCGAGAGCACCTGCCAGCGACCCTTCAAGCCAGTATTTGCAGCGGTGTCTGCCAAACCTTGACGGAAGGCACGGCGCGAAATGGTGAGAGGTGTCATCTCGGCGAGGTAGTCGGCTGCGGCACACGCAGTGATGATGTTGTGGCGCTGATAGTCGCCCAAGAGGTCGATATCGAGCTCAAATACACGGCCATCACGCTGACGCTCAACGCTGAAGTGCTGGCTGAGGTTGTCGAAGTGCTCGACACCCAATAGGCGGAACTCATCCTCGGCAAAGATAACGCGCGAGTTAAGCTCTGCGCCACGATTGACGAAGATATGGTTATAGTCGTCGTTACGCTCGCCAACAACAACGGGGATACTCTTCTTTATGATGCCTGCCTTCTCCGAGGCAATCTTCTCGATAGTGTCGCCCAAGAACTCGGTATGCTCCATCGCGATATTTGTTACGACCGATAGGATAGGCGTGATAAGGTTTGTAGCATCCAATCTGCCACCAAGACCTGTCTCGATAATCGCCACCTCGACATCGCTCTGGTCGAAGTAGTCGAAGGCCATAGCTGCGGTCATCTCGAAAAACGAGAGGTCCAACTCCTTCATCTTCGCCTGGTTGCGGTCTACGAAGTTTACAACCTTCTGCTTGGGTATCATCTCGCCATCGACACGGATGCGCTCACGGAAGTCGGCGAGGTGGGGCGAGGTAAATAGACCTGTGCGGTAGCCTGCCTGCTGAAGAATAGATGCGAGCATATGCGATACCGAGCCCTTGCCGTTGGTACCCGCGATATGCACGGTGTAGAAGTTGCGCTGGGGGTTGCCCAAGTGCTGACAAAAGGCTGTTACACGCTCCAATCCTGGCTTATAAGCCTCTCCTCCAATACGCTGGAACGACGGCATAGAGCTGTACAAGAACTCAAGAGTCTGTGCGTAATTCATACTAAATTTTATTAGGGGATATATTAGTCTACCAAGTGATTTTTTCGTTTGATGCGGTATGCCATATAGTAGAGCAACGCCAGCACCGCAACAAGTGTCGAGATACGCGCTACCCAGTCGCCATAGCGGGTGTAGAGCGTAGCATCGTCACGCAACTCAACTTCGGCGGTGAGCACGCCCTCCTCATCCCACTCCATACGCTCGCCAATGGTCTCGCCACGGGGTGAGATAAAGCCCGAGATACCCGTATTTGCACTTCGGGCAATGGCTCGGCGGCTCTCGATAGCACGCAGACGGCAGAAGTCGAAGAGGCGACGGTGACCGGGGGTGTTGCCCCACCAACCATCGTTCGAGATAACCGCCATCAGCTCGGCACCCTCACGCGCAAAGCCTGCAAAATAGTTGCCATAAAGACCTTCGTAGCAGATGGCAGGACCAATCTTCACCTCGCCATTGCGGAAAACAGAGTGCTTCTCGCCCCAGCCAAGCTGACCCGAGATACCTCCGAGGTCGACCTCAAAGAGGTCAAAGATATTCTTTAAGGGCACCGCCTCGACACCGATAACAAGCTTGCCCTTGTGGTAGATATCCTCCACCTCGCCAAGAACATTCGTCAGCAGGGCAGAGTTGTAGTGGTCGTACCAGCCGTACCAATCCGAATAGTGGGCGGTAGATGTCTTTCGCTCATCGCCATAGTAGCGCACCGTAGATGCACCTACGATAAGCTTCGTTTCGAGCAGATGCCCGCCGTGCATAAGCGTTAAAATCGGCATCAGGCGCTCAAGATGCTCTTCGTCAGCCGAGTAGACGCCCGGAATATATGCCAATGCCGACTCAGGCAAGACGACAAACGATGAGCCACGCGGAACGCTTGCCAAGAGACGACAAGTATTCTCCGTGGGGTCCATCTTGCCCGCTGCCTCGCGCTCATCCTCGTAGCAGGGTACATTGGGCTGCACAACCGAGACGGTCGTGGTGCGCTCCGAGGGCTCGTAGCCAAAGTATAGCGCCAAGGATAGTGCGATAGGTGCGAGAACGATGATGCCCGCACGAACTACGGTTGCGGTGGTACGGTGGCGCAAAATCTCGAAGATGGCGATATTTGCCACCAACGCCCAAAGCGTACCGCCAAAGATGCCAGTATACTCATACCACTGCACCGCCCATATATCGCCCGAAAAGCCGTGGCCGAGCAACAACCAAGGGAAGGTCATCACATCGGCAGAGTTGTATGCCCACTCGGTGGCTATCCATAGCGTAACGAGTAGGGTATATGCCAAGGCTCGGTGCGCACGCTTTGCCGTGTAGTGATAGGTCATAAAGGCCACCAAGTTGTAGAATGTGCCTACTATACCTGCCGTAATCGGGCCTATGGGCGCTGCAATCCATACCCACCAGATAGTCAGAGCATTCCACACAAGGAAGGTGGCTGCTGCATAGCCACACATACGCCACCAGTCGCGGCGCGAGTCCGAGAGGTTCTCGCTGATAATCAACAGCGGCACCAACGCCACCAATAGCGTAAGACCCGTGATGCCAAGCCAACCCGCCACAAGAAGTGCAACAGAGAGGGCAGCCAATAAAATATTTCGTTTCATCTTCGTAGCCTAAATTAAGGATAAATATTACCCTACAAAAGTACGAAACATTTTGATAACACCAAAAAATAGCGAGCGGTTGTTATCGTGAGAATTAAGGAAATTATCCTCTTATGCACCCTTGTGCCTGCTCCTATGTCAAAAAAAGTTGAGGCCGACAATATGTCGACCTCCCAACTTTTGGATTTATTGAATTGGTATCTCGCGGACTTGTTCGGCCTTGAGATCCTCATAGAACTTTGTAATTACAGTAACATAGTATGGTGCGAGCCATAAGAGTGGAATACAGAGCAAGAAGCACGATAGGATAGCAAGACCCGCATAGCCAAGGCCCATCAGGAAGAGATCCATCTTGTGTCCACGCATCATCTCCATACTACGGCAGATAGCCTCTTCGGCTGTGATTTCTGGGTTGTCGAGGAGAATGTAGGGTGCCATTGAGTACGATAAGGCCTTAATAATACCGGGGATCACAAGGAGCAGACTCCATAAGAATGTATATATTGTAGTGAGCAAATAGAGACAGATACTCTTTATATAGTATTTAGAGTTAAAGAGCCCAAAGAGGTTCTCGACCTTTAGCTCTGCACCTTGGCAGAACTTCAAATAGGCAAAGTAGAGACCATAGCTAATTGGTGCACCAATAAAGAGATAGGCGAGCATATAGATAACATTGCCCGAAACAGAGCCTTCGGCTGTTATAATCTGTGGCGATGCCACAAGACACATCATCAACATCGAAACAAGCGTAATCACTACACCATCTAACCAGTTGCCCGACATTGTAGCTCTTGCATCCTTTCTCAATTCTGAATTACTTCTCATAGTTATAAAATTTATTGGTTAATAATCTATTCGACAAGCGCTTTATATTCAAAGTTCGCAATAAATCGTAGTATTACAATTTTCGTTCAAGGATAAAAGCTAATACACTTTCACCAAAAAATATGTCTGCCGAGAGCATACCCCCAACATTACAAAATTAAGAAAATTTTTCATTGAGCAAGAAAATAGAGTGTGCTTTTGTATTTTGCTTAATAATTGCTAACTTTGCGATAATAAATAATTCTCATTATGTCGGAGCAAGAGTTGAAAAAATATCGTCTCACAGGTGTTGAGGAGCCTACGGATGAGCAACTAGAGGCGTTGATGCATGCAGCGGGCGAGGAAGCTCGTCGTCGTGGTGCAGAGGCTGAGGCAAAATTCCGCACGGAGTTAGAGCAATTGGTATCGGACAATTTGACGGAGTACACTTGCAACGATGGTAAATAATCACAAACCTGTTTTGATTGTTATTGCTGGGCCTAATGGGTCGGGCAAGACTACTGTGACCGAGCAGATACTGCGTCATGAGTGGATGGAGGATGCTATATATATCAATCCAGACATCATAGCTCAAGAGCAATTTGGAGATTGGAACTCGGTAGAGGCTGTTAAGAAGTCTATCGCTTATTGTGAGGCGTTACGCGAAAAATCTCTTGCTGAGAGCAAGAGTCTTATCTTTGAAACGGTGCTTTCGCGTAAAGATAAGGTCGATTATATCCGTAGAGCTAAGGCGGCTGGCTTTTTTGTTAGAGTGTTCTTTGTGTGCACGGAGTCCCCAACGATAAATGCATCGCGTATTGCTCGACGAGTTATGCAGGGCGGTCACGATGTGCCTATAACTAAAATTATATCTCGCTACAATCTGTCTATCGCTAATTGTGTTGAGGTAGCCCGTATAGTTGATCGTTGCTATCTTTACGATAACTCGGCAGAGAATTGCGATGCTCGGCCACTCTTTAGAACGATAGATGGTAAGGTATTTAAGGAGTATAGTACATCGATTCCCGAATGGGCAAATATTATAAAGGGTTGCTTGTAAGACCTATTTATAAGCAATGCCTATCACAAACTACTAATGTTTCGACCAGTAGGTCTGATAATTGTAGCATTCGGAGCGTTACGCAACAACAAAAGAATAGCACACTATGGCAAGTTACTTTGCTAATAGTTGTGCTATTCTTTTTTTGTCAATGTATCCTTTTGTTTATAATAGCCAAATTTTATCTTTAAGGATTAGCGAAACACTTTCACCAAAAAATATCTCTGCCGAGAGCATCAGTTTAAGAAGGAGTCTTTGTTGAGCCTATATCTTCCGCTTATAGCACCATAAAAATATATGATTAAAGGTTTTAGCGAAAAATGTTTGTGGCACGAATTTTATTTGTACTTTTGCAACGGAATAAAATTTGATTATACAACAAAGAATATTAATAAATAAAAGTATATAACAATGGAGATTAGAAAGAAGAGCTGCTGCTGCGGCACAAAGAGTAAAAAGTCAATTTACGATATCGAGGTGATGGCACAGGGCAACAACCCCGTAAAGCTTGATGACTACAAGGGCAAGGTTTTGCTTGTGGTGAACACAGCGAGCAAGTGCGGTTTTACGCCCCAGTACGACGATTTGGAGGCTATTAACAAGCGTTTTGCGGAGCGTGGCTTCGCCATCTTGGACTTCCCTTGCAACCAGTTTGGCAACCAGTCGCCCGAGAGCGATGCCGAGACAACGCAGTTCTGCCAGCTCAACTATGGCACGACATTCCCCCAGTTCAAGAAGATCGAGGTAAATGGCGCAAACGAGTCGCCCCTATACACCTTCCTTAAGGCAGAGAGGGGTTTCGGTGGCTTCGACAAGGAGCATAAACTCACGCCCATCCTCGACAAGATGCTCTCGGAGGCAGACCCCGACTACGCCTCGAAGTCGGATATCAAGTGGAATTTCACAAAGTTCCTTATCGACCGCGATGGCAATGTAGTAGCCCGCTTCGAGCCAACAACCGATATGTCGGTTGTCGCCGATGCCATCGAGGCACTGCTCTAACGATAGAGCGAACACCAACAGTTGAGGCTGACCCGCGGGTCAGCCTCTTGTTTATTGCTATCACTCTGCCACTTTACAAGGGGTTGAGCAGAGCGAAGAGCGAAATAAATCATCGAATGTATGCGGATAACTTGCCGTTATCGGCAAAAATCGTTATATTTGCGCCGAAAAGTCGGTCTAAAATTTGCCGATAGTCGTAGCGTATGAAGTATATATCAGTAGCGGATTTCGCCTCAAAGTTTGGTATCTCGGAGCGCACAGCGCGCAATTACTGCTCTCTCGGAAAGATTGAGGGCGCAACCCTCATAGGAAAGACTTGGAGTATTCCTACCGATGCGGAGTTGCCTGGTCGCAAATCTCGTCAGCGCAAGTCAATGCCATTGCTCGTTGCCCTGCGCCAAGAGAAGGCGGCGAAACTCAAAGGTGGTATCTATCACAAGACGCAAATTGACCTTACCTATAACTCCAACCATATCGAGGGTAGTCGTCTGACACACGACCAAACACGCTACATCTTCGAGACTAACACTATCGGCATCGAGGGCGAGAGTGTGCGCGTAGATGATATCATCGAGACGACTAATCACTTCCGTTGCATCGACCTTATCATCGACCGAGCAGAGGAGCGACTGACAGAGAGCCTTATCAAGGAGTTGCACCTAATACTCAAATCTGGCACATCGGATAGTCGCAAAGATTGGTTTACCGTGGGCGACTATAAACGCCTACCCAATGAGGTGGGTGGCAACGAGACCACAGCACCCGAAGATGTGCATCGTGAGATAAAGGCACTGCTAAAAGAGTACAACGGCAAAAAGCGAAAGTCGTTTGAGGATATTATCGACCTGCACCAGTGCTTTGAGGCGATACACCCATTCCAAGATGGCAATGGTCGTGTTGGCAGGCTTGTGATGTTCAAGGAGTGTTTGGCAAATGGTTATGTACCATTTATCATTACCGATGAGTTAAAGATGTTCTACTATCGTGGTTTGCAAGAGTGGAACAATGTGCGAGGTTATCTTCTCGACACCTGCCTAACGGCGCAAGATAACTACAAGGGGATACTTGACTATTTTAAGGTGAGATACTAACGGTATTAGAGCCCACAACTGATATGTCGGTTGTAGCCAACGCAATCGAGGCACTGCTCTAACAACAGGGCGAATACCAATAGTTGAGGCTGACCCGCGGGTCAGCCTCTTACTTTATTGATAAAGGCTCAAAATTGCCAAATTGGGCAAAGATTTGGTCGATTGAGTAGAAAAATTGCGACACTGCACAATTTTTATTTTTCGATTTGCGTTATTATGGCACGAGTATTGCAAATTAATCAATCAGCTACGCTGCAAGGCGTAGTTAGGTTTCTTCATTTATTTAAGTTTGGGTTAGTAGTTTTACAGAATTTGTTTCTGGAAGGCGAGCGGCAGTTGTGAAAACTCCCGCTCGTTCTTTTTTTATAACAAATTCTGTAAAACTCCTGACGATTTTAGGCGCAGCAACAATGTTCTTGTCGGCGAATGTGATACATTTAAACAAAAGCATGGCGCAACTATTAGCAAATAAACTTGCCATTGTGCGCCATTCTTTTGTAGTTACTGCGTAACTCGCCGACTGCGACCATTGTCTGACCTGCTGGTGGAAACGTTAGTAGTTTGTTGTAGGTGTTCCGCTTTCGCTCCGCAAAAGAGTTAATAGAATTTGTTTCTGGAAGGCGAGCGGCAGCCACAGAAAACTCCCGCCTATTTCTTTTTTGTCCCCTCTATGGCACCAAATATGCAATCCCTTTAGGAAACTTAAGACTATGAGAAAGGGATATCTTTTGACTATTATGGCGATGGTTGTTGCCATAGGGTGTAAGGCGCAAGATGAGATGATCGATAGGCGCACGGTGACTGATTTTGACCTTAAACGCTATATGGGGCGATGGTATGAGCTTGCGCGCTACGACCACCGCTTCGAGCGCAATATGGTGCAGTGCGAGGCATTCTACACACTCCACCCCGACGGCAAGGTCGAGGTGCGAAACACGGGGCTCGACACCTCCACAGGCAAGCCCCATACCTCGATAGGCAAGGCCAAGGCGGGTAAGCATACGGGGCAGTTGCGTGTATCGTTCTTCCTATTCTTCTACTCTGACTACAACATTCTCGCCCTTGGCGATAATTACGAATGGGCACTTGTGGGTAGCCACTCGCCAAACTATCTTTGGATACTCTCTCGTACACCCACATTACCACAAACGACACTCGACCATATACTCAATATTGCCCGACACAGAGGATATGACACGACGAAGTTAATATGGGTAGAGCAGTGATATAGTTATTAGTTTTTAGTTATTAGAAAACTTCCGCTAAAAAAACATTGTAACACACAAGAAGCTATTATGACGATAGGACAAGTAAGACGATAGGAGAAAAATCCTAATGGTCTTAAAGTCTTAACTCTAAAACTAAAAACTAACAACTATCTATATTCAATAAACGATAAGGGCTGACCGAAATGGTCAGCCCTCTCTTCGTTTATTGCTTTATCGCTTAGTCCTGGAGCTTCGCAGCCAAGAACTCACGATTAAGGCGAGCGATGTGTGCGATAGAGATAGACTTGGGGCACTGTGCCTGGCAAGCGCCAGTGTTGGTACAGTTACCGAAGCCGAGCTCGTCCATCTTTGCAACCATTGCCTTCGCACGGCGTGCGCCCTCGACCTTACCCTGAGGCAACTTCGCGAGTGACGATACGCGAGCAGCAACGAACAACATTGCAGAGCCATTCTTACAAGTAGCGGCACAAGCACCACAACCTACGCAAGCAGCTGCATCCATTGACTCGTCGGCATCCTTCTTAGGAATAGGAATAGCGTTACCGTCGGGTACAGAGTTGGTACGAACCGAGATAAAACCACCAGCCTGCAAAATCTTATCGTAAGCACCACGGTCTACAACGAGGTCGCGGATTACGGGGAAGGCAGCCGAGCGCCAAGGCTCGATAGTGATGGTTGAGCCATCCTTGAACTTACGCATATACATCTGGCAAGTGGTTACGGCCTGTGAAGGACCGTGAGCGTGGCCATTGATGTGCATAGAACACATACCGCAGATACCCTCGCGGCAGTCGTGGTCGAAAGCAACGGGCTCCTTACCCTCGTGGATAAGGTTGTTGTTCAGGATGTCCATCATCTCGAGGAACGAGGTGTCCGCCGAGATATCCGTTACCTTATAGGTCTCGAAAGCACCCTGTGACTTAGCGTCTCTTTGACGCCATATCTTTAATGTAAAATTCATAATTCGGTTTTTATTAAAGTGTTACGTCAAAAAGTTATTAGTCCTTGTAGTTACGCTGTGCACGGTGTACGAACTCGTAGTCGAGCTGCTCGATAGTCATCT
>JAGBYO010000080.1 GCA_017628735.1 Alistipes sp. | reverse complement strand
TCTTATCTACTTGGGCTGCATCCTCTTCTTGGGTCTGCCCCTGCTTATTGCGGAGTTCTCGGTGGGTCACAACACCAAGCGTAACCCTATCGATGCCTTTGCCACCATCAAGCGTGGCTGGGGCTGGCTCGGAGCTATGGGCCTCGTGTCGGTATTCCTCATTATGGGCTACTACTTCGTAATCTCGGGCTGGACACTCAACTACGCTATCGAGTCAGCGATGAATAGCATCGGTGGCGACTTCGGTCAGTTCTTCACCGACTTTACGACAGCCACTTGGAAGCCCTTGATTTTCACCTACTTGTTTATCCTTGCCAACCACTTTATCATCATCGGTGGTGTGCAGGGCGGTATAGAGAAGGCATCTAAGGTGATGATGCCCCTCTTGTTCGGTATCCTTATCGTTCTGGCTGTCTACTCGTTGTGGTTGCCTGAGGGTCGTGAGGCGTTGGGCAATGTCTTTACTCCCGACTTCTCGAAGGTTACGGGCAAGACCTTCCTCGATGCTATGGGTCAGGCGTTCTTCACCCTCTCTATCGGTATGGGCGCTATGCTTATCTATGGCTCATACTTCAAGGAGGGCACCAAGATTGCTGGCACGGCAATCAGCGTAGTGTCGCTCGATACTGTTGTGGCGCTCACCGCTGCTGTCATCATCTTCTCGGCAGGTGTTGAGAATGAGAGCGGTATGCAGTTGGCCTTTGTTGCTATGCCCAAGGTCTTCTCGTCGATGCCTTTCGGTAACCTGTGGGCTACACTCTTCTTCCTCTTGTTGGGTCTTGCGGCGTTGTCATCGACAATCTCGATGCACGAGGCCGTAACATCATACTTTGTCGAGAAGCGTGGTATGAGCCGTAAGGCAGGTGCAGCGGTTGTTACCATCGGTGCTCTGTTGCTCTCTACAGCTTGCTCGTTGTCGCTTGGTGCGTGGAGCGAGTTTAAGGTTGTAGGTATGAATCTCTTCGCGTTGCTCGATAGCTTCACTGCTATCGTTATGCTCCCCGTTCTCGGTATCCTCACCTCTATCTTTGTGGGTTGGATCTGGAAGAAGGAGGATATGCGTGCGGAGCTTACTGCCGAGGGTGGTGTCGACAAGGCTACCTACCCCTTCATCAGCTTCCTTTTGAAGTGGGTATGCCCCGTTTTGGTATCGGTAGTCTTTGTCTTTGGTATCCTTGATTTTATCAAGAACTTGTAAGCTAAGAACTCGATGAGTTAAAATGAGTTACAATATTTTTTAGCGAAAGTTTTATAAAAAATCATTGCTCATTTCTAATTTCTAATTGCTCATTATAAAAACTAAGAACTAACAACTAAAAACTATAAAGATATGGCTGATTTCATTTATCAAGAACCGTTCCCCATTCAGGCGGATAAGACCGAGTATCGCCTCTTGACTAAGGACTATGTTAAGGTCGTTGAGTGCGATGGTCGCAAGATTTTGAAGGTAGACCCCAAGGGTTTGGAGCTTTTGGCTAAGGAGGCGTATAGCGATGTATCGTTCTACTTGCGTGCTTCGCACCTCCAGAAGTTGGCAAACATCCTCGAGGACCCCGAAGCTACGGACAACGACAAGTTTGTTGCCTACACTATGCTTATGAACCAGTGCGTGGCTGCCGAGGGCGAGCTCCCTACTTGCCAGGACACAGGTACTGCCATCTGCATCGGTCACAAGGGTGAGGATGTCTACACCGGCGCTAACGATGCTGAGTGCATCTCGCGTGGTGTATACGAGACCTACAAGGAGCGTAACTTGCGCTACTCACAGGTTGTGCCCTTCACGATGACCGAGGAGAAGAACTCGGCAACCAACCTCCCCGCCCAGATCGACATCTATGGCGGTCACCCCGGTATGGAGTATGAGTTCTTGTTCATCACCAAGGGTGGTGGCTCGGCAAACAAGACCTTCCTCTATCAGCAGACCAAGGCGCTTCTTAATGAGGTGTCATTGACCAAGTTTATCAAGGAGCATATCCTCGACCTCGGTACTTCGGCATGTCCTCCCTATCACCTCGCAATCTGCATCGGTGGTACATCGGCAGAGATGTGCTTGTCTACCGTTAAGAAGGCCTCTGCAGGCTACCTCGACGAGCTCCCCACATCGGGTAACGAGGGTGGCCGTTGCTTCCGCGACTTGGAGTGGGAGGCAAAGGTAGAGAAGATTTGCCAGGAGATTGGCCTCGGCGCACAGTTTGGTGGTAAGTACTATATCCACGATGTTCGCGTTATCCGCGCTCCTCGTCACGCTGCCTCTTGCCCCGTTGCTATCGGCGTAAGCTGCTCGGCAGACCGTAACATCAAGGCAAAGATTACCCCCGAGGGTATCTTCCTCGAGAAGTTGGAGAAGAATCCTGCTCGCTTCCTTCCCGCACAGGCTCCCGCTATGTCGCCCGCTGTTGAGATCGACCTTGACGAGGGTATGGACAAGGTGCGCGAGATTTTGTCGAAGTACCCCATCAAGACCCGTCTTAACCTTAAGGGTACACTTGTTGTAGCTCGTGATATCGCTCACGCCCGCATCAAGCAGATGCTCGACGAGGGTAAGCCTATGCCCGAGTACTTCAAGAAGCACCCCGTATACTACGCTGGTCCCGCTAAGACCCCCGCAGGCATGGCATCTGGCTCATTTGGTCCTACCACAGCAGGTCGTATGGACTCTTATGTAGACCTCTTCCAGAAGGCTGGTGGCTCGATGGTTATGGTGGCTAAGGGTAACCGTTCACAGCAGGTTACCGACGCTTGTAAGAACAACGGTGGCTTCTACCTCGGCTCTATCGGTGGTCCTGCCGCTATCCTCGCTAAGAACTCAATCAAGAAGGTTGAGGTTGTCGACTTCGAGGAGCTCGGCATGGAGGCTGTTCGCAAGATTTATGTTGAGAACTTCCCTGCCTTTATCATCGTAGATGACAAGGGTAATGATTTCTTCGCAGACTTCGCTCATTAAAAGCGTGTAGCGCAGTTATTTCGGCATTCGGCTTGGTGGCGAGATGCTCATTTACGCTTTAGTAAACTCCGCTCTCGCCCCCTGCGACCGACTGCCAAACTAACAGCACTCTCCGCTTTTAATTAAAGTGCGTGTAGCGCAGTTATTTCGGCATTCGGCTTGGTGGCGAGATGCTCATTTACGCTTTAGTAAACTCCGCTCTCCCCCCCTGCGACCGACTGCCAAACTAACAGCACTCTCCGCTTTTAATTAAAGTGCGTGTAGCGCAGTTATTTCGGCAT
>JAGBYO010000079.1 GCA_017628735.1 Alistipes sp. | reverse complement strand
CTTCTTAACCTCCATATCGAGGATGCCATCGTTGTCGGTGAAGAAGAATGTGTAGTAACCGGGCTCTGTACCCTCGATAGTGTGGATGTTACCATCGTCACCTGGGATGTGGAAGAAGCCATTGTCAGTTACGGTGCCATACTTATCCTTAGTCCACTCAACACCCCAATCTGCCTGACCGAATACCTTAACCGATCCACCCTCAGCCTTCATAGCCAATGTGATACGATAGGTGTTCTCGCCAATCTTAGCGCAAGGAAGTGGAGCCTCACCAGTGTTCCAGCCGATAAGGTTATCAACGGTAGGCTTACCGCCACCATCACCGATAATCCACAAAGCCTTGCCATTATCGTAGGTAGCCTTCTCGCCATTGTACATAGGAACAACCTTGAACCACTTGCCGTCCCACGATACGCGGTAGTCGCCAGTCTCTGCCAAGAACTTCAAGTTCGCAGCGTCAACAACCTCGAAGAAGTCGGGGTCAATCCAAGCCTCCTCAAAGTTAACACCAGTAACGGGGATAACCTGATCCTTAGCAATTGTAAGCTCAGCGAAGCCAGAAGCAACATCCTGACCGTCGAAAGTAACGGCGGGAGCCTTAACATCACGAGCCTTGAAGATCATCTGCCAGTAGCAACCAGGATTCTCGGCTACAACAACGAGCTTGGTCTCCGAAATCTCGGTTACATGGAAGATAGGAGCATCCCAAACAACATCCGAAGGTACATATACCATAGGTGTATTTGCTGCAAGAGTGATAGTCTCACCATCGAAAGTATAAGTGCTCTCGGTGAGTTCCCAGTCGATATCGATATCAGGCTCTGCACCAGGATTAGGACCAATCTTGGTCACACCCCAGTTGATGTACATCTTGCCATCAGGACCAGGATTGTAGATATACTTACCATCAGGAGTGAAGGTAATCTCATCATCGTACATACCGAAGCCAGCCTTCTCATCAGCACCTGCTGACCACCAACCTGCGGGATTTGCAACAGAATCACCACAACCAAGGTGACCGGGTGCCATATTGTCCATTACCCATACCTTACCTGCAGCATCGGTGCCTGCGAGCAACTCCTCAGGACCTGCAACATGTACGAAGGGAACAAACTGATACTTCCAAGCGATACCGGCACCACCATTCTCGGTGGGCTCCTCGTTAACCAACGACAAGGTCTTGCGAATGGTACCTACATTGGTCTCAAGGAAGCGATAACGAGGATTGTCGATAGCTGTCTGGTGAGGAATGTACGAGAGGTTGTGGCCGGGCTCAAGCACGAGGTAAATCTCCTCGATACCAGCCTCATTCCAGTTGTTCTCGATAGAGTAGGCACAAGTGAACGCCTCGATAGGAGCCTGATAGTCCTGCTCGTCACCAGCATAGTTGCCAGGATAGTTGCCACCGGCTGCCATACCCCAGTTTACATATACTTCGCCATCATCACCGGGATTGTAGGTGTACTCACCAGCCTCGGTGAAGGTCAAAGTATCGTCATAAAGACCTACGCCATCCTTGCCGTTAGGACCGCACTTCCACCAGTCGGTACCGTCGGTAGTAGCCTGACCAGTCTCAGCGTTGATAGACCCGCAACCAAAGTGGCCATCGGTCTCCTTATCCCACTGCCAAGTGTTAGCCAACGCCTTCATATAGGGCGAAGCATCGAATGGATCACGATAGGTGTTCTCCAAAGTAAACTCATAAACCTTTGAACCTACCGATACACCGTGAGCGTTGTATGCCTTAACCTCTACAGAGTAGGTGCCAGCATCACGGAAGCGCAACGAAAGACCATTGCCTGTGTAAGCATAAGTCTTGTTTGCCTTACCATCAACAGCCTGATCGCCGAAGATAAACATAGGCACCATACCCTTGTTGTTGAGGGTGAAGGTAACATAGTTTGTCGACTGGTCGGCAACGATGGTAACATCAAAATTCTCTGCCGAAGGCGCCTTGCCCTGGTCGGGCTCGATATAGTCGGCAGTACAACCGATAGCGAGCGTCGACACAGCTACAATCGCTGCGGCCATATATTTAAACAATCGCTTCATAATTACTTCAATTTTTAAGTTATTATTTGATCGCCAAGTGATTAGTAACCTACATTAGGTGTAAGGTTAGGATCCTTGTCAAGCTCTGCCTGAGGCAATGGCCAGTACTTCTTGCCAGAGTGCCAGCCCTCGGTACGCCACTCGTGAGTACCTGCTGCCAAAACTGACTCTGCCATACCTGTACGAACCAAATCCCAGTAACGCTTACCCTCGCCCAAGAACTCCTTACGGCGTTCTGCGATGATAGCCTCCTGATCGGTGCCGCTATCCTTGCAATTAGCACGGTCGCGAACCTCCTGCAAGTAGCGTGAGCCATCCTTGCCAGTAAGAACTGACAACTCAGCAGCGTTGAGCAAGGTCTCAGCATAGCGATATACGCGGATATTGTTGCAGTGGTTCATATCACCATCGGCAATCTGACCGTGGTTGCCATTACGACGAGCTACATATTTCAACAAGTAGTAACCAGTACCCTGCCAACGCATCTTATCCTCAGGAATAGGATCGTAGATAGCGTTATAGTTGAGGATACCACCATCGCGGCGAATATCGTCCTCAGCATACATCTCATAAGCGTGCTTAGCAACAGGACCAAAGCCCCAACCATCGCTAAAACCGCTGGCCTCGGTAGCACCGGGGATACCGATAAGCATAGGATATACAGTACCACCTGCGGTCAAAGGCGAGCCCCAAGAACGGGGAGCACCCTCAGAGGTGTAGTTGATCTCCCAGATTGACTCTGAGCCCCACTCACCAGACTCCAACCAGATACCTGCGAAGTCCGAAACAAGAGCATACTGGCCAGAGTTGATAATCTCCTCCATATAGCCGAGAGCATCGTCGTAACGCTCCTCGTCGTTCTGATACATAACCATCTCGGCATAGAGCATATAGGCCATAGCCTTAGTTACGCGGCCCTCCTCGCCAGTAGCAGCCTTCATAGGAAGAGCATCCATCTCGAATACTGCCTCAAGGTTCTCTACGCACTTAGCGTAAACCTCGTCAGCGGTGAGCTGCTTGGTGAAGTAGGGAGCAGTGAGGTTCTTATCGTAATAAGGAATGTTACCCCAGTACTTCCACATAATATTGTAGTAGAAGGCCTTCAAAACAGTAGCCTCAGCGATGTAACGATTCTTCAAAGCCTCGTCCATACCGGGAACACGGTCAACATACTCCAACACGATGCAAGAGCGGTTAACGCCCGAATAGCAGATAGTCCAGATGCGGTCGAGCTGCTCGGTAGAGGTGAGAGTATAGTAGTGAGTCTTAACGATTGAAGGCTGGTCACCCTCGTTAGAGCCACCTGCGTAGATATCATCGGCCATTACATCGGGTGTAAGGGTCAATGCATTGACATACTGATCGAAGTAGTCAAGCCAGTTGAGTGAGTCGTAGGCAGCAATCAACGACTGATACATACGCTCCTGGTTGATGAAGTACTCGTCCATAGGCTCCGAAGAGTTATGCTTGACGGTAACGAAATCCTTACCGCATGACGAGAGCAATACTGCGATTGCGCAAAGTGCAAAAAATATCTTTTTCATAGTCATCATTCGGTTTTAAATTAGAAAGTGAGGTTTACACCAACTGAGTAGGTGCGTGACTGAGGATATACACCACGGTCGATACCTACCTCAGTGCCGAAGCCGTTACCACCGGTAACCTCAGGATCGCAACCTGTGTACTTAGTGAGAGTGAAGAGGTTCTCAGCCATCACGAATACGCGGAGACGAGAGATACCTGCCTTCTTAGTAAGGTGCTGGGGCAAAGTGTAACCCAACTGCACATTACGAGCACGCAAGAATGAGCCGTCCTCCAACCAGAGGTCAGATACGCGGTAGTTCTCATTTGCCGAGTCGAACATAAAGCGAGGATACTCGTTGGTAGTGCCCTCACCAGTCCAGCGGTTAAGGATAGACTTGTTGAGGTTTACATAGTAAAGGTCGGTACGACGCGATACATTGAAGATCTGGCAACCTGCCTGACCCTGCAACAACATATTGAAGTCGAGACCCTTCCACTCGAAGCCGAGGTTAAGACCAAAGGTCCAGTCGGGCATACCCTTACCAATCATAGTACGGTCGTTATCGTCGATAATGCCGTTGCCGTCCAAATCCTTGAAGCGAACATCGCCGGGAGCTGCCTTAGGCTGCAACAAAGCGCCTTCAGCGTTCACATGTGCGTTAACCTCGTCCATATTCTGGAAGATACCATCGCTCTCATAACCATAGAAGTAGGGGAATGGGAGGCCGATAGAGCCACGAGTAAGCTGACCAATCTTGTGGTTCGAGCCGTAGAGGTGGGTAGAGTCATCACCAAGGTAAGTAAGCTTGTTCTTATTCCAAGTAGCGTTAGCCGAGATGTGGTAGTTGAACTCGCCTGCCGAGTCGCGCCAGCCAATCTCAAACTCGATACCGCTGTTCACCATATCGCCGAGGTTACCGGTAGGAGCTGAGTCACCAGCATAACCAGGAACGGGCATTGAGAGAAGCATACCAGCGGTCTTCTTGCTATACCAGTCGAAGGTGAAGGTCAAGCGGTTGTTGAAGAAACCTGCGTCCAAACCGACATTAGTTTGGCGCGACTCCTCCCAACGAGCATTGGGGTTAGCAAGACCTGAGGGCTTAGAGCCAAGAGTGATGGTCTCTGAGCCATTAGCGCCTGAACCCAAGATATAGTTGTTACCAGAGTTCATATATACAGCATATACGAAGTTGCCGATAGCGTCGTTACCGTTGATACCCCAAGATGCGCGGAGCTTCAAGGCTGACAACCACTCAGCATTCTCCATAAATGCCTCGTTCTTGATATTCCAACCGAGTGATACTGATGGGAAGTTACCCCACTTGTTGTTATCACCGAAGCGGCTTGAACCATCACGACGGAAGGTTACCTCAGCCATATAGCGCTCATCGAAGTTGTAAGACAAACGGCCGAAGTATGATGCCAAACGATAAGGAATTGAGTTCCAAGAGCCCCAACCGTTGCGGTCGCCATCAGCCTGCTGGCCGAGGGTGTTGTTAACGGTAATCTTATAAGGATCGTAGGGGTACATCAAGCCGCGAGCCGAAGCGCCCACATTCTGTGATGTAGATGAGATAGCCGACTGACCCAAGATAACAGAGAGCGAGTGCTTGCCGAAGGTCTTGTCGTAAGAGAGGACATTCTCAACCTGATACTGGAAGCCACGATTCATCTCCTGTGAAGCAGACTCTGCGTAGTTGGTCTTCTCGGTAACGGTAGCATTGCCGTCCTTGTCGTAAGTAGTCTCCGAAGCTACGGTGTTGTAGCTGTAACGCTTAGAAGAGAGGAAATACTGCTTTGAGTAGCCGTGGTTGCCCCAGAATGCGAGGTCGATACCTACCGATGAGCGGAACTTAAGGCCATCGATAATCTGAAGCTCACCTGAGAAGTTAGCGATGAACTTATCGGTCTCGTACTTTGTGCCGGGCAACGAGAGGAATGCCAAGGGGTTGGTCTGCTCGTTGTAAACACCACCATCAACTACGGTGTAGGCGCGACCGTCAGCATCGCGAACGATGTGCTGGTAGCCCTCAGGATAGAGTGTCTTGTAAGCCTCCTCCTCCTCGGGGGTTGCGTAAACATCCAACAGCGGCGACATTGAGATAGCTGAACCAAGGGGTGAGCCATACTCAGAGTTAGCGTCGATACCTGTTGCTAATATACGCGCGTAAGAAGCAGAGGTCTGCACAGTAAGCTTGTTGAGCCAGTTGCGCTCCTTAGACTTATCCCAAATGGTTACGCCGATGTTAGAGCGAACGGTGATACGCTCGTAGTTAGAACGACCGAAGTTACCACCTACGGTACCCTCGCGAGTAAGATAACCTGCCGAAAGTGCGTAGTTGACATTGTCGTTAGCACCCGAAATCGAAAGGTCGTGCTTCATGATGGGGGCGTTGTGGTTCAAAACCTCGTCAACCCAGTCGGTACCCTCGCCAAACTCATAAGGATTGTCGTAGATGGGAGCCTGACCTGCGTTGATGTAACCCTCGTTCATGATGATTGCATACTCCGTAGCGTTCAAGACATTGGGCTTGCGCCATGGATTCTGCCAACCATAAGAGAAGTCGTAGTTAACGGTTGCCTTACCCTTCTGACCCTTCTTTGTAGTTACGAGGATAACGCCGTTAGCTGCACGAGCACCATAAACAGCACCCGAAGCGGCATCCTTCAACACCTCGATACGCTCGATGTCGTTGGGGTTGAGGTAGTCGATACCACCCGAGATTGCCATACCGTCGACGATGTACAAAGGCTCAGAGTTGTTGATTGAGCCGACACCACGCACGCGTACCTGAGCCGCTGCATCGGGAGCACCCGAAGGAGCAGTTACGGTAACACCAGAGGTCATACCCTGAAGTACGCTCTCGATACGGTTGTTCGACTGAGCCTTAAGGTCATCAGCCGTGATAGATGAGATAGCGGCAGTTACCACGCTCTTCTTCTGCGTGCCGTAACCAACGACAACAATCTCGTCGATGTTCTGAGTGTCCTCCTCAAGAACAATGTCGTAAACGGTCTTGCCACCAGCAACCGCTACGGTCTGGGGAATGTAACCGATGTACGATACCACCAACGACTGACCTTCGTTAGCGTTGATGGTAAAGCTACCGTCTGTGGCTGTAGTTGTGCCGACGGTTGTACCCTCGACAACAACAGCCGCGCCGATAATCGGTGAGCCTGCCGCGTCATTTACGGTACCCTTCACTTGTTGAGCAAATGCCGAAACACTGCCCGCGCACAAGATCGCAAGGATCAAGGCGATTCTGTAAGTCAAGTTTTTCATAGGCTTTTGTTGTTAGTTAATGATATTTTAAGTGTTTGTTTGTGTCGTAAAAGTTTGCATCGGTCGGGCTGGGTCAGCAGAATTTGGTTAAAAAGCCCGAATTTGCCCATTTTCGGGCATAACTATTCTTAATTTTTCGCATTATAAAGGTAGGGCTTTTTTTTAAAATAACAAATATTTTCACGATAAAATTTTACGCAAAATAGACTAAATATAAAAGGGCGTAAAATTTAAGTAGTTGAAAATCAGCGTGTAATGTGATTTGGCGTTTGTCGAATAAGTGGAGTATAAAGTGGGTCGTTTTCGGAACCTAAAATTGTAACTAATTATGCATTGCTTAAAAATGTATAAAAAGTTGATTGTAAAAATATTTTAAATTATTTATGTTATTGAGAATTAGCAATATAATATATTTTTACAGATTTGTTTTAAGTGGATAATTATAGACCTTTTTGGGTCGGTTTATTGCATAAAAAAAGAGAGCCCAAGCTCTCATTTTTCTTAAGTTATTATCTCGTTTTTCTTACTCCAAGATATATACCGTTTCGCCCTCGCGCTGCATGTGATATTGCTCGCGGGCAACCTTCTCCAAGAAATCTGGCGAGGTGTTTAGCTGATGAATAAAGGCGCTATCGGCAGAAATCTTCTTCTCCAACTGCTCAATCTTAGTGCGAAGCTCACGGCTACGCGCATTGGTGCGCACCATATCTGTGAGGGTGCGTATGCAGATAAAGGCGGTAAAGATGCCGATGGTGAGCGTCACGCCCAACCAGAATAATTTTCCAAATTTGCCCTTCATTGTTAAGGTATGTGCATAAACTTGTGAGTTTGTATCGAGATATTCCACTCTGGATTCTCCTTGACCCATTCAACAATCGTAGGTATAATCTCTTCGTAGACACTCCACTCGGGTTGTAGATATAGTCTGCACTTCGACTTTACGCGCTTGCTACACTCTACAGCCCACTGTAGGTCATCCTCTGTCTGGATGATAACCTTCAACTCGTCGGCACGGCGAAAGGCCTCCTCCAGCGGCGGAAGCTGGCGCTTGGGCGATAGGCATACCCAGTCGAACTCGCCACTTAGAGGCTGAGTGCCCGATGTCTCAAGGAATATCTCAAGACCACGCTCGTGCAGACCGCGTGTAAGCTCGCCAAGAGGGTAGAGCAGAGGCTCGCCACCAGTGATTACGATGGCCTGTGCCGAGCACGATGCAGCACGCGAGATGATGGTCTCGACCTCGATCGGAGGGTACATCTTGGGATTCCAAGTGTACTTTGCATCGCACCAACGACAACCTACATCACAGCCGCCAAGGCGTATGAAGTAGGCGGGCTTACCTGAGTGGTAGCCCTCACCCTGCACGGTGTAGAAGTCCTCGACAAGGGGAAGCAGTCTGCCACCTTCGAGTATCTCTAAGTCGGGATTAATCTTCATCGAGCACATAGATATCCTTAAGGTTTCGGCCTATCTGGTTGTAATCCAAGCCGTAGCCTACGATAAACTCATTGCCGATAGGCATCGCAACATAGTCGATGTTGTACTCGTAGAGGAACTTTTCGGGCTTGAAGAAGAGGGTGCAAATCGAGATGCTCGCAGGGTTGCGCTCCTTGAGGTAGTCGAGCAAGTAGTTCATGCTATGACCTGTCTCCACAATATCCTCGATGATGATAATATCCTTGCCCTCGATGTCGAAGTCGATGCCAAGGTGCTGCTTGACAGTACCTGTAGACTGCGTGCCGTCATAAGATGAAATCTTGACGAATGCCAAGCGGCAGTCGAAGGTTGTCTTGCGCACAAGGTCACTAAGGAAGAGAAAAGCACCCGACAGTACACCAAGGAAGATGGGTGTCTTGCCCTTGTAGCGCTCGTTGAGCTGGTCGGCAACACGCTGAACAGCCTTGTCAATCTCCTCTGCAGGAATCATCGTCTTGAACTTTCTGTCCAAAAGTTTTATTCTCTCGATTTTCTCCATTGTATCTCAATTTAATATTTACTCATTTCAAGGCGAAAGGTACGAATTTTATCGCTATCCGCCAAACTTAGTCTACACGCACGCGGTCAAGAATACCCGTAAGTGCTGCGAGTATAACACCATAGTTCGTTATCGCAACACCCTGATCTCGAGCACGCTCCACACGGCTCAACACATGCTTGCGGTTGAACATACAAGCACCGCAATGTATCACAAGGTCGTACTGCGTTAAGTCCTCGGGGTAGTCGTTGCCACCCACAATGTCGATGTTTAGACTCTCGCCAAACTTCTTGCGCAGGATGCGGGGGAGCTTCACACGACCAATATCCTCGTTTTGTGGCGTATGGCTACAAGCCTCGGCGATAAGTATTCGCGATGTGGGGGTAAGTCTGCCCAATGCCTTTACGCCCTCGGTAAATAACTTAATATCACCCTTATAGCGCGCAAAAAGTATCGAGAATGATGTAAGCGTAGACTCTTCGGGCTTTAGGCGATACACCGCCTCGAAGGCTTGCGAGTCGGTGATTATGAGTGCGGGTGCCTCCTTTAGTCCTGCCAACGCCTCGGCCATGCTGTCGGGAGTTGTGCAGATGGGTATGCACCCTCTGTCGAGCAACTCGCGAATGGTCTGCACCTGTGGCTGGATAAGTCTGCCCTTGGGTGCTGAGGCATCCTGAGGCATAACAAGCATTACGATGTCGCCCGCCTTGCAGAAACCTTCGGTAATTAGCCTCTCATCGCTGGGACGGCACCTGACGATTGCCTCACGCAGAGCCTCGATGCCCTCACCCGTAGTTGCGCTGAGGCGTATTACCTCCTTGTTGGTGAGCAAGTTAATATGCTTTGCCAACGCCTCGCTATCGGCTATGCGGTCGCTCTGCGTAAGCACCACAATCGAGGGAATCTCCCTTACTCGGCACTCCTCCAAGAGCTTAAGCTCGGTGTCTGTTCCAGCATCCGTAAATAGCACAATGGCAATGTCGGTCTTGTCCAGCATACGCGCTGTGCGCGCCATACGCTCCTTGCCCAACGATGTGATGTCGTCGAGACCGGGGGTGTCGATGATAAGAGCAGCGCCAAGGCCGTTAATCTCGACAGCCTTCTGCACCGGGTCGGTCGTTGTGCCTGCTGTAGCCGACACTATCGCAACATCCTGACCTACAAGCCTATTGGCGAGTGCCGACTTGCCGGCATTCGTGCGACCAAATAGTGCGATATGTACCCTTTCGGAGGTGGGTGTTGTCTGCATTGTAGGTTTCGATTTTAGAAGCGGAAGTCGCGCTTGCCGTTAATAATAGCCTCCAAGTTACGCTCCGTAATCTGGCGTACCTTCTCCGAGGGGATTATCGGTGTCTGGCTTGCAATCATCTGCTTACCAAGGAGTTTTACGCGGGGTGATGCGTAGTCTTCGAGGTACTCGGCAAGTGTCATCAGCGCGTTAGGTGCGCAGCAGTTGCCTATCAAGCCACGCTTTGCCAACGACATAAATCTGTCGCCCGTACGACCCTCGCGGTAGCAAGCGGTGCAGAAACTGGGCAAGTAGCCCAACTCCAAGAGCCAAGCGATAATCTCGTCGAGTGTGCGGTTGTCCGAGATATCGAACTGCGCCGAATCCTCGGCATCCTCGATGCCCTCGGCATAGCCACCCACCGATGTCTTCGAGCCACCACTAAGCTGCGAAACGCCCACATCGAGAACCAACTCACGGCTGCGCTTCGACTCGCGGGTCGAGACAATCATACCTGTGTAGGGAACGGCGATGCGCAATACAGCGACAATACGGCGGAATACCTCGTCGGTTACTGCATCGGGGAAATCCTTGGGGTCGATGTCGTCAGCGGGGCGGATGCGGGGTACGCTGATGGTGTGAGGGCCTACGCCAAAGCGTGCCTCAAGGTGCTCGGCGTGCATCAAGATGCCCACAACATCGTAGCGATAGTTCGACAAGCCGAACAAAGCACCTACGCCGACATCATCAATGCCACCCAACATAGCACGGTCCATAGCCTCGGTGTGGTATGCCCAGTCGCTCTTGGGGCCCGTGGGGTGGAGGCGCTCGTATGCCTCACGGTCGTAGGTCTCCTCGAAGAGGATATATGTGCCGATGCCAGCATCCTTCAACTTTGTATAGTTCTCTACGGTAGTAGCCGCAATATTGACATTCACACGGCGGATAGCGCCATTCTTGTGATGGATAGAGTAGATGGTGTCGATAGACTCCAAGACATACTCAATGGGGCTCTGCAACGGATGCTCGCCAGTCTCCAACGCCAAGCGCTTGTGACCCATATCCTGAAGGGCGATAACCTCACGGCGAATCTCCTCCTGCGTGAGCTTGCGGCGAGGTATGGTGCGGTTCTTAGCGTGGTAAGGGCAATATACACAGCCATTTACGCAGTAGTTTGAGAGATACAACGGCGCAAACATCACGATACGATTGCCGTAGATGCGCTCCTTGAGCTTGCGGGCAATGGCGAAGATACGCTCCTCGACCTCCTTGTCCTCGATCTCGATAAGCACGGCAGCCTCGCGGTGGCTGATGCCATTGCCCTCCTCGGCCTTTGCCAAAATCTCGTCAATAAGGGCGCGGTCGTTGCGATGCTCACGACCATACTCCAGGGTGGCACGAATCTCGCCATCGTGGATAAACTCGGCGGCGTGCTCCGACTTTACATCATATTTAATATTACTCATTGACACTTTATTTTATATTATTTGGGAATTTCATCTTTGGGGTAGTCACCTCTCGAAAAGTCGATATGGTAACCTATGCTCTCCAACTCGCTCTCCAACGCAGCCAAGCCCTCGGCAGCCTCCTTGCCCCACGATGCCTTATTCTCATAAATGGCATACTTGGCCCTCACATCCGAGGGTGAGAGGTTGGGCATCACGACATTCGCTCCAGAGAGTATACCCTCCAAGCGCCCGCGTGGCGTAAGCGTGGCGAGTGCCGTGGTGGCGGGTATCAGTGCCTTAGGTAGAAGTAGTCGTGCAATAGCTACGGCGGCGAGTGTTAGTCGTAGGTCTCCCGCTGGCTCACCACCCAATGGTGTGGCGCTATGCGGAAGGAAGGGTCCGATGCCAACCATCTGGCAATCGTACTTCTTAACGAGCGACAAATCTTCGGCGATATGGTCGATGGTCTGGCCCTTGACGCCAATCATCATGCCCATACCCACCTGATACTCTGCTCGTTGTAGTGCTTCGATACAGCCAAGGCGGTGTCTTATGCCTCGGCTGTCGGGGTGTAGTGAGGCGTATAGCTCCTCGTCGGCAGCCTCGTGACGCAGTAGGTAGCGGTTAGCTCCCGCACGCTTAAGACGGCGGTACGACTCCTCGCTGCGCTCACCCAACGATAGGGTGATGGCAACATCGGGGTAGAGGCTACGGATGCGGCAGATAAGCTCCTCGAGCCACTCGTCGGAGTGGGTGCCATCCTCGCCACCCTGCATAACGAAGGTGCGGAAGCCGAGCTTATAGCCCTCCTTGCAGCACTCCAAGACCTCGTCGGCCGAGAGGCGATAGCGCTCAGCCGAACGGTTGCTACGCCTAAGACCGCAGTAGAGGCAGTCGTTGCGGCAGTAGCTCGAAAGCTCGATTAAGCCTCGTATATATATGCCAAGTCCGAACTGCTGGCGAGCAGTTCGGACGGCATTGTCGCGGAGTAGTTCGAGCAAAGAGTCATCCAAAGTACACTGCTTGAGCAATGCACTGAGGCTCTTGGTGTCGAGCCTTTGACCTTCGGTCAGTCGCTCAACTAACTCACGCATAAACAATCTGTTATCAGCTTTTAGCGCTTGTTAAGCTCCGAAGCAAAGGTCTTCTTGCCAGTGTCGTAGGCGGTGTGAACGCTAGGACCAGAGATACAGCCACCGTCGCAGACCATAACCTCGATGAACTGTGCGGGAGCCTTGCCACTCTTACCGTAAGCCTTCAACAGAGCGACATTCTTCTTGTTGAGGCCTGCAATCTGCAAGGTTGTGAAGTCAATCTTGCCATTTACGAACTCCTGAACAGCAGCTGTTACACCACCATTCTCTGCAAAGCCGTGTGCCGAGCGGCGTGAAGCGCACTCAACGGGCATAACATTAGCCTCGCCAATCTCGATGCCCATACCGCCAAGGATAGCGTGAATCTCCTCGTAGGTAAGAACGAAGTCTACCTTACCCTCGAGACCCTCACGACGAACCTCCTTACGCTTAGCGATACAAGGACCTACGAAGACGAGCTTAGCGTTAGGATACTTCTCGCGTGCGATATCTGCGGTGTAAATCATAGGTGAGTAGGTCGAAGAGATATACTTCTGCAACTCGGGAGCGTGCTTGCGTGCCATCTCCATATATGAGGGGCAGCAAGAGGTGGTCATAAAGGGCTGACCCTCCTCCATCTTCTCGGCAAACTCGTGAGTCTCCTTCTCGGTGGTAACCTCTGCACCACGCGCTACCTCGATAACATCCTTGAAACCGATAGCCTTGATAGCACCATAAACCTGCTCGGTAGGCATATCGTACTGCGAGAGGATTGAGGGAGCAACCATCGCTACAACCTCCTCGCCACGGCGGATAGCCTGCAAGATGTCGAATACCTGCGAAATCTCGAAGATAGCACCGAAGGGGCAAGCATTCATACACTTACCGCAGTAGATACACTTCGACTCATCGATATGCTCTACGCCATACTCGTCCTTCGAGATAGCGCCAACGGGGCAAGCCTCCTCGCAAGGAACGGGGATGTAAACGATAGCGTGGTAGGGACAAGCAGCGAAACACTTACCGCAGCTGATACATACCTTGTGATTGATTTTGCCCTGCGATGTCTCAGGATCGAACTCGATAGCGCCCTTGGGACAAGCGTGCTCACAAGCACGAGCAACGCAACCACGGCAAAGGTTGGTGATATCGTAGTTGGTGCGAACGCAAGACGAGCAAGCCTCGTCAATAACGCACATAATGTTGTCCTTGATCTTCTTGCGGTCAAGAGCACACTTAGCGTAGTCTGAAAGGGGTGTGAGCTCGTCAGTCTCATCGGTCATATCGTATCCCAACAAAGGCAACGACTTGTACTTCCAAACGGCACGCTCCTTGTGGATGCAGCAGCGGCCACGAACCTGTGAGTTGCGAGGACTAAACTCGATGGGTACTCGGTCGATCTTCTCGACAAGCTGACCCTCGTTCCAGAGGCTTACAAGCTTGGTAAGCAATCTCTGGCGAACAATCATAACATTATTCTTAATTGCCATATCGTAAAGTGTTTATTGAATGCTGTTGAATTAAGTTTTCGGTTAGTTCAGCAAAGATAACATATTTTTTGTATCTTACAAAACAATATGCCACATAATATTCAAAAAAGGCCAATCGAGGGTTGTGGGCTACTCCAAGACAAAGTCTTTGCGAAGGCGGATATCGTCGGATGCCGAGCCTATCAACACCTCAAATTCGCCACTCTCTGAGCGCCACTCGCCCTCGCCACTATCGTCGTAGAACGACAACGCCTCGGGGGTGATTTCGAAGGTTACAACCTTGCTCTCGCCAGCCTTCAAAGCCACCTTCTCGAAGCCCTTTAGCTCCTTTACTGGGCGGGCAACAGATGCCTCTTTATCAGCGATATAGAGCTGAACGACCTCCTTGCCCGAGCGCTTGCCACGGTTGGTGATAGTTACGCTTAGTTGAAGTGTCTCGCCCTTGGCGATGCGCTCCTTCGATAGGCGGATGTCGCTATACTCAAACTCGGTGTAGCTAAGACCGTGACCAAAGGCAAAGAGAGGCTTTATGCCACGCTTCTCGAAGCCACGATAGCCAACAAAAATATCCTCGCTATAATACACCATATCGGGGTTGGGGAAGGTCATACCTTCGGCGTGTGACGGGTAGTCCTCGAGTTTGTAGCCGAAGGTGAAGGGAAGTTTACCGCTGGGGTTTACCTCGCCCGAGAGTACGCGAGCAAGGGCGTTACCCGCCTCCGAGCCAAGATACCAAGTCTGCACCACCGACTCTACATCGTCTAACCACGGCATCGCCACAGCATTGCCCGAGACGAGAACCACCGAGAGGTGCTTTGTTGCCTTTGCCAACGCCTCGATAAGCTCATCTTGTGCGTAGGGTAGGTCGTACTGCACACGGTCGAAGCCCTCGGCATCCTGCCTATCGCTCTTGTTAAGACCACCGATAAAGATAACATGGTCAGCATCTTTTGCCAGCGCGACAGCCTCAGAGATAAGCTCCTCAACAGAGCGGTCGTCAGCAAGATTCTGACCCGTTACCACGCCATTGTAGTCGCCCGTAATGTCGCCCACATAGCCACGAGCCCAGATAACCTCTGCCTTGCCCGCATAGTAGCGCTCGATGCCCTCCAAAGGCGAACATTCATGCTTAACCTTTAGCGACGAGCTACCGCCACCCACGGTCATCATCTTTACGGCATTCTCGCCAACAACCAAGATGCGCTTCGTGTCGGCAGGGATGGGCAGGTTATTGCGCTCATTCTTAAGCAGTACGATGCCCTCCTCGCCAATGCGACGAGCAGCCTCAGTGTGTGCCTCCGAGCACATCGCACCGTAGGGTTTGTAGGGGTTCATTGCGGTGCGGAAGGTGATGCGCAACACTCGGCGCACCTTGTTGTCAAGCTCCTCGGTGCCCACCTCGCCACTCTCGATAAGGTCGAGATAAGGCATCGCCATATAATACATATCGTAGGCGTTGCTTGCACCCTCTCTTAGACCATCTGTCCACGAGCCAAACTCCAGGTCAAGGCCATTGCGGATCGCCTCAATGGTTGAGTGTGTGCCACCCCAGTCCGAAACAACTACACCATCAAAACCCCACTCCGATTTGAGTATCTGGTTGAGCAGACGGTCGTTGTGGCAAGCATAGGTGCCACGATACTTGTTGTAAGAGCCCATAATGCTCCAAGCGCCACCCTTCGTCACGGCAGCCTTGAATGCGGGGAGGTAGATTTCGTATAATGCGCGGTCCGAGAGGTCGACATCGACTTGATGGCGATATAGCTCCTCGTTGTTTAGCGCATAGTGCTTAACGCAGGCTGCAACACCCTGTCGCTGAACACCCTGAACATATGGCACAACCATCTCCGATGCAAGGTAGGGGTCTTCGCCCATATACTCGAAGTTACGACCGCAATAGGGTGTGCGATAGATATTTACGCCGGGGCCGAGCAAGATATCCTTCTCGCGGTAGCGAGCCTCCTCGCCGATGCTCACGCCATAGAGGTCGGCAATCTCACGATTCCAAGTCGCTGCCAAGCAGGTGAGGGCGGGGTAGGCGGTGCAGGAGTCGTTTGTCCAGCGTGCCTGCTCCCACTCGTCCCACAACACCTCGGGGCGGATGCCGTGAGGACCATCGGTGCACCAAAGCTCGGCGATACCGAGACGCGGTACGCCTGGCGATGAGAACTTCGATTGTGCGTGGATAATGGCAATCTTCTCGCGGAGGGTCATTCGACTAAGGGCATCCTCCACACGCTCCTCGATGGGTGCGTCGGGGTCGAGGTAGATGGGGCGAATGGCGCGTTCGGGTGATGATGCCACAGCAGTGGCGGTTACGAAGAGTGCAACCAGCGATAGAACAATGCGTTTCATACTTAATATGTTTTTAGATTATTTGTCGATATTTCGACAAATTTAGGGATTTTTTGCTAAAAAAGCAAATCACCTTGGCGGTAATTGTTTTGCTCCATTCGCTCGATGAGCCTTTTGCGCAGAGAGTCGGGGCGTTCGCCACCCAACGGAGAGTGAACAATAAGGTTGCGTGGGGCGAGTGTAAAGAGGCGGTCGATGGCGGTTGTGGGGCGCAGATGGCGTAGGATATCTATCGCAAGGTCGATATAGTCATCTGTGGAAAATTCGCCCGAGAGGAGGAAATCTTCGGGGTGTAAATAAAACTCCTCGGCCATTGCCGTAGAGCGATATATTTGTAGTTGATGTAGTTTTATGTAGTTGAGGTCGAGCGAGTTGATAGCCTCGGTTTGGGCGACGATGTCCTCTCGCTTTTCGCCTGGAAGACCAACGATGAAGTGCGCTCCAATCTCGATATTTCGGCCTTGCGTAAGCTCCACGGCACGCACCGCATCGGCAAACAAATGGTGGCGGTTTACGCGCTGTAAAGTGCGGTTTAAGGTGGACTCAATGCCATACTCCACGGCGACATATTTCCGTGTGGCGATTTCGGCTAAAATATCGACTATTTCGGAATTGATGCAATCGGGGCGTGTGCCGACGATTATTCCCGAGATTTTGGGGTGGTTGAGGGATTCGTTGTAGAGTGCGCGGAGATGCTCTGCCGAGGCGTATGTATTTGTACCCGACTGAAAATAGGCAAGATAGTGAGCGCTTTGGCGGTTGCGTTCGGCGTGGAACGCTATGCCTTGCTCAATCTGCTCCGTTATGCTTCGTGCCTCACGGCAATACGATGGCGAAAAAGCCTCGTTAAGACAAAAAGTACAACCGCCCCAACCGAGCGTTCCATCTCGATTGGGGCAGCCTAAATGGGCATCTATCGCAACCTTCTGCACACGACCACCAAGCCTACGGCGTAGGGCTGTGGCGTGGTCGTTGTAGGGTAGTTGCGAAGTAGACATTTTACAAGTCTTGAAGTCGTGCTACGGGCGACACATCGAGCGACGAAAGCTCGCCCGCCATATAGCGGTAGTAGCCCGCCGTGGCAATCATTGCGGCGTTGTCGGTCGTAAATTTTAGCTCCGGAAGGAAACAACGCCAACCACGGCGTCTGCCAGCCTCCGATATGGCGTTGCGCAATCCCGAGTTTGCTGATACGCCACCAGCGATGGCGATATCCTTGATGCCTGTAGCCTTCGAGGCCTTGATTAGCTTATCGAGCAGGATGTCGATGATGGTCTTTTGTAGCGAGGCGCAGAGGTCGGCCTTGTGCTTCTCGACAAAGTCCGAATCCTCCTTTACGGCATCGCGCAAAGTGTAGAGAAACGAGGTCTTAAGGCCTGAAAATGAGTAGTCAAACTCGCCCTCGACATGGGGTTTTGCAAACTTAAATGCCGAGCTGTCGCCCTCCTTGGCCAAGCGGTCGATGATAGGGCCACCGGGGTAGGGCAGACCCATAACCTTGGCACACTTGTCGAAGGCCTCGCCAGCGGCATCGTCTATGGTTGTGCCGATAATCTCCATCTCGGTGGGTGAGTCGACACGCACAATCTGTGTGTGGCCACCGCTAACCAAGAGGCAGAGGAACGGAAAGTCGGGGTGGGGTAGCTCTCGGTCGGGAAGGTCTACAAAGTGCGAGAGGATGTGTCCTTGCAGATGGTTAACCTCGACAAGAGGAATGTTGTTGGCAATCGACAATCCCTTGGCAAACGATACGCCAACGAGCAACGAGCCGAGAAGGCCAGGGCCTCGGGTGAAGGCTATGGCATCGACTTTGTCGATGGTGATGCCAGCCTCCTTAAGTGCAGTGTCTACCACAGGGATAATATTCTGTTGGTGGGCACGCGAGGCGAGCTCAGGGATTACACCTCCATACTTCTGGTGTACTGCCTGTGAGGCAATTACATTAGATAGGAGTGTGCGATTTTTGATAACGGCAGCCGAGGTATCGTCGCACGATGACTCGATGCCAAGTATAGTGATATCCATTGCGAAATACTTTATTTGCGGTTTTTTGGCAAATTTTTTCTATTTTAATAGAAAAATTATTACTTTTGTAGGTTAATTGCTCTGAACTATTTAGAGCTAATCACCCTGTTCAATGCGCAAAGTTACAAAAATATTGGGAATGGTGCTATCGACAATCATTTTGTTGTCGATATTTTTGCCCGTTTCTATATCTTTGGTACTTAGTCTAAAGAGCGTGCAGAACTATGTGGTGGACAAGGCTGCGGCATTTGCTACGGAGTATATCGGTGCGCCTGTGGAGATTGGTCGTATCGATATCGACATCCTCTCGCGTGTGAGTGTTGAGGACTTTTTGGTCCGTGACCACGACCAAGACACTCTTTTGTACGCGCGCGAAGCACGAGCGCTCTTTTCTGGCTTCAATATTGCTCGCGATGGTCTGCGTATCGCCTCGGCAGAGGCTACCGATGCCTGCTTCTGCCTGCGTGAGCTTGACGGGTCGGACGAGTTGAACATCAGACCTATCGTTGCCCGTCTCTCAAATTCCAATGGACAGAGTAAATTCCAACTCTACATCGACCATATACACGGCGAGAATCTACGCTTTGTCTACGAGCGCAATGAGCACCGCAACCCTGAGTATGGTATCGACTACTACGATATGGATATTCACGATATTGATATCTGCATCAAGGACTTTGCTGTGTCGAAAGCCAAGGTGTGGGCCGATATCGTGTCGCTCTCGGCACGCGAGAAGAGTGGCTTTGAGATAGAGTCGCTATCAACCTATTTCTATGTCGATAGGGGTGTTATACGCTTCGATAACTTCGATATCTCTACTGCCAATTCGCATATCTACTTGCCTCGCTACCTTATTGAGGGCGGTAGCTGGGAGTGCTACAAGCACTTTGTTGAGGATGTGCGTATGACGGGTAGTGTCGAACATTCATCGCTCTCGACAGCCGATTTGGGATACTTTGCTCCGGGCCTAAGGGATTGGAACTTAAAGATTGAGAATGTCGATGCCTCGATAGATGGCGTGGTGCGCGATATGTCGGGCGTGGTCAATAACCTCGATATGGGTGAGGCGACCAACCTTGAGGCAACAATCCGTATGCAGGGCCTGCCAGAGTGGCAGACTACGCAATATACGGCGGGCATAAAGCACCTTACGACCACCTCCGAGGATATTCTTGCGATTATCGACAATGTCGTTAAGGAGCCTCTGCCCGATAAGGTGAACGATATTATCCGCAACGCCTCGACAGCGGATTTGCGTGCTACATTTGGTGGTAGACTTGACTCATTCCGTGTGGTGGGTAACTTGGCTACGGCTGTTGGTAAGGTTTCGGCAGATGCCACAATCAAAAAGGCGGCAAAGAGTCGTTACGCTATCGATGGCGTTGTTAATACCTCATCACTCGAACTTGGCAATCTGCTCGATGTTAAGTCGCTTGGCAGTGCCGATGCGCACATTGTGGCTAAGACTACGGTGGGCGGTGGTGACCTGTTGGCTGATGTAGATGCACGAATTGATGGACTCGGCTTTGGCAAGTACCGCTATCGCGATATTGAGGTAGATGGCTCGGTCGAGGGCTCGGAGTACTCGGTGGTAGTAAACTCCGAAGACGAGAACTTGGAGTTTGACCTCTATGGCGCTATGAGCCTTGACGAGGAGCGACCTACCTACGACTTCTCGGTAGATATGCGCCGTGCCGACCTTCACGCCTTGGGTATCAACTGCCGCGACTCGGTGTCGGTTATCTCGGCTATGCTCGGTGCCCGTGCCGAGGGTAAGAGCATCGATGAAATGGATGGTGGCGTAAGTATTGCCGATGTGGTATACCGCTATGCCGATAAGGAGCTTACTACCGACCGCCTCACCATGGAGCTTAGCGGTGGCGACAACTCACGCTCGGTGGTGCTTGCATCGGAGTTCCTCGATTTACAGTTCCAGAGCCGTCTGGGTTATAGCGACATTTTCAAATATATCTACAACTCGCTGAAAACCTATGTGCCGTTGCTCTACGACGACAGCGAGCGTAGTCAGGTGGTAACGGGCGCTTCGGCTGCCGACTACTCGATGCTTAAGGTGCGTGCTGGCGAGAGCATCAACGATTTGCTCGATGCTATCTCTGGCGGTATGATGATGGCGCCAGAGACGGAGTTGAGCCTTATGTTTAGCCCTTCGAGCAACCTTATTTCGATTCAGGCCGAGAGTGAGGCGCTGGAGTATGGTGGTGTTATTATGGCAAATGCCGAAATCGATATCAACAACCGAAGTGATTCGCTCTCGATGTGGATTAATTCGTCGGGTATCTATATGGGCTCTCGTCTTGTTATGCCCAACTTCTCGGCTACGGGAGGTGCGCGCGAAAATCGTATCTCGCTTACGGCGGGCTTCCGCGACGAGAAGGATAAGCAGTCGGGTATGCTCGGCCTAAGCGCTAAGTTTAGCCGTAATCAGCAGACTAAGCGTCGCTCGATACATATCGATATCACGCCCTCGCACTTTACGACCGATACTCAGCAGTGGAAACTCTCGGCAAAGGGTATCGACATCGACTCGTCGCGTATACAGATTAATTCGTTCCAGATTGCTCGTCCCGAGCAACAACTTATCGTCGATGGTGTGGCATCGCGTTCGCGTAACGACTCGATACGCCTTACTTTGAAGAATTTTGACCTTGCGCCACTCTCGGCATTTACCGAGCGTGTGGGCTACAACTTCTCGAGTCGTGCCAATGGTTATGCCTCGATGAAGTCGGCGCTCAATAACCCAGAGATTGAGGCAAATATCGACCTCGATGATATAGCGGTCAACGATATTACAGCCCCACCACAACGCATCACCTCGAATTGGGATTTCGAGGCTAACCGTGCCCGTGTCTTTATCGCCGACCGCACTACGGCAGATACCGTTATCCGTGGCTACTATCAGCCTTCGGAAAACCGCTACTATGCCCGTGCCGAGATGGGGCGTGTGAAGTTGGCGTTGTTGCAGCCATTCCTTAAAGGCATTATCTCCGATATCGAGGGTACGGCAGATGTCGATGTCAATATCGTTGGTCGTGGCCGTGAGGCAAGACTCAATGGTGGCGCTACGGTGGACTCTATGGCAGTTAAGGTCGACTACCTCAATACGCGATATAATGCCCCAGGTGGCAGGGTAGAGGTGCGTGATAACCACTTTATCGCCGACAATGTCAAGGTCTACGACTCGGAGGGCAACGATGGTAGCTTCTCGATGGATATCAGCCTTGAACATCTGTCGAATGTAACCTTTGATATCGATATCGAGGCACACGATATGCTCGTTTTGGATACCGACAGCAAGGATAACGACCTCTTCTACGGCCATGTCTATGCCTCGGGTGGTGCAAGCTTCCGTGGCGATAAGCGAGGCTTGAAGATGGATGTTGAGGGCACAAGCTCGGATAACTCCCACTTCTTTATGCCACTTACGGGTAAGGGCGATGCCTCGTTTGCCGACTTTGTGAAGTTTACCGAGCCAGCTACCGAGGAGCGCGATACCTCGGCATATCTCACTCGCCGTATGATGGCCTACGAGCGCAAGAATAGGCCAGTCAATACGATGGGTAGTGTGATGGATATCGACCTTGCGCTAAACATCCTACCCAATATAGATATTCAGCTTGTCATCGACCCCACGGTGGGCGATGTTATCAAGGGTAAGGGCTCGGGACAGTTGGCTATGCACATTGTGCCTAAGGCTAATATCTTCGAGATGCGTGGCGACTACACTATCACGGAGGGTACCTACCTCTTCACCTTGCAGAATATCCTTAATAAGAAGTTCGATGTCGTGCCTGGCTCGTCGATACATTGGACTGGTGATCCGTTGGGCGCTACGCTAAATATCGATGCGATATATAGCACCAAGGCGTCGCTACGACCCTTGCTCGGCAACTCGTTGCAGGGCATCGATATGTCGCGTGCCGTGCCTGTGGATTGCTATATCAAGCTTACCGACGAGCTGATGTCGCCTACCGTAACCTTCGATGTTCAGGTGCCGAATGTGGCACCCGAGATTCAGACCGTTATCCAGTCTACGCTCAACGACCAGCAGGCTATCGCTACGCAGATGTTGTGGTTGTTGGCCGCCAATAGCTTCTCGGCAGAGGATACTGGCGCTATGGGTGCTTCGTTGTCAGCAACGACAGGCTTTGAATTGCTGTCGAACCAATTGAGCAACTGGCTCTCGGGCGACAACTACAATATTGTCTTGCGCTACCGACCGCGTACCGAGCTATCGGGTGACGAGGTCGACTTCGGCTTCTCGAAGAGTTGGTTCAACAACCGCCTTATCGTCGAGGTAGAGGGTGGTTACCTCTCGGATGCCTCGATACAGTCGGCGGAGAATGCCTCGAACTTCGTTGCCGAGGGCTTTATCACATGGCTTATTGACCCCGAAGGCACTTTCAAATTTAAGGGCTTCACGCAGACTATCGACCGCTATGGTGAGAATCAGGGTATGCAGGAGTCGGGCGTGGGCCTCTATTATAGCGAGAGCTTCAATACCTTTGGTGAGTGGGCGCGTAGTATTCGTCAGCGTGTCGAGAATAACGAAAACCGCAAGGCTCGTCGCGAGAAGCGTGAGGAGAGGCGTGAGGAGCGTGCCGAGAAACGAGCCGTGAATGATAATAGCGACCAAGAGGAGAGCGTTGATATAGTAGACGAAGAGCCAGCGATAGCCGAGGAGGATATCGTATTGGAATAGAACGAAAACAGAAAACAAACAAAATAATAATAACTAAAACTTAACTCAAATTATGACAACACTTGTTACTGCGGCTGCGGCCCAGACTGTCGAGGGCACAGAGGTAGTGCCCCAGCTCGATTCACTAACCCTTGCTCAGCAGGCCGTGGAGGCTGCTGCTCAGGCCGAGGCAGAGACCGTATCTATCGGCTTTTGGGATTTGTTCCTTGGTGGTGGCTGGCTTATGTGGGTGCTTGTGGCACTTGCTGGCGTTATGATTTTTATCTTCGTGGAGCGCTTCTTGGCTATCCGCAAGGCAACGACAATCGACAACAACTTTATGAACCGCATCCGCGACTATATCTCGGAGGGTAACATCTCGGCAGCTATCGACCTCTGCCGTCGTACCGACTCACCCGTGGCGCGTATGATTGAGAAGGGTATCGAGCGCATCGGTCGTCCTATGGGCGATATCCAGAACGCTATAGAGAATGTGGCAAATGTCGAGGTTGCTAAGCTCGAGGTTGGTCTTCCCACGCTTGCATCTATCTCTGGTGGTGCGCCTATGATTGGTTTCTTGGGTACGGTAGTAGGTATGGTGCAGGTATTTATCGATATGTCGGCTAACCAGTCGGGTGCTATCGAGTTGGAGCAGTTGGCGGGCGGTATGTATGTGGCGATGGTGACTACCGTAGGTGGTCTTATCGTTGGTATCCCCGCATACTTTGCCCACAACTACCTCGTTGCGCGTATCGAGAAGCTTGTGTTCCGTATGGAGGCTACATCAATCGCCTTTATGGATATTTTGAACCAGCCCGTAGTAAAATAATCTAACCCATTAAGACTATGGCAATTAAGAGAAGTTCGAAAGTTGATGCTTCGTTCTCGGCTTCGTCGATGACCGACCTTATCTTCCTTCTGTTGGTCTTCTTCATCCTTGCAACGACGCTTATCAACCCCAATAATGCTGTGAAGCTTACGCTTCCCTCGTCGTCGAGCGATGAGGGCGACCCCTCGGTGATTTCGCTCTCGGTGGTGGCTGCTACGGACAATGAGTCGGAGTACCTCTACATCATCAACGGCCGCGAGGAGTACCGCGATGTTGGTGAGGTGGCTGCTGCGTTGAAACTTAAGTACGAAGAGTATGTTGACCGTCCCGAGGAGGAGAAACCCTATATCTCGTTGCGTTGCGACGAGAAGGTCACGGTGGATGCCCTTGTCGAGATTATCGACCTTACACGCGAGGAGAAGTACAAAATGGTGCTTGCAACCAAAGATAAGAAGTAATGGAGTATTACGATTCAACAGATAGAATGCCACGCCGTATTGCCGCAGGAGTAACTGTTGCGGTTATGGCGCTGTGGTTCTCGCTGATGGGTCTTCTGTCGTTTGAAGTAGTGCCTAAACCCGCACCGCTGCCCCCTATCGAGATTGTTATTGAGGAGGAGGTTGTCGAGGAGGAGCCTAAGCGGCCTTTGTCGCAGAGTGCGCCTACTGATGTGCGCCGTGATAAGGCACCTGCCCACGAAACTACGGCACGCCAAGAGTCGAGTGTTGAGACTTCGGGCGAGGCTGAGCGCACACAGACGGTAAATCCTAATGCCCTCTTTAAGCCTACGGTGGGTAACTCGGAGCCTGTGGCTGCGGGCAACCGTCTAGCTCCCGATGGCGACGAGGAGGCGCATCGTGGCGAGGGTGCAGGCTACAACCTCCAAGGCACCGACCAGCTCGATGCTGGTTTGCAGGGTCGTGGCTTAAGGGAGGGTCTGCCCAAGCCGTCGAGCTCGTTTCAGAGTTCGGGTCAGGTGGTGGTCTATGTTACTATCGACAGCAACGGCAATGTCACCTCGGCAGAGATACGACAGCAGGGTACAACGACACAGGATGCTACGCTCCGTCGTTTGGCGTTGGAGGCGGCACGCAAGGCGAAGTTTAAGCCCTCGTCACGCACAGCACAGGGTGGCACGATTACCTACAAATTTAACCTTATGTAGTATGCGACGACTATTTGCGATTGTGTTGGCGATATTTGCCGTGGCGGTGGTTCAAGCTACCGAGCCCGAGGGCGCTAAGATTGCGCTCTCGACACAACTTATCGACCTTGGTGAGTTGTCGCAGAAGGCGCCGAAGCAGAGGGTAGATGTTGAGTATACCAATATGGGCGACTTGCCGTTGGTGGTGCTAGAGGTGCGCACAAGTTGCACTTGTACCACCACGCGCTATGAGCGTAAGAAGGTTATGCCTGGCGAGAAGGGCGTCATCACTATAGAGATGGAGCCAAAGAAGGCGCCAGAGGGTAGCTTCTACCGTGTGTTGCAGGTGCTCTCGACAGCGAAAGATGGCCCTGCGAACATCGTGCTTAAGGCAGAGATTACAAAGTAACGAACGAAAAAGAAAAGCGAAATATGAATATTGCAAAACTTGTGTTCAACCCTATTATGGAGAACACCTATATCGTGTGGGACGATACGAAGGAGTGTATCATCATCGATGCGGGTAACTTCTCGGCAAGAGAGGATGCCCAACTTACCGACTTTATCTCGGAGCGAGGCCTTAAGCCCGTAATGGCGGTAAATACTCACGGCCACTTCGACCACGCTATGGGCGTAGGCTATCTGAAGGAGACCTATGGCGTTAAGTTCGCCTGCTCGTCAAAGGACCAGTTTTTGGTGGATAGTGCTCAGCAGAGTGGCGCTATGTTTGGTGTGAAGTGTGCCCCTGTGCCCGCCATAGATATCGACCTCGACAAGATGGATGAGATAGCCTTTGGTGCAACAAAGTTGCGTGTTATCAAGACCCCCGGCCACACTCCCGGCCATGTGTCGCTCTACAACGAGGAGCAGAAGGTGTTGTTTACTGGTGATACGCTCTTTAGAGAGAGCATCGGTCGTACCGACCTTCCCGGTGGCGACTACTCGTGGATTATGACCTCGATTTTGGAGCAGTTGGTGCCTCTGGGCGACGATGTGGAGTTCTATCCCGGTCATGGCGATAAGTCTACTATCGGCCACGAAACACTCTACAACCCCTTCGTTACCGAGGTGCTCAACAACGAGATTAACTACAAAGGCTAAATAACAAGCGCTATGCGTATAGATATTATTACGGTTGTTCCTGAGCTGTTGGCCTCGCCTCTCAATGAGTCGATATTGAAGCGTGCGCAGGAGTCGGGACACGCCGAGATATATGTTCACAACCTACGCGACTACACCGACGATAAGCGTCGCACGGTCGATGACTACCCCTTCGGTGGCGAGGCGGGTATGGTGATGAAGATTGAGCCTGTGTTCCGCTGTATCGAGAAGCTAAAGTCGGAGCGCGATTACGATGAGATTATCTTCACTTCGCCCGATGGCATCACCTACAACCAGCACGAGGCCAACCGCCTCTCGCTGATGAAGAATATCATCATTCTCTGTGGCCACTACAAGGGTATCGACTACCGCATCCGTGAGCACCTTATCACTCGCGAGATATCTATTGGCGACTATGTCCTCACGGGTGGTGAGCTGGCCGCCTGCGTTATTGCCGACTCGGTGGTGCGAATTATCCCCGGAGCTATTGGTGATGAGGCCTCGGCACTTACCGATTGCTTTCAGGATAACCTGTTGGCACCCCCTGTGTATACCCGCCCTGCGGAGTTTAACGGCTGGAAGGTGCCCGATGTGCTCCTTTCGGGCAACTTTGCCGAGATTGAGAAGTGGCAAGACGAGGAGGCGTGGCGCCGAACCAAGGCATTGCGCCCCGACCTAATCGAGAAGTAAGATGAGATACTATATTATCGCTGGCGAGCCTTCGGGAGATCTTCACGCCGAGAAGCTTATGCGCGGTATTCGTAAGGAGGATGCCGAGGCGAGGTTTCGTTTCTGCGGTGGCGAGCGTATGCTTGCTGCGGCGGGTGGCGATGGTATGCTCTTCCACTACCGCGATATGTCGTTCTTTGGCTTTGCCAATGTGCTCAGAAACCTACGCACTATCTTTCGTCAGATAGATGCCGTTAAGCGCGATATCGAGGAATTCAACCCCGATGTCGTGATATTGGTCGACTATCCATCGTTCAATATGCGCATCGCCAAGTGGGCGCACGAGCGTGGCACAAGGGTATACTACTACATTGCACCTAAGGTGTGGGCGTGGAAGGAGTGGCGCGTTAAGAGCCTCAGAAAGTATGTCGATAGGCTATATACCATCTTCCCCTTCGAGGGTGAATATTTTCGTGGCCACGGCCTATTGACACATTTCGAGGGTAATCCGCTGGTTGATGATATCGCTGAGCGACACGCTAAGCTACCCTCGCGTGAGGAGTTCTTGGAGCGTAACGGCCTCGATCAGCGACCCATCGTGGCACTCTTGGCGGGTAGTCGCCGTTCGGAGATTAGGGAGAACCTGCCCAATATGGTGGCTATCTCGCGACTATTCCCCGATAGACAGTTTGTTGTGGCTTCGGTGGAGTGGCTCGATAAGGCGTTGTACGATGAGCTTCTCAGTGGCAGCGATGTGAGGTATGTCTGTGCGCAGACCCACGAAACGCTGGCTATGGCAGAGGCGGCTATCGTTACTTCGGGCACTGCGACCCTCGAAACGGCGCTTATGCGTAGGCCTGAGGTGGTGCTCTACCGTGTACCTCGCCTCTATGAGATTTTGCGCCCCTATGTGCTCAAAATACCATATATCTCGTTGGTAAATATCAATCTCGGCCGTGAGGCGGTGCGTGAGTTGGTATGCTCGAAGCTCGATATGGAGACGGTGCGCCGTGAAGTTGAGGCTATCTTGGAGGGAGGAGCAAAAAGAATAAAAATGCTCCGCGACTTTGAGGAGCTTAGTCAGATGATTGGTGGCGAGGGTGCAAGCGACCGCTTTGCAAAGGATATGGTAATTAGTCTAAAACGATGAAACTGATAAATATTATAAATAGCTACTCCGAGGAGGGCGATTTGCCTCGCTTCTATCTCAAGGCAGATACTGCGCTACTGCGCAACAACGATGCCTTCTATATCCCCGATGGCGTGGGTCGTGTCGTTGCCGAGCCACATATCGTGCTTAAAGTTGCGCGCTTGGCAAAGTGCATAGGCGAGCGCTTTGCTCCTCGCTGCATCGATGGCGTTATGGCGGGCGTAACATTTACGGCGATAGATCGGTTGGAGGAGGCACGCCGTGAGGGTCTGCCGTGGGATGAGGCTGTGGGCTTCGACCACTCATCAGCTTTGTCGCTCGATACGCTCCAGCGCGATGATATGTTGCAGGGGGCTACCTTATATATAAATAATATAGAGCGACTGCGCTGGTCGGTCGATACGATGCGCTTCTCGGCCGATAGGGTAGTCAGCCACCTCTCGGATAAGATGACCCTCCGCATTGGCGACCTTATCTTCCTCGGCTCTCCCGAAAAGTTCGATATCGCTGTGGGTGACAATATCAAACTAAAAATCGGCGAGCGAACGATGCTTGACTTTGATATTAAATAGAAAAGGCAGACCTTCGGGTCTGTCTTTTCTACTTTATTTGTACTTCTCGCGGTATTTGGCGGGACTGATGCCCTCGATGCGGGCGAAGTATTTGCCGAAAAACGAGGGCGAGGGAAAGTTGAGAGTATAGGCTATCTCCTTGATTGCGAGGTCGGTAGAGGTGAGGAGCGTAACGGCATCGAGCATCACATAGCGCTCAATCCACTCCGTGGCGCTCTGACCACTTGCCTGCTTGATGGTTGTAGATATATATTTGGGCGTAAGACCCATTTGCTCGGCATAGAACCTTAGGTCGCGGTGGTCACGGTAGTTCTCCTCGACAAGGCGCAGGAAGTCGTCGGTAAGGCGTGTGCCACGGTCGTCGCTCTCCTTTTTGGCGCTATGCAGAAAGTAGCCCAGACCGAGGAAGAAGGCGTGGGTCAGCAGGCGCAAAATCTCCAAGCGGTGAGGGTTTTGCTCCGTAGCTATCGTGTTGCAACACATCGAGATATAATCCTCTAATGCTCGCCGTGCCTCAGCCGAAAGCTGGGCGTATGGGCTTTCGGTAACGACATTGCGAAGATTTAAGCTGTTGCCAATCGTAAGTGACGATGTAAACTCCTCGGACATAAGGATATAGCTTGCCTCGAAGTCGGGGCTAATATCTACCATCTCGGTAATCTGCCCAGGCAATACAATAAAGAAGCCTCCCGCCATAAGGTCGAAGGTCTTGGCATTGATGCGCCCTGTGCCACGACCACCACGACAATATACAGCAACGATAAGTGGCGAGCGGTAGGGGTGATTGGGTAGTATGGCGAACGATGGGTTGTCGATAATTGAGAATTCGTCGCCCATAGAGTGGGTAGTGCCTCGGTGTCCACCTTGGATATAGCTTTCGATAGTTTGCGATAATGTCATAAATACGCCTTTTGCTCCACAAAGACACGACTTTTAGGCGATATGTTGCAACCTTATCGGAATAATAGTCCATTAAATCGGAATTTTGGCACTTTATTCGTGTAGTGCGTTGCCCTACCTTTGCACCATCGAAACAAAGTTAAACTAAAACATCAAGTATTATGACAAAGAAGAGTGTTAAGGAGGTTGCAGTAAAGACCTATGTAACGATTGAGAATGCGGTTGTTGATGGCTACAAGGCGATTGAGAATGCGGTAGTCGATGGCTACAAGGCGGTGGAGAATGCTACGGTGGACTCCTACAAGTCGGTTGAGGAGACTGCAGTAAACATCGGCAAGAGCCTGATGGAGGAGTACAACAAGCAGAAGAAGTAAAGTGAAGGGCTGACCCGCGGGTCAGCCCTTGCTCATTGAAAAAAAAGATGAAAGATGAAAGAGCAAAGATGAAAGATAAGGAATTGTGTTTATAGAAAATCTCTTTGCTCTTTGCTCTTTGCTCTTTGCTCTCTACACTCCCATCTCCTCGATAATCCACTCGGCGCCGCCGACCTTGTCGATAACGAACAATACATAGCGGATGTCGCAGATGATATTTCGGCAGAGGGTCTCGTCGAACTCGATGTCGGACATCGTTGAGAGCCAAGTGCGGTCGAAGTTGATACCTACCAACTCGCCATACTTGTTCAAAACGGGCGAACCAGAGTTACCGCCAGTGGTGTGGTTGGTGGCGATAAAGCATACAGGCACGGTGTACTTGCCGTTAAGCTCAACGCCCCAGCGACCATAATCCTTCTTGGCATAGGCATCGCGCAACGACTGTGGCACATTGTAGTCGTAAATCTCGGGGTTATCCTTGGCGATGATGCCCTCCAAGGTGGTCTGTGGCAAGTGGTACTCGCCATCGGCATACTCATAGCCCGCAACCTTGCCATACGCAACACGCAGTGTGAGGTTGGCATCGGGGAAGAAGGCACGCTTCTTATCCCACTCCATCAACGCCTTGACATAGGGGCGGAACCAACGCTCGATATCGGGGATGTTGCTGAAGTTGCGGTAGGTGTAGGGGCGGATGCGCTGCTGTATAGGTGCTACGGCATCGACAAACTCGGCTATGGGGTCGCTCTCGATTGTTGCGAGGTTGAAGCCCTCGATAGTGCCCAACTTGGTGTTGTCGTAGAGCCACTCGGCATAGCCCTCGGCACCGCCGTGTGCCTCGAACAGAGCCTTCAACTCCTCCGAGATAAATGTGCCCATCTCGGCATAAGCCTTGAGCATCGCCTTTGCCAAGTCGCGGTCTACGGCAACGACGAAGTCCTTGTAGAAGAGCTCGGCAGCTGCCATCTTCTGCTCATCGCTAAGGCGTGTTGAGCGGGCGATATTCACCACCTGCTGAAGCTCGATGCCACGCAAGGTCTCGGTGTATAGTTCGTAGTTGAAATAGCCCTCGCGGTTGCGCTCGTAGGCTGCAGCGAGTGAGTCGAGCAAGTATGCCTTCTCGGGATTCTCCTTGCGGAAACGCTCCTCGTAGGCTACCTTCTTTGAGTAGGTGCCGAGGCGGTTGATGCCCTTAACCTCGCCCTGCCACTTTTTCCAAGCATTGGCGATATTGGCGTGCTTCGCTGCATACTGAATACGCACTGCGGGTGACTGCGCCTGTGCAGCACCAATGATATCGAGGCGCTGTGTGCGTAGTGCAATCTTCGTGGGGTCTGAGGTCTCGGCGATATACTCCACGGCATCCGAGGTGATATACTCCTGGGTGTTGCCGGGGAAACCGTAAATCATCGTAAAGTCGCCCTCATTGATGCCCTCGGTAGAGATCTCGAAGTGGCGAGCAGGCTTGTAGGGCTTGTTGTCGGCGCTATACTCTGCGGGCTCGTTGTTCTCGTTGGCGTAGATGCGGAATACTGAGAAATCGCCTGTGTGGCGTGGCCAAATCCAGTTGTCGTTGTCGGCGCCAAACTTACCGATAGTGGTGGGGGGTGTGCCCACAAGGCGCACATCCGAGTACTGGCGGTAGATGAAGAGGTAGGCGATATTGCCGTAGTACATCGACTCTACCGTAGCGCGGTAGCCCACACCCTCGGCCTCGGCCTTGGCGATGATGTCGGCCTTTGTTTCGCCCGCTGCAAGACGGTCGGTAACCTCCTCCATACGCACAAGAATATCGACCTTAAGGCCTCGGCAGGGTAGCTCCTCGGCGTGCGACTGAGCCCAGTAGCCATTGGTGAGGTAGTCATGCTCGACAGACGAGAGCGCCTGAATAGCATCGTAGCCACAGTGGTGGTTGGTGAGAAGCAGACCCTTCTCAGAGACAATCTCACCTGTACAGCCACCATCGAACAATACGACAGCGTCTTTGAGCGATGCTTGGTTAATAGAATAGATGTCCTCGGCAGAGAGTTTGAAGCCCTTAGACTTCATATCCTTGATGCGCGACGAGATAAGCGACGGCAGCCACATACCCTTGTCGGCATAAGCCGAAAATGTCGTTGCAAAGAGCAACGCGATGATAAGTAAGGTTCGTTTCATATAGTTTTAGATTAAATGTACAATTAGTTTTTAGTTTTTAGACTTTAGTTGTTAGAATCTAATAACTAACAACTAAAAACTAACAACTCTCTTTAGTAGCAGCAGCACGATGGCAACTCCTCGATAAATGCCTCAATCTCACGGCATAGGCGCTGAATCGGAAGACCCATAACATTGAAGAACGAGCCCTCGATGCGCTCGATACCTACATAGCCTATCCACTCCTGAATGCCGTAGGCACCCGCCTTGTCTAATGGGTGGTAGTTCTCGACATAGTAGTTGATTTGGTCGTCCGTGAGGTCGGTGAAGCGCACTACGGAGCGTGCCGAGAATGTCTGCGCACGGTTGTCCATACGGAGTGTTACGCCCGTAATCACGGAGTGCTCTCTGCCCGATAGTTTGCGGAGCATAGCCTTTGCCTCCTCCTCGTTGGCGGGCTTGCCCAATACCTCGTTGCCGAGGATTACCGTTGTGTCGGCGGTGATGAGCAACTGACCATAGCCAAGTGGCGTGGGATAGGAGTGGCTCTTGAGCAACGAGAGATAGGGCGCAACCTCCTCGGTGGGAAGCGTTGCGGGGTATGTCTCGTCACACTCAAACTTTTCGGCTAAGCGGTATGTAATTCCCGCTGCCTTAAGCAGTTCGCGCCTTCGTGGCGATGCCGAGGCGAGTATTACGGTGTATGATTTTAGTTTATCTTGTAGTAGCATAATTTGCGTATAGTCGATATTCAAGGCAAAGATACGAAAATTTGCCGAATTACCAAAGTGTGTAGCTGTTGATAAATCGGGTTGATAAATTGCGCGAGGAGGGCAAGAGCTATCGACAGATTGCCGAGGAACTGGGGTATAAAAGTGTTGCAAGTGTACACAACCTTTTAAATAAAGAGTAGTCTTTTTCATTTTTTCATTTTCCCTATGTTTTTGAAAAAATGAAAAAGTAATAATATCAATATCATTATGAATAATATATATATCAATGATAAGGTAGGTAAGTGTAATCGTATTGATAAGTGTGGTTATCACTACACACCTAAGCAATATTTTGAGGATAACCCTTGGTTAAAGGAGGATAAATTTTCTTCTTTTCTTTTTCATAGGGAAAACGAAAAAAAGAAAATTGTATTTTATAGTTTTTAGCTTTTAGTTGTTAGCAATCCTCGCTCTTTGAAATGACCATATCGTAATCCTTTCGTAGTTGGTCGCGTAGGGCATCGAGCGACTCAAACTTGCGCTCATCGCGCAACTTCTCCTCTAAACGGATAGTGAGCTTACGGCCATAGAGGTCGCCCTCGTAGCCTATGATATGTGTTTCGAGGCGCAACACCGAGCCATCAACAGATGGGCGCACACCGAGATTCGACATCGCACGATAGCGCACGCCATCAACTTCGACCGACGAGCGATATACGCCATACTCGATATCGTGGTTGCCCTCAACGGCCATATTTGCCGTGGGGAAACCGAGGTCACGACCAAGCTTACGGCCGTGTATTACAATAGCTTCAATTTCGTACATACAAACAATTTATTCGCGCATCTGCCCCGTAATGCGGCGCACCAAGGCATACTCCGAGAAGAACTCGCGAGCAAAGACACGGAAGATAGTATAGAGCGGAATACCGAGCAACATACCCCACATACCGCCGACATAGCCACCGACCAAGATAACAAGAAATACCTCCAACGGGTGAGCCTGAACACGCTCCGAGTAGAGCGTGGGCTGAATAATAAAGTCATCAACGAGCTTAACGACGATGATAGTAAGGCCGATAACGAGTACCGTATGGCCGACATCGCCACCGATAGGCTCGATAATACCCGTAGCCGCCGCAACCATACCTCCGATAAAGGGTCCCGCATAGGGGATAAGGTTCATAACACCCATAATAAGGCCGATGATAAGGGCATTATCAAAGCGCATACCCCACAGCATCATAGCCGAAGATATGATGGTCATCAACAATAGGCTCTCAACCATAAGACCACCGAAGTAGCGCGAGAGAAGAGCGATGGCTGAGTCCAAAGCGTGGAACAGATTCTCGCGATAGCGCTCAGGGAAGAAGACAGCGACCATCTTATAGAACAAGCCATCCTCCTTGAGGAAGTAGAAGGTGATAAATGACACCGAGAAAATTGAGATACCTGCCGTAGTAAACACAGAGAATACCGACGAGAAGGTGCGCATAAAGTTAATATCGACATTCGACAGGATATACTGACGAATCATATCGCCGATATTGGCCTCGGGAACGGCAAAGAAGTCGGACATCGAGTTCTGGAAGCGCTGCAACGGTTCCTCGATAGATGCCAAGACACCATTCCAGTCGAGCGTCGTGAGCGAATTGACCTTATCGAAGACCAAGGGTAGGAATAGAGCACATAGGCCACCTGCAACAACCCACATAATAACGAGTGTAACGGCAGCAGCAAGCCAACGAGGTACCTGCCAACCGCCCACCTTTATGCGAGCGAGGTAGCGCACCAAGGGTCGACCGACGATAGCCAACACGGCCGAGAGCAAGACATAGAGGATGATACGCCAAAAGTACCATACTACGAATAGCACGGCGGCAACAAGCGTAAGAGTTACGATGCCCTTAAGCACCCTATCCAATGATATGCCCTTCTCCATCTTCCCCCTAATGTTTTAGCTTAGTTATTTCGCTTTAGGCGTGCAATAGGTGTCTGCGAGCCGATAACGGGGTCGCCAATCTCTACAAACAACTCCGAATCCTTCGGGATAAGGATATCAACCCTTGAGCCAAACTTGATAAATCCCAAGACACTATTCTGCGCCATAGGCTCGCCAACCTTGACATACGACACGATACGGCGTGCTACGAAGCCTGCAATCTGACGAATAAGCACACGGCGATCATCCTTAAGGCGGACAACGGTCGTGGTGCGCTCATTCTCGGTCGATGACTTAGGGTGCCAAGCAACAAGGAAACGGCCGTGGTGGTGCTTGAAGTACTCAACAACACCGCCTACGGGCAACCAGTTCATATGCACATTTGTAACCGACATAAAGATCGAAATCTGCATCATCTCGCAGTCGATATGCTCCTTCTCGTGGACAACCTCGGTAACGACAACACGGCCATCACAAGGCGAGAAGATAAGCTCGTCATCGTGAATCTGCACACGGCGAGGCTCACGGAAGAAGGCGGCAACAAAGAACCAAAAGACGAGCAACAGAGCAGCCATAAACCAGATGAAACTTGCCCAACTGTCGATAAAGAAGTAGGCAAAGAACCAGATGGCAAGGCAGCAGATGCCCGTAACTCCGATAATTCGGTAACCCTCTTTGTTAATCTTCATATAGTGTAGTTTTTAGGTTAGTATCAGGTTAGAAAAGCATAATGGCAAGGTAGGCAAAGGCGAAGAACGACGAGAGCAACAGTGCATCAAACCTATCGAGCATACCGCCGTGTCCGGGGATAAAGTTGCCCGAATCCTTGATGCCAGCCTCACGCTTGAACATCGACTCTGCCAAGTCGCCAAAGACCGAAGATATGGCCACCACAGCAGCCAAGCCGAGCCATAGCACATAACTGCCATCGAGCAACCAAGCGCCCAGAGCGCCTACGCCCATAGCACCTGCGATGCCTCCGAAAAATCCCTCCCACGACTTCTTAGGAGAGATACGCTCACACAAGCGATGACGACCAAGCGTAATGCCCACAAGGTAGGCAAAGACATCGTTGCCCCAGACGATAAAGAGGTAGAAGAGGAAGTACCAGCCATACCACACTCCACCCGAGAGCATAAGCGGTATAAAGAGCATCAGCGACATAGGCAATGCCACATAGAAAACACCCAAAAGTGTCGAGGCGATATTGCGCAAAGGAGTCTCCGAGACCTTAAATATCTCGACCACGAAGCTTGAGCCGATAAGCAGAAGCACATAGATAAAACCTCCGAAAGCCATATCGGCATCGGGGCGCGATGCGGTGGCCAGACCCTCGAAGACGAAGAACGAGGCCACAAAGAGCACAATGCCTGCAACCATGCCGACAATACGCTGAGGCTGACAGCCAGCCGAGGCAGCTATTTTGTAGTACTCCCACATACCAACAACGGTGATAAGCAGTAGCAGCAGGGCGTAGGTGTATATGCTCGTAGCAGCACCAAGCACCACAGCAAGCATCACAGCGCCACTGGCTGTGCGCACCAAAAAGTTCTTCAGTTTATCGCTCATAAAAGCTCCGTTTTATTTAGTTTTCGTTAGTTGTCTCCTCTGCCGAGGGCTCGATAACATAGGTTACGGTGGGCTCAGGGGTAAGCTCAATGCCACTCTCCTTCTCCTTATCAGCCTCCTTTGCCTTCTCGGCCTCCTCACGCTTGTCGCGCTCAATCTGCTGAGCACTACGGCCAAGAATCGACTCAATATCTTCGCTGAAGATTGTCTCCTTCTCGATAAGCATATCGGCAAGGCGCTCGATATTCGCCCTCTCCTCCTCGATAATGCGACGAGTGGTAGCCACCGCCTCATCAACCAAGCGGCGCACCTCGTCGTCGATAAGCTCGGCAGTACGCTCCGAGAAGGGCTTTGTGAAGGTGTCGCGCTGACCCGTAGAGTCGAAGAAGCTGATATTACCCACCTTGGGGCTCATACCGTAATAGGCAACCATAGCATAGGCCATCTGGCTTGTGCGCTCCAAGTCGTTGAGAGCACCTGTCGAGGTGATATTCATCAACTGTTGCTCGGCAATACGACCACCGAGCATACCCGCCATCTTGTGCATAAAGTGCTCGACATTGTGGTTGGCACGCTCCTCGGGCAAGTACCAAGTAGCGCCCAACGAGCGACCACGAGGGATAATCGTCACCTTAAGTACCGAGTCGCAATTCTTCAAACGCCACATAACAACGGCGTGACCCGCCTCGTGGATAGCCGTAGAGCGGCGCTCCTCGGGGCTCATAGGCATATTACGACGCTCCAAGCCACCTACGATACGGTCGATGGCGGCGAGGAAGTCCTCCTGTGTTACACTATCCTTATTGTTACGCGCAGCGATAAGTGCCGCCTCGTTACATACATTAGCAATATCGGCACCTGCAAAACCTGGGGTCTGCTTGGCAAGGAACTCTCTGTCGAGCTTATCGTCAAGCTTAAGGTTCTTGAGATGCACATCGAAAATCTCCTTACGCTCCTTGACATCGGGCAAGCCCACCTCAATCTGACGGTCGAAACGACCAGCACGCATCAACGCCTTGTCGAGGATATCGACACGGTTGGTTGCCGCCAAGACGATAACACCGGCATTGGTCTGGAAACCGTCCATCTCGGTAAGCAACTGGTTGAGGGTATTCTCCCTCTCGTCGTTACCCGAGAAGCCAGAGTTCTTGCCACGGGCACGGCCGATAGCATCAATCTCGTCGATAAAGACGATACAAGGCGCCATCTTCTTTGCCTGGTCGAAGAGGTCACGAACACGCGAAGCACCCACGCCCACAAACATCTCGACAAAGTCGGAACCCGACATCGAGAGGAAGGGAACATTTGCCTCACCAGCAACAGCCTTAGCCAAGAGGGTCTTACCTGTTCCCGGAGGACCTACCAAAAGTGCACCCTTCGGAATCTTAGCACCGAGAGCCTTATATTTGTCGGCCTTCTTCAAAAAGTCGACAATCTCCATAATCTCAATCTTGGCCTCCTCCAAGCCCGCAACATCCTTGAATGTCACACGCTTCTTCTTGTCCTTGTCGAATACCTGTGCACGCGCCTTGCCAACATTCATGATGTTGCCACCGCCACCGCCGCCAGCACCACGCATCATCGAGCGCATAAAGAATATCCACACCACGATGATAAGCAACCAGGGCAGGAACTCAACAAAGTAGTCGACCCAACCACGCTCTGTGCGGTCGTACTTGACAATAACGGGCTGGGCATCAACGCCCTGCTCCTGAGCTGCAGCCTCAGCCTTCTCGATCTGCTCGGCAAAATACTGAACATCGCCACCCGTATTGAAACGAATGTGTGCGCCAGTCGAGGGAAGGTTCTTGAAGCGGTCATCATCCGCCAATGCCTTCTGCGCCTCCTCGGTAAGGAATACCGTAGCCTTCTCCTTGTCGAGGACATTGATACGGTCAACATATCCCCTCTCGACAAGCTCCGAGACCATATTCCAGTCACCTTCAATGGGGCGCTGCTCACGCTCACCAAAGAGGGTGTAACCTACAATAAGTAGCAATACAAAGCCCCAAAACCACATAAAGCTGAAGCCAGCTCGCATCGGGGGCATTTTCTGTTTTTCGTTAGCCATAACTTTCTCTCAAAATCTTTATCTTACACTTAGGCTTAATAATTTCGATCATTAGTCACCAAACTCATAACGCTTCATTGGCGCATCTGCCCACAACTCCTCCAAACGGTAGTAGTCGCGAAGGTCGGTCTGGAAGATATGTACGATGACATCGCTGTAGTCCATCGCCACCCAAAAGGCGTTCTGACGACCCTCAACACGCACAGGCCACTCGCCCATCACCTCGAACACCTTATCTTCGATACCTGCCGAGATAGCATCTACCTGAGTGGTTGAGTCGGCGTGACATACCACAAAATTTGAGCAAATAGCGCCATCAAAGCCCGACAAATCCAAAGACACGATACCCTTACCTTTCTTGTCGTCAATAGCCTCAACAATCGTATTAATCAACTTTTCCAAATTCTCCATAGGTTATATCCTAATTTTCAATGTTTTACAAATTAAT